>CAYQPS010000087.1:0-1527 GCA_964419555.1 uncultured Candidatus Saccharibacteria bacterium | reverse complement strand
CTGTAATTCTTCTTTAGAAACTTGGCAAACCATTTTGTGATTTTTACTGTTGGATGTCAGAGACCATAACGCAGCACCCCCCAAAGCCTTCCTAGCGCCTTTACCTGTGCGTTCCAGCTCTATGGCAGAAATTATACGTAAGATGGGCCATTTTTGACCTGACGCCATAAAAGTAGCCCAGAGCATATCCAGCATAAGCGGAGCGGCAATCGGCGCTGTTTCCAGTTTCACCGGATGACTTCCAAGCAATTGGCGACTTATCTTAGAAATCGAGCCGGAGTGAGTCCATTCTTTACCCGCTCGGGCTATCAGGGCTTTGCTCTCTGGCGAATCGATATACCACAACGCATTGAGCAGTATTATTCTGGCCTTTACATTAGCACTCGAAGAAAGCTCTTTAAAAACCTTATTCATCAAGGGTCCATTGCCCTTCAGAGCCATGGCAAAGAAATACACAATAGGCGTCCTTGAAGAGGTTGAATAGAAAGAAGACTCGCTAAAATATTCAATCGCTTCAGCCATCCTCTCCGGCTCTGGATTCTGGTAATAATAAGTAAGCCACTTATCTAAGTCCTCCAAAGAGCTAAAACTACTGTAGGCAAATACACTCGAACACTGCAAGAAGCCTAATAAAAACACTGAAATTATAATTTTTTTGCTCAACGCGTTTTCCCTTTCAATAACGAACAGTCCCCTCTAACCTTTTTTTGACTTGGTAAATATATGCTTAATCAAGAAGCAACCCATCACCAAAGACGCCACTCCCAATAAAAGCGTCGTTAAAGAAAAATCTGCTGTTCTTCGATTGGCATAACATAAAGCCAAATACTGCAACCCAAAACTCAAAAATGTCATAGCTATCATACCAATACCAATGCGAGCCAGCATAGAATTCCTCTAAAGATAGACCTCTCGGCGATGACCTATTTTATAAATAACAACTTCTTCGGCTTCATCATCAATATCATACAGAATCCTGTAATCGCCTTGCCGAAGACGATAACTTGAATCTGTGCCGGCTAGAAGCATGCTGCCATGAGGCCTCGGATTCTTTTGCAAGTTTCTAATTTTATCGATGATTTTCTGAATGTCTGATTTGGGAATAGACCGGAGTTCTTTTTCGGCAGAGCGCTTAATATAAACTTTATATGAGGCCATCTTTTTTGAGTGATTTCAGCACCTCATCAAACGTACGGCTAGGTTCGGATTTCCTGGCTTTTAAAGCCTTTAGATCAGATGAGTCTTCTCTTAAGGCCATTTTCAAAGCTTCATTCACAAGGCGGGAAACGCTAGAGCGGCTATGCACCGCTTTGAGCTTTACTGCTTGCAGCAGTTGGCTATCAATATAAACAGTGGTCGGTTTAACCATTTTTAGGACCCTCAATGCAATTATAACATTATAACGTTATAATTTCAACGGACCTGACTTAACTTCTTTTTAGATCTGGATAGACAGATCCTCTATCCTTCTCAGCGGGCCCACCATCTTCATGTGTGTCAGCCAATACGTACCATTTCTTAGCTTCT
>CAYQPS010000086.1:0-1537 GCA_964419555.1 uncultured Candidatus Saccharibacteria bacterium | reverse complement strand
TGAAAGTGCTCCTGAATCCGCCTAATTCTGAATTCTGGATTTCGATTGTCTGGAATCTCTTTGGCTGGGTTTTCTTTTTTCTAGAGGTGTATCTGGCGTTCTGGGCATTCGATGTTTCCATAAGCTTGAGCGCTGCTTTGGTGATTCAGTCGCTTCTACAAGCCGTAACAACGCTTACTTTTTTCATTCCTGCCAATATAGGCACAATGGAAGGTGGACTCGCCTTTCTTCTGAATCATTTGGGTTATTCTTCGGCTCATGGGATTGCGCTCAGTCTGATCAAGCGCGCTCGCCAGGTTTTCTGGGCGGTTGCAGTCACTCTTTTTTATATTTTCTTCAAGAAATTCTTTGAACCTCCGAAAGTTTCCAAATAAAAATAAGCCCTTCCGCAACACCTGCATATAAATGTTAAAGCTTAGATAGGGATTAATAGGCTACGACTTCTTAATTATTTTGAAGATGTAGAGGAAAGCAGGCATACTTGAAGATACTCAAGAACTGCCTAAAAGGAACCCTATTTTTGGCTATTGCAAAACTTTTTCAAAGCTCTAGTACGAGTTATAGCCAGGGCCTACGCATGATAGCGTGGTCCTTGATCCTCGCTTTTTTTGCGCAGGATTTAGCTTGGGCAAGTCCTGAAATCAAACCCTTCAATCCGTTCTCCGCAAAACCTGAATTTTTAAATCTGGACCTCCCTAAATCTGTTGCTACCACTGAGGATTCTTGGGTAGCGCCGGATCACAAAAAGGCCATCATCTTGATTCAGGATGCTCACACCAATGAATCGGCACAGCTGAACATAGCAAAATCTCTAGATACAATTCTCCGTAAAGAAAATGTCAGCCATGTATTCCTAGAAGCCGGTTCTGGCGATGATTCTCTAAGTTATTTGAGAACCCAAGCGTCGCTTTCCGAAAGGCAAAAAGTTGCCAAGTCGTTTCTCAAAAAAGGTGAGCTTAAAGGCGCCGAATTTTTGGACCTTACGTCAGACATCGATTTCACTCTGTGGGGCGTAGAGGACAAGAAGCTCTATTACGAATCGCTGGCCGCGTACAAAGCGGTGGCGGACAGACGGGAAGATTTTCAAACCTATCTTTCTAAAATGGAAGTGACGATCAAAAGCCTTAAACCTTCTATCTATTCTTATGAGCTTCAAGAGTTCGATAAAAAACGGCAGGCGTTTCTGAGAAACGAAATTCCTCTCACCGAGTACTTTGAGATACTTCAGAAAGAAGCGAAGAAACTCAAAATCTCTTCCTTTTTCTTTGTTGAGATGTCTGCGCTTGCGAGTTTGCGTCAAAAGGAACTCTCTATAGATTTTAACAAAGCATCAGCGGAGCAGAGCCTAGCCATTGCCTCATTACCCGAGAACGAAAGAGTGGCCAAAGCGCCTTTCAAATTTTCCAATGAAGGCCATAAATCAGAAAAAGCTTTCTATGCTCTACTGGATGAGAAACTGAGCGCTTCTAAGAACTCAAAGTCAGCGTATCCCGAACTCTTTAAGTACATAGACTACTTAAAGGAAGCTCAAAGACTG
>CAYQPS010000085.1:0-1544 GCA_964419555.1 uncultured Candidatus Saccharibacteria bacterium | reverse complement strand
AGGAGTTAATGGATCTGTAAAAATTTTCATAAAAAAAACACCTCGCGCAAGCGGGGTGTTTTTTGTTTGACAAAATTAACTTTTAATTGTAGTTTGAAAAGAAGTCGTACAAAACCCCATACCGAGGATCAAGAGATGCCACAACAGGTCAGTGTCTACATGCGTTTCGTTCAGTTCGTTGTGGTTGTTCCAGCACATTTCGTGTGGGCCTTCATGGAAGAATTCGGTCGGGAATTTGCCCGGGAAGACTCCTACGAGTCTTCAGAAAAGAAGTTTAACCGTGCCGTGGATGGATACCGTGAGCATCCGAATGGTTGGCATATCACGGTGAGTGTATCGGAGATGGAAGCAACTCGGCTGATGGACTTCATCAAAGATTTTGCCTTTGCCCACGGTGCTGATTTCAAAGAATAACCACCGATGGCAAATCGGCAGGATTAAACCGCTGAGTGTTCCGTTCGCAAAACATCGCGATACGGGACCCAGCGGTTTCGTATTTTATGATACAATTTCAATATGAAACGAATTGGAGTACTACGAGGCGGGGCGGACAACGAGAATCAGAATTATGAAACTTCTTTGCGCGAGGGAGGGGATTTTATTTCTTATGTAGTAGAAAATTTATCGGATAACTATAAGCCTGTTGATATTTTGGTGGATAAAGATGGTGTGTGGCATTTAGGTGGCAGGCCGATACTGCCGGCGGACCTGATGCACAGGGTTGATATTATTTGGAACACTTCACATCCAAGCCATTCACACATCCTTGAGGACTTTTCTATTCCTCATGTCAGAGCATCAGAGAGTTCTTCTCCTTGGAGTAAGAGCAGGGAAATGCTTCGAGAGCACATAGCCAACATCGGAGTAAAAATGCCTCGCTCTATAGTTTTTCCTCTTTATCAAAAAGATTTCGATGGGCCCAAAGAAAAATACGCGCTTAATAAAGCAAAAGAAGTGTTGGAAAAATTCTCTCCTCCCTGGATTGTAAAATCTTTCACACCAAATACGAATATGGGCATACATTTAGCGAAAACTTTTGCCGAATTGGTGCGGGGGATAGAGGACGGGCTCGCGCAAGAGAGGAGTATTTTGATTGAAGAATTTATTATGGGCAAAGCTGCATCAGTGCATTCACTTTCAGATTTTCGAGGACAAGACGTTTACACTTTCCCGTTGATTATTTTCAAAAACATCCCACACAATTTATCATATAGTGAAAAGGAAAAAGTACTTACCTTGGCAGAGAAATTGCACAAGCACCTAGGTGTGGAACATTATCTAAAATCTGATTTTGTTTTACATCGAAATGGTAATATTTATGTGACAGGCATCAATTTTTCTCCCAACCTAAAAACAGGCTCGCATTTTTGTGACTCTTGTGAATCCATAGGAGTCAAAACCAATCAAGTAGTTGAACATATCTTGAATCAAGTTCTATAAGTTTTTCTACTTGACTTTACATACTAAAAGTGCTATAATATACTGGTAACCTTATTTCTGGCATTGCGTCAGACAAGGGTTCTTTCCGGAGAATAAATATATGA
>CAYQPS010000084.1:0-1711 GCA_964419555.1 uncultured Candidatus Saccharibacteria bacterium | reverse complement strand
GAGAATAGAAATATTTCCTATCCTCACCTGAAATTTCAGGAAATGAAGCTTGATACCAAGTCAGGTATAGAGAAAGTAAGAGTTGAATCAGAAAAATTTTGGCAAAAGTTTCCTTATCGTTACATGACAGGTAATACGCTAAATGTAAATGTTACCGGAGAATATGTTTATGAATCTCGAAATTCAAAAGATTTATATAACGCTGGCGGGGCAGAAAATTGTAAATATTGCCAACTTCTTACTGTTCATACATCCAAAGACTGCATGGATTATTCTGGATGGGGGCATAATGCCGAGCTTATGTATGAATCAGTTCAAACTGGAGACCAAGTAAGTAACTCTAAATTTTCTGGGTATTGTTTTCCTAATATCATAAATACAGAATATGCTTTTTGGTGTTCTGTTTCCAAAGATAACTTCGGGTGCGTGAATTTAAAAAGGAAAAGCTTTTCAATATTAAATAAACAATATAGTGAAGAGGAATATAAAAAATTAAGAACTCATATTATTGAAGATATGAAAAATAATCCATACGTTGACGAAAATGACAGAGCATGGACTTACGGAGAGTTTTTTCAAATAGGATTTGGCAAGCATGCCTATAACAACTCTAATTCTCAGAGATTTTTTCCTAAAACTAAAGAGCAAGCTTTAAAGGAAGGATATAAATGGAACGATGAAGAAACTACAACTCATTTAATTACTATTAAAGCACATATCTTACCAGAAACTATTTCGGAAACCACAGAATCAATACTTAAAGAAACAATTGAATGTGTGGAGTGTGGTAGAGCATATAAAATAACTCAAGGAGAATTTGATCTTTTGCGTAAACTTAACCTACCCTTACCACACAAATGTCCCAAATGCAGGGAAAATGCTAGATTTTCAAAATTACAAATGCCGAGACTTTATGACCGTGTGTGCATGAAATGCGAGAAACCTATTAGGACTTCCTATGCACCAGAACGACCCGAAATCGTCTACTGCGAAAAGTGTTACCAGCAGGAGGTGTATTAACGGCTCAATGGCGTTGAGCCGTTGCCTAACCACCGCCACGGCGGGGCTCAAGTTGCTGAGAAAACCCTTTTATGTTAAAGTGTTTTGACTATGGCAGGGAGTATTACAAGTAAAATAAAATTTAGTCCAGTAGATATTGAGGCTAGAAAAAAGCTCGATTTTCGCGCTGGCGACACTATCCGTGTTTGGTCAAAAATCTTAGATGAAAAAGGCAAGTTTCGTACCCAGGCTTTTGAGGGCATGGTGCTGGCTAGAAAACACGGCACAGAAGCAGGGGCTACTTTTACTGTACGAAGAATCGCTTCCGGTGTCGGAGTAGAAAGAATTTTCCCGCTTTACTCTCCTATGGTAGACAAAGTTGAAGTTGTTAAAAAATCTCGCGCTCGAAGGAGCAAGCTATATTACATCCGCACCAAGGCGGTGAAGGATGTTCGTCGCAAGATGCGTTCAGTTTCCGCTGTTGCCGACGAAGAAGCTGTTGAAGTTGAAGCAGAAGTTAAGGCGGCGGAATAAATTTCTATTTTTGGTATATAATCTGAACATGCCCCCGATCGCCTGCTCGTAAACTCGCATCGGCGATTCCGAAAACGGATTGGGGGCAAAATAAAGCAGTTTATTTTGCCCAGGTGGAGAAACTGGTAGACTTACTACCTTGAGGTGGTAGCGCCGCAAGGCATGGGGGTTCGAGTCC
>CAYQPS010000083.1:0-1762 GCA_964419555.1 uncultured Candidatus Saccharibacteria bacterium | reverse complement strand
AAAGTTTTAAGGTTTTAAAAATAGCAGTATCACCAGGAAGTACTGTTTGCGAAAATGAATATCCGCTTGCTAACAAAGAAATTATAAGCAATAAAAAAACTTTTCTTAAAGCCATTTTATTCAGGTTTGAAGAGTTTATTGAAATAAGAAGAAACCTTTTCATAGAATTTCTCTGAGTATAGACCTGCAAACAAACTTAAAAACATGAGAGTTGTTGGGTTAAATGCTCCACCATTTGTGAGAATAATTGTTGGAAGAAGGTATGTAATTCCTAAAGTTACAATTGATGTCATCATTCCTAAAAGAGGGAGAGAAATATATTGAAGCTCGTCTGGTCGTTTATTAACAGTAACGATTTGACGAAGCAATTGAATTACTGCTCCAAGTATTCCAAAAGCGCATGCGGTGATTATCGTTCCTGTAAAGTCTGATGTTTTAAATACCCACGGAAAAATGCTTTCAATAGATTGCTTTTCTACATACCGTTTAAGCGATGCCTTATTTTCAAATAATATGTCGTCGTACTCGACGCTCACTGTATCAGACTTACTAATCTCAGATTTTACTTTTTCCTTTGAAATAAAATAATCAGCCTTAACAAATCCACCTATCCCAAAGTATAATCCAAGTAGTAACCATAATGTGAATATTATTGAAGCTATAATTTTCATGTTTAGTAGTATTAAACGCAATCTAATTGTTTTTTTAACTCAGTACGTGTTTGTAATTAAATAATTTCGTTTTATTCGACAACAACCGTTTGTAAACGTTTGTTGTCGAATAAAATTGGTAAAAAAAGGACGCATTCGTTACATATCACCACAAGAGCCGCAACAGCGGCTCTTTGCTTTTTTGCCCGATTGACGCGATTGACAACCGCACTTGAGTCAAGCGCGATAATCAAAGCGCCATTTGCCTCCCGTTGCTTTGTATTGTCATTCGTTCATCGGACTTGCAATGATTTCCACTCAGAGCTACAGTCGCACTTCCATGAATAAATGCAACAAACAAAAATATAAAGCAAATCCACCTTAAAAGACGCAACACGAATCCGGGAACTATTCAAAAGAAAAAGAATCATGAGCCAATCCGAACAAAACGACACTCCCAAACGCGAATTATTATATGTTCCCGATGAACAAACCGGGAAATACGAAGGGACTATTGACGTGTTCTACAAATCCGAAAAAGGATTTTTTATGCTCGGACAAATTAAAGAAACGATGCATGGGAAAGATAAAGGCAAATTCCGGGTCTTCGATGTTGATGGCAATCCGCTTCTGCCCCTGACTGAAGATAGATGGAAAATTAAGTGGTATTTCGAAAAAAATGCAGAAGTCTTGTCGGATCAGTGGCAGAAAAGAGAAAAAGAAATGCAAGAGAAAGAAACATTATCAAATCATAAAAAAACAAACACTATGACTACACAAACCGAAAAACCAAAGAATGAAAAACCGATTAGCCGATTGTACATCGTCGAAGCGGGAACATGGAAAAACGCACAGGAAGTCCTCACATTCTATTACAAGAATGATGAAGGAAAGCCGAAAGCCATTGCACACTCTTTTGTCTATTACGACAAAGAAGGTCAGACGTTCCGTACCCAGGATGCAAAAGGAAATGAAATTTTCCCGCCATGTGCCAATCGCTACGATTTGAAGAAGTATGCTTTGGATAACGAACAGGATTTGATTCAGAAGTTCGAAAAGACACAGGGCCAGGAAAAAACTCAGCTTCAGCAAAATGCTCAAACACCAAAGCA
>CAYQPS010000082.1:0-1764 GCA_964419555.1 uncultured Candidatus Saccharibacteria bacterium | reverse complement strand
ATGTTTGAGGGTATTGTTTTGGCAAAAAAACACGGCCGTGAAGCAGGCGCTACTTTTACTGTAAGGCGAGTGGCTGGCGGATACGGTGTTGAAAAGATTTTCCCTCTTTATTCTCCTTTGATAGATAAAATTGAAATCATCAAACGATCAAAAGTAAGAAGGGCAAAACTTTATTTCGTTCGAAGAAAAGCGGTAAAAGAAATGAATAAGAGAATGAAAATGGAGATGATGCGAAAAGAACCTGTTGCTGTGGCCGCAGTTGAAGCAGAAGTGACAGAAACCCCTGTAGACTCCAAGTCTGAATAACACTAAATTTTGTTTTGCAAATTAAAAATACCCGCCTAAAGGTCGGGCTTTTTTCTACATAAATTCACCTTCGCCATTTTTCCAAATTCCCTCAAGCCATAACTCTCTAAATTCATTTTCATCATCAGTTGTTTCTATATTAACAGTGGGTTTTGAGTCATCAATTTCGCGCCCTGAAGCGCAGGGAAATTCTGGTAAGTTGGGTATAGGATCAGCAATCTCTTTGAGATCAGGTCTGCCTGTCAGCAATCTTGGAAGTGGTTTGAGTGGAGTAGACATAAAGAGCAATTTATTATCCAAATTATATCACCCTGTAGTAGATTTTGGCATGGCGCCTTTAGGCGCAGACAGAATTCTTATTTCTGTAATGCCAAAATTCACTACGGGGTATCACTATCAAAGCTTGAAGCATAAAGCCTAAAGCTGTAAGCTATAAAAAATGCGCGAGTGGCGAAACTGGCTAGACGCACTGCTCTGAGGGGGCAGCGGGAGCAATCCTATGGAGGTTCGAATCCTCTCTCGCGCACCAGAAACGAAGTCTTTAAGTGCTTGAAGCAAGCAAATATTTTTGCTTGCGCGAGGATTCGAAAGACGGAGTGATGTTTTCATAGCAATGAAAACTACGAGCCGGGGTCGCGGAAATTCCGAGCGACGGCGAGGAATTATTGGTGACCGAATCCTCTCTCGCGCACAATAAATTAGATCAAGTTTTTTTGGCCGAAATATTTTTTATCTTTTTATTGGCAAGATAAAAACCCGCTCGATACTCCGTTTACCATTGTGCCTCCAAGAGTATAGGTTGGGTCACCTGGCGGTATGCCTCCACAAGGATAAATTGTACTACCATGAGAATCCAATATGCAGAAATAATAGGGCGACGAATTTGGACCTCGCAGTGTCACACGCACAACTTGTCCTTCTCCAGTGCCAAAGGCTATAACAGGAGTCCAATTTTCCCAATCATAATCCCAGCCTGCACATGGCGGTTTTGGCCAATGCGGGAGATATCCTTTTTCTACCATTCCTTTATCCTGACAAGTAACATTTACTTCGCCGTCTGGGCTATATCGGCCCTGACTATTCCAACTCCCATCATATCCGGGTGGCACATCACAGGAATAAAGACCTTCTGAGTCGTAAAATAATTCAGCTGCCTTAGCTATTTGATTAAAGTCGGTCACCATTCTGGCCCATCTTCCTTTTTCTCTTACATTATTCAAGCTAGCTAATACCACCGACGACAGAAGTCCAATTATGGATATTACAACGAGTAATTCGATCAATGTAAAACCTTCTTTAATAAAATTTCTTTTCATTGTAAATTAGGGTCACTTGAACAGCCAGGCTCAGAGTACACAGTGCCTCCGTTGTAAGGTTTGCCGAAGGTCATACTTCCATTTGAACCAAAACAATATATAAGTTCGTCAGGATTATAAAGATAACCTTGCACAGAAAATT
>CAYQPS010000081.1:0-1937 GCA_964419555.1 uncultured Candidatus Saccharibacteria bacterium | reverse complement strand
GGTTTAAATTGATTGCCTTCTTCTCCCCGCATTTCATGCGGGGTCTGGAGTTTGGCCTTTTGATATTAAAGAACAAAAAAAAGCGGATAATCCTTTGAATTTCCGCTTTTTTTATGAATTTTTATATCTAGTTAAAACACTAGATTTTGAAAATTATGGGATACCCAACTAAAATTCAGATCATTAAAAGAGTTAATAGTGTGCAATGGTATGTAAACTTTCCTGCAGCGGTAGCTCAAGCCATTGAGTTTCAACAAGGGGAGATTGTTGAATGGCTTATTGATGACCATCAAAATCTTGTTCTCAAACGAAGTGATGAAGCCGTGGCTCCATTGAAAAAAAAACTCAAGACCAAGAAAAAAGCCTGATTGATGAGTTCAATAAACTTTGGGATTTGAGTAGAAAAGCATTTAAGCAAAAAAGGACTTTTAATCGTGTCAAGCAATTGGCTTATGGTGCTATTACCTGTCTAGGCCGTCATACAATTACTGGAATACTTACTTCTTGTGGCAAGCAATTTAAAGATTGGTCCTGTGCTTACAGAGTATTTAGAAACAAGGGAATTGATACAGAAAAACTTTTTGATGTGGCATTAGAAAGTATTTTAGAAGAATTAAAACCAGAACAGATGATAGTTGCTCATATGGATGACACTATCTTAAAGAAAACAGGAAAGAAAGTTGCCGGTACAGCCTGGCGAAGAGACCCCCTGGGCCCTCCGTTTCATACAAACTTTATTTGGGGACAGCGCTTTCTTCAAATATCTATGGCCCTCCCTGATCAGGAAGATAACTGTCAGGCCAAAGCCATACCCATCGATCTTCATCATTGTCCAACAGTAAAAAAATTACCCAAGGATGCCGACGCTTTGCAAAGGCAAACTTTTAATGAAGAACAACGAATTGCCAAATTAAGTAGGCAAGGAAGTTTGCGTATTCAAGCATTGAGAAATAAGCTTGATTTGCAAGGGGCCAGCCAAAGAGAGTTAGTAATAAGTGTTGATGGTAGTTACACAAACGAAACTGTATTAAAGTCTTTACCTGATAGAGTAACCCTTATAGGCCGTATTCGTAAGGACGCTAAGTTCTATAGCTTGCCTGGTGAACAACTTGGCAAAGGCAGAAAAAAAATATATGGCGATCGGCTCCCTACTCCCGAGCAGATCAGACAATCCGATGATATAGCCTGGGAAACTGTTAAAGCATGGTCGGCAGGAAAATCTCATGACTTTAATGTTAAAGTAATAAAGGATTTACGGTGGCGCGTAGCTGGGAAAAATCATAATTTACAACTGGTCATCATTCGTCCATTAGCCTACCGGCTAACAAAAAACTCAAGGCTGTTATACAGGCAACCTGCGTACTTAATTTGTACAGATAATCACTTACCCACTGAGAAATTATTACAGGCTTACTTATGGCGTTGGGGAATCGAAGTAAATTTCCGAGATGAGAAAACAATATTAGGATGTGGTGAAGCACAAGTCAGAAATGCGGAGTCAGTTAAAACCTTTCCAGCATTTTTAACCGCTCTATACGCTTTTATTCATTTAGCCATCCATAGAAATTGTAAGAAACGTGATACCTCAATCTTACCACGTCCCAAATGGTATCCTGCAAAACCAGAGCAAGTCATAACCACAAGCGAAATAATTAATCTGTTCAGAGCTCATGTATGGATCAAACCGAGCGACGACAATTTCTGCGGCTTTATTAAAAAAGAATATTTGAATAGAAGCCTAAGAAATGAGACAAATCCCTTAACATCTGCTATTCTTTACACTCGAAAATAGCCAAACTCCAGAGGGCTGTCTCGCAGAGACAGCCCTTCTTTTAGTTTTAAAATCAGTGAATAGCATCGTTGGTTTGCTGAACACCGTTATTGATGGAATTGATAAATAGCAGCGTATGAAAAAAGTTATCCTCTTGTTGATTTGT
>CAYQPS010000080.1:0-2066 GCA_964419555.1 uncultured Candidatus Saccharibacteria bacterium | reverse complement strand
GTTAGAGCACTCCCCTGTCACGGGAGAGGCTGCCGGTTCAAATCCGGTCGGCCGCGCAAGAAAGTTGCCTTTAATTATTAATTTAATATAATAATTAAATTATAAATTAAGCATGATAGATGTATGAATAACAAAACAATAACCAGTTTACTTATTATAGTAGTGTTTGTCGTTGGTGCGTATTGGATAATATCCAATAAAAAATCAACTGTAGTTATGCCTCTAGAGACAGGTCAATCACCAATTACTTCAGGTGAAAATCCACAACCTGGCAGTACCGTGCATGATTTGCCCGTTGAGCCAGCAGCTGCGGTGGCGCGTAAAGACCTTGCCACTAAGTTATCTGTTGATGAAAAAAGTATTGTGATTATGCAAATCACTGATGTGACTTGGAGTGATGGCTGTCTTGGGCTAGGTGGGCCAACGGAGAGCTGCCTACAAGCACTTGTGCCAGGATTTAGAGTTGAAATGCTTGCCAAAGGAAAAACTTATTTCTATCGTACTGACAAAACTGGGGCTACAGTCAGAGCAGAAGCACAGTAAATTGTAGTTCTCACTTCATCCACCAAGTCGCGCAGAAATCTGGTATAATCAGAGTATATGAATATGCAAAAAATAGTGTTTCTTAAACTACGTTTTGTAATGTCTTTTATTTTTCTCTGGGCTTTCTTTGATAAGTTATTCGGTCTTGGTTTTGCAACGACGAGTGAGAAGGCGTGGCTTCATGGCGGTTCTCCAACAACTGGATTTCTCTCAGGGGCCGTCAGGGGACCATTTACTGAAATATTTCACAGCTTAGCGGGAGTGGCGGTTGTCGACTGGTTGTTTATGCTGGGGCTTCTTTTTATTGGCCTTACCTTGCTTTTCAATAAATATGTTTTTTGGGGTGCTGTTGCAGGGACAGTCATGATGGTCTTGATGTGGCTTGCTCTCCTTTTACCCGAAAACAATCCAATTGTTGATGAACATATCGTATATGCTCTTGTTCTGACACTTCTTGCAATCAAAAGCAAGACAGGCGAGCTTTCCTTAAAATAATTCCAAGATGAAAAAGATACTAGTAACAGGAGCGTTGGGGCAAATTGGCTCTGAACTTATTCCGGAGTTAAGAAAAAAATTCGGAAAAGAAAATGTTATTGCAGTGGGACACCACAAAGAACCGTCGGAAGAATTTAAAAATTCTGGTCCATTTGAAATGGCTGACAGTAGAAATATAGAAGAATTGGAGTCGTTAATAAAGAAATACAATATTGACACTATCTATCACTTGGTTGGGGTTTTGTCTGCGGCAGGAGAAAAAAATCCAAATTTAGCCTGGGATGTAAATATGAATGGATTAAAAAATATTTTAGATTTGGCGGTGAAATACAAAATCAGTCGATTGTTCTGGCCGAGCTCTATAGCTGCCTTTGGACCAACCACACCGCTCGAGGATACTCCCCAAAAGACAATTCTTGAACCAACTACAATGTATGGGGTCACAAAAGTTTCTGGAGAACTGCTGTGTCAGTATTATTTTATTAAATATGGATTAGACATTCGAAGCTTGCGTTATCCAGGAATAATTTCATGGAAGACTCCACCAGGTGGAGGCACGACGGACTATGCGGTTGCTATTTACTACGATGCCGTCAAAGGGGGAAGTTATGATTGTTTTGTTAGTGAAAAGACTGTGCTACCGATGATGTATATGGACGATGCGGTGAGGGCCACAATGGAATTGATGGAAGCCGAAAAAGAAAAAATAACAGTTAGAACTGCTTACAATTTGGCAGCCATTAGTTTTTCAGCCAAAGAACTCGCAGAAAATGTAGCAAAGTATGTTGATAATTTTAAATGCACCTTTACTCCGGACGAGAGGCAAAAAATAGCTGATTCATGGCCAAAGACGATAGACGATACGGAAGCTAGAGAAGATTGGGGATGGCAACATAAATTTGATTTGGACAAAATTTCTGTTGAAATGATTAAAAATCTAAGACGCTAAAAGCGCATAGTTTTTTGCAAAACAGTGGAAAATACACTATATTAAAGGCTACGCCGTTGTAGCTCAGTTGGTAGAGCAC
>CAYQPS010000079.1:0-2116 GCA_964419555.1 uncultured Candidatus Saccharibacteria bacterium | reverse complement strand
TAGAGGGACTTGGGAGCGCGACTGGCGCGAGCACGAGGAATTTTTCAGCAGAAAAATATCCGTACCCTATAAAATAGTATTCTTTTCGAAAACTATGCCTGTAACTAGTTTTTTTACTTCTTGCGTCGTAGAAATGCTGGAACAGCGCTCCAATCGTCTCCATCGTCTTCGATCACGATTTCCTCAGATTCTTTTTTGTCAGTCTTTTTTAGAAAATCACTACCAATATTTTGGTCTATAGTGTTGCGGATTTCTTTTTTGGCGGAAGCAGCGTTTTCTTCTTTCAACACAGTCTGGCCAGGTGCTCCAGAGAAAAGGCTCTTTCTAGGCATCTCACCAGAGAAGCTAGTAGCGATGACAGTAACTTTAATTTCGCCCTTCTTTGATTTCTCATCGTGAATAGTACCAAAGATAACTTTTGCATCTTTGTCGATTGATTCGGTAATTATTTTTGCCGCTTCCTGAATTTCATGGATTGTTATGTCGTCACCACCGGAGATTGCAAAGAGCACGCCCTTCGCGCCGTTGATAGAAACTTCTAGCAGTGGGGAATTGATAGCTGCGAGTGCTGCTTTTTCTGCGCGCTTTTCACCAGAAGCAGAACCGATACCCATCAGTGCGCTTCCAGCGTCTGACATGATAGCTCTAATGTCTGCAAAGTCCACATTGATAACGCCTGGGGTAGTAATAAGGTCAGAAATGCCTTCTACTGCTTGACGTAGCACGTCGTCGGCTGAAGCGAAAGCTGCTCTAAAATTAGTATTTTTGTCTGAAAGATGGATGAGCTTATCGTTTGGAATAATAATAATTGCGTCCACTTCTTTTGCCAATTCTTCGATTCCTTTCTCAGCAATTTTCATTCTGTGTTGTCCTTCAAAAAAGAATGGTTTAGTAACCACGGCGACAGTGAGTATACCTTGCTCTTTTGCTGCTCGGGCCACGATAGGAGCGGCTCCAGTACCAGTACCTCCACCCATTCCGCAAGCGAGGAAGACCATGTCTGCACCCTTGATGGTGTCTTGAATTTCAACTTTTGTTTCTTCTGCGGCTTTCTTTCCGATTTCTGGATTCATCCCAGCGCCGAGACCCTTGGTAAGATTTTTTCCAATGTGGATTTTTTTCTCAGCCAAAGAATGATGCAGGTCCTGAGTGTCGGTGTTCATGCAGATAAAAGAGACTCCTTTGACTTTTGAGTTAATCATGTGGTTAATGGCGTTCTTTCCGGAACCTCCGATTCCGATAACCATAATCCTGGCGAAGCTCTCTATTACTGGGTTTACTTTTGGCATAATTTTGCTTGGTTAATGATTAAATAATGAATAAAGATTGTATAAAGGCATACTACCACCGAAGTAGAAAAAAGCAACTTTTTATGTTTTTCTAAAAAACTACAACCTAAAATCTACAAGCTGCTCACTACGGCATCAACTGCTTTAGGCTTGATTTTATTGTATTTTTTAAATTTTTAAAGATACCTGAAAACGAGCTTCCTCCATAGTTCTCGCCGTCTTTGACTGAAGTCATAAGTCCAAGAGCCACAAACCAAGCCGGGTCGCGGAGTTTCGTTTTGGCGTTCCCGAAAATCTCGGTTGAGCCTATACTCGCGGGCAGTTTTAGCGCTGATTTTGAGAGCAGAGAGAGTTCATGGACGTTGGCACCTCCACCAATCCATATTATACCTGCTGGTAATAGTTCGGCTCGTTTTATTTTCTTTAAATAATTCTCGATGAGTTCGAAGATGTCGGAGAGACGTGCGTTGATAATCTCGTCCAACTTTTTTTTCGGAGCGTAGTCGGCAGTACCACCCAATTTTAGATTCTCTGCGATGTCGAGTGGAATTTTCAATCCCAGAGCTATGTCGTTCCTGACGTCGGACCCTCCGATAGAAAATGTATGAAGCGAAGAAAGTAATCCATTTTCAAAAACGGCGACGGAAGTAGTCTCCGCGCCGATGTTCACTAGCGCCCCGCCTACGATTTTTTGTTTCTCGGTTAGTGCGATGCTCTCTGCAGCGACAGGGGAGGCGATGACATCAATCGGCCTTATTCCGGCTTCTGTTATCACTGTTAAAAGGTCTTCTAAATGCTGGCTAGAACAGGTGACTAAGAGAGCTTTT
>CAYQPS010000078.1:0-2165 GCA_964419555.1 uncultured Candidatus Saccharibacteria bacterium | reverse complement strand
GAAAATCTTTCGGATATAAAAAGAATCATAAATTTTCCAGCACGAGGCATCGGTAAAGTTACTTTAGCGAAAATTTTTGCCAAAGATATGGAAAGCTTGCCGATAAAAGTAAGGATAAAAATTAATAACTTTTACGAGTTGCTGGAAGAACTACGAGAAAAAATAAAAAATGCTAAAGCAAGCGATGTAATAAAATTTGCGGTGAAAAAATCCGGAATTGAATCTGAATTACTAAACGGCACAGAAGAAGAGCTAGAAAGGCTTGAAAATATAAGGGAATTGGCGACTTTGGCGCTTAAGTATGACAACCTCACTGACGGCGCTGGAATTGAAAAGTTATTGGAAGATGCATCACTCGCGTCGGATCAAGACGGTATCATGCTCACAGAAGAAAAAAAAGAAAAAAAGGATGCAGTAAAATTAATGACAGTGCATGCTTCGAAAGGACTCGAGTTTAAATATGTTTTTGTCACCGGACTAGAAGATGGATTGTTCCCGCACCAAAGAAAAGAAAGCGAGACAAATGAAGACAGCGAGGAAGAACGCAGACTTTTTTATGTTGCGCTAACGCGTGCTCGGAGCAAATTATTTTTATCTTTTGCAAACTTTCGCACTATCTTCGGCTCGCGTCAAATAAATACTCCGTCAGAATTTATTTCCGATATACCGAAAGATTTATTGGAGAGAGAAGAAGAGAAGGGTGGAATAAAAACTATTTACATATGAGAATATATAGAGCAAAAAAATCATTGGGACAAAATTTCTTGAAGTCAGAAATAGCGCTCCGAAAAATAATTGAGGCTGGAGAAATATCTCCGAACGATACTATTTTAGAAATCGGTCCCGGCAGGGGAGCACTTACTGAGAAGCTTTTAGCTTATAGCTCTCAGCTTATAGCTGTGGAGAAAGACAACGCCCTATGTGAAATGTTGAAAACAAAATACCAAAAACAAGTCGCGGAAGGAAAATTTATTTTAGTAAATGGCAATATATTAGATTTTGATATAGAAAGCTACAAGCCAAAAGCTAAAACCTATAAGCTAGTCGCCAACATCCCTTACAACATAACCGGCGCAATATTGAAAAAATTTCTCACAGCCGAAAACCAGCCAGAGGGCATGGTGTTGATGGTTCAGCACGAAGTCGCCAAGAGAATCGTCGCCTCTGATAAAAAAGAAAGCATTTTGTCTATTTCGGTTAAAGCTTACGGGGAGCCAAAGATGATTATGAAGGTCCCGGCACGATACTTTTCACCAGCACCCAAGGTGGATTCGGCAGTGATTGCGATAAAAAACATTTCCCGGAAAATTTTTGTGGAAAATAATGTAAAGGAAGAGGATTTTTGGCAAATAGTCAAAGCAGGCTTTGCGCATAAGCGTAAAAAGCTTTCTGGTAACCTAAAAAGTGTTCTTCCTGCCTCAAAGTTGGACACTTTATCGCTTGGGAACAAGAGAGCAGAGAATTTAACCTTAAAAGACTGGATTATCCTTGCTAGAATATAGTAAAAAGGTGCTATAATTAAAGGATAACTAAATTGGATTTGTTAAAAAATAAAAAGACCCTTTTAATCATCGGAGCGGTGTTGTTTGTCGTCGTACTTTTTTTTATAAAAGCGAGGCTCCAATACAGAAATGAGCTCGAGCAACAGCTCGGACTGGTTTATAGTAATGAAAAAATAGGGGATTTCGTAAATAAAGATAGTGATAAAGATGGTATTTTGGACTGGGAAGAAAGTCTATGGGACACAGACCCGTTTAAGAAAGATACTGATGATAATGGGATAACAGATGCTGAAGAAATATCTAAATGGAAGTTGGAGGGTGGTATGAGTAGTGAGGGAGCAGTGGAAGAAGAAAACTTGACCGAGACAGACAAACTATCCAGAGAACTTTTCTCCACAGTGGTAGCCCTAAATCAAATCGGCCCAGTGGACCAAGAGACGGCGGACAATATAGGTGAGTCAGTGGTAAACCAAATTCAAAATTCTGCGCCAAAAAAAGTTTTTCTGAAATCAGAAATTAAAATTGGGCAAGACAACAGTGCCACAGCAGTACAAAAATATCTTAATGAAATAGGTGAAATTTATGTGAGACACCCTGAGACTGGTAGTGTGATTGAAATCTTAGCGGAATTCTCAGCAGATGAAGAGAATCCAAACTTTGTTG
>CAYQPS010000077.1:0-2220 GCA_964419555.1 uncultured Candidatus Saccharibacteria bacterium | reverse complement strand
CGGGCTACCCGACAGATTTATTTCCCACGGAAAAAGAGAAATTCTCCTCGACGAGCTAGGCTTGTCCGCTCCCAAAATAAAAGATTCTGCTATTCATCTGATCAAGCAGGACTCTCTCAGCGCCGAAGGGCCCTCACTGGCTCCCAAATTTGGGCTCAATACAAAGTTTACCTCTACAAACTAATTTAGTTTTTAAAACGGGAATTTATTGAACGAGGACGGGGTCGTTGACTTCGATTTTCATGCCCTGATTGAGGGTTTGAATGTTGCAGGCGGTCATCACGTCGCGCACTTCAAGAACTGAAAGCTTTCCAATTTCGCGGCCATTCTTTTTAAGCGAGAGAACGGTGCCATTGTCGATGTTATCCATCTTACCGAGATCCACGACTACAAATCCATGGTCTTCGTTGATGGCAAGGATACGGCCTTCACGCTTGGCTTGACGTGGTTTAGGAGCCTGTTGTGAATTCTTGGAAGAACCTTTGGTTTCCACAGCGATAGCTCCTAGATCCACAGCACTCCACTCGGTGTCTATAATCTTTCTGGCTTCGGTGATGGTTTCTTCGAGAGTTATCTTCGCGACATTGATTTCAGATATTTTTTCATTCGTCGTTTTGTAGATACGTTCAAGTTTTTGAGAAAGCACACGATTTTGGTCGGTGAGCTTACGGATCTCTTCATCTTTTTGTTTTAGCTTCTGCATCGTGTCTGCTGTTTCAGCGGCAAATGTCGGAACTGATATTTCGTTGGGGAGAGTGACGACTGGAGCAGAATAATTCTTCTTAATGGTTTCAATCTCTTTGGCTTTGCTGATCAGAATTTCTTCTAAATAAGTTTTTTCTTCTTTGGCGGAGCCAAGTGAATCACTGATTTTTTGAAGTTCGTTCCGGAGTGAGGAAGTTTCGCTTTGGAAACCTTCAACGGCTTGTTTTAAGTTGTCGCGCTCGGCTTCAACGGCTTCAATTTTGGAAGCTAATTTCTGGTTCTCTTCTTCAAAAGTAGAAAAAGACGCAGTGACTTTATTAACTTCTTCACGAAGCGCTGCATTTTGTTTGTTGAGAATCGAAGCGCGGTTGTAAGAATAAGCGGTGGAAAAAGAAAGAGTAATGACGAGGCCAGCTAACAGCAAACCACTAATTGGGCTAGAAACTGAAGCGGGTTTATCCATAGAGTGAGTTCATACTATCAAAAGAGAATCCTTGTGTCAATTAACGTTATTGATTTCACAGGTTTAGGTTAAAATGGAAAAGATTTGGTATAATAAAAAATAGCAAAAGCACTGAATTGGGTGGGGCGACTGCCCGGTGATATAGCTATAAAGAAGGAAAATTCGTCCTTTTTCTTTCCTATTACAACTTGTATCGTGGTGAGTGTTATTTTAACGTTAGTGATGTCTCTATTCCGTAAATGAGCGAACCTATATACCTTAGTTTTTTTGGCCATCTGGAAGAGCTGCGCAAGAGAATTTTAGTCTCTTTGGCGGCTATTTTTGTGGGCTTTATTCCATCGTATCTCTATTCAACAGAGATACTTAGGAGAATTATTATGCCAATAGAGGCTCAGTCCGGCTCTCTTTACTTTTTCTCGCCTGCCGAGGCTTTTATCGTTAAAGTGAAGGTTTCCTTTCTATCAGCCTTAATCTTAGCTTCACCTATTTGGATATCCCAGCTTTGGATTTACGTGTCTCCAGCGCTCTATGCCAAGGAAAAGAAAGTTTTTGTTCCATTTACAGCAGTGAGTACACTTCTATTTTGTGCCGGTGTAGCTTTTGCCTACAGCGTGGTGCTGCCAGTGGCTTTAAATTTCCTTATGGCTCAAGGATCTGAAGTGGTAAGGCCAATGCTGTCGGTGACACATTACATTCATTTTGTATCTTCTCTATTTCTTGCATTTGGAATTGCGTTCAATGTGCCAGTACTGATTGTAGGTTTATCTCTTTTAGGGCTTGTGAATTCTCGAAGCCTCGCGAAATACCAGAGGCATGCCATTGTTTTAATTTTTGTAGCAGCAGCAGTTTTAACACCCGGTCCCGACGTAGTGAGCCAGTGCCTTCTCGCTCTGCCTCTTTTAGTTCTCTTTGAGCTGAGTGTGGTGGGAGCATTCTTTATTGAGCAAGCGCGTAAAAGAAAAAGTGAGACCGCGCCTTGCTAAGATTCTCTCTTATTTTACTTTTTGCGGGTCTTGCCGCATACTTTATTCCCGCCAGCATTAAATACACAC
>CAYQPS010000076.1:0-2243 GCA_964419555.1 uncultured Candidatus Saccharibacteria bacterium | reverse complement strand
GGCCGCTCAGAGTCCGCCGAAAGCTGCTGTTATAGGTTTTAATGTTGAAGAAACACTGTCGCCAAAGACAGCTTTATTGGATGCGATTCTTTCGATTTCGAAAGAAGGTTCTTTGAAATTATTTCGAAATGATTTTGAAGTCGATGTTTATAAATCACAAATTAAATCGATGACGAACACGCTTAAAGCTGAAATAGGGGATGAAAAGGAGCCACAAAAGGTAGTAAAGATAATTAACGATTATATTTTTACTAAAAAAGGGTTCAAATACGACGTCTCTGATCCCTATATTTTGAATCCAAAAAATGTGTTATTGAATTACGTTCTTGATAAGAAAGTTGGCAATTGTATCGGCCTATCCGTCCTTTATTTGTGTTTGGCCGAAGAATTAAAGCTTCCCATTTTTGGAGTGGCGATACCCGAGCATTTCATGGTGAGGTATCAATGGCCTGGTTCCACCATTAATATTGAAGCCACCGATAGCGGAAAAACCTATACAAACGAATTTTATCAAAGTAAGTATCATATTGCTGAGGGCCACCCGAATTATCTTCGGTCCCTTTCTAAAGAGCAATCCAAAGCAGTTTATCTAGCCAATCTAGCACTCTATTTTTCCAATCATGAAAATTTGTTGGATGAGGTTATCTCTATTTCTCAGAGCATGCCTAAAATCTCCTTAATCGAGGCCCCAGTGGCTGGCGCGACGGCTATGGCTTGGATGGGGAAGGGCAAAAAGGAAGCAGCGCTAGCTGTATTTGACAAGACAGATCCTGAAAATTCAGAAATTCTTATGTACAAGGGACAGCTTTATCTTCAAATGAATGAGCCGGACAAGGCCATTGAAACATTGAATAAGGCTATTGAGCTAAACGGATACTCATGGCATACGCGGCTTTTTATGGGCATTGCGCTTCTTATTAAGAATAGAAAAGAAGAAGCAGGATCTCATTTGATTACTGTTTATGCGCTTAAGAAGGATTCGAAAATGGTGAATTTTGTAATCGCCTATTATTTCCAGATGTTTAAACAGCATAACCACGCTCTGGCCTGGTACCAGTCGGTTCCTAAGGGAGACTCGTTGTACGGAAGGGCTCAGCTTATGCTTTCTTATCTCTACGCCCAGAAGAAAGAATTCGAAAAAGCTATAGATTCGGCGGAAACAGCGCTCCGGCTGGGCGAAGAAGTTCCGTTGGATTACGTTGAAAATCTACGGTCAAGTCGTTCGGGTTTGTCAGAAAGTACGTTTGACCGAACAGAGACTTTAGAAATGAAGAGAGAATACTGGTAAGCAGACAAGGGAGATTCTTGTAGTGGCTAATCGTGTAAAAGAGCCGTCTGATAAATTCAGGGTGCTGTTTGAGCATTCGTCTGATGCGCATTTTATTTTTAATGAGACAGGTATTACCGATTGCAATCATGCGATGATGAAGCTTCTGAAATGCAAATCCAAAAAAGAAGTTCTCTCGCTTCATCCCTCCAAACTTTCGCCGGAGCGTCAGCCCGATGGCCGGCTTTCTTCAGAAAAATCTATAGAGATGGACGCAATCGCCAAGCGCGACGGGTGGCACAGGTTTGAGTGGATGCATCAAAAAGTGGATGGCGAGGTGTTCCCAGCAGAGGTGACTCTAAATTCTGTTCTCATAGATAGCCAGCAGACTTGGATTGCGGTGTGGCATGACCTGACACTCTATAAAAATCGCGAAAACGCTTTGATTGAAGCCAGCCGAAAGATCAATGAGGACCTGGCGTCTGCTAGAGAAGTGCAGAGATCTCTTCTACCGAATAGTTCGCCACTTATCAAAGGTCTTAAAGTGGCTTGGAATTTTAAACCGAGCGGAGAATTGGGTGGAGATAATTTAAATTATTTTGTTCTCGATGAAAACCATGTGGGATTTTATGTGCTGGATGTAACAGGGCACGGAGTTGCGGCTTCACTGCTATCTGTAACGGTGAGTCATCTTTTGTCACCTTTCTCGCATATTTCTTTCTTGAGAGAGCCCTGGTCAGCGGTAGACAATAATCATCCTGTCGCAAAGCCTGCTCAAGTAGCCAAAAAACTCAACGAGCATTTTAGCTCCAACCAAGAGAATGCCCATATTTTTAGTTTTGTTTATGGCGTGTTGGATCTTCGCTCGCACGAGTTTCGATATGTCTGCGCGGGGCATCCGAGACCTGTGCTCTTGACGGATGAGGGGAAGTTAAAAACCTTGGATACGGCGTCCCTGCCTGTAGGCATTTTCTTT
>CAYQPS010000075.1:0-2273 GCA_964419555.1 uncultured Candidatus Saccharibacteria bacterium | reverse complement strand
ATCTCCTGTCCTACGCTTCTTACCTTGAAGATTTCTCGAAAGTGGATTTGTCTCAAGCTCTCACCGAAATGGAAAAATTGGAACCCGAAACTTATAACCGCTATTTGACGGATGACAGAAGCCGCGTGATTCGCGCCATAGACAGGTACTTGGCACTTCTTGTAGTGGCTCACAAGATTCAAATGTCGACACCTGAATTTGAAGCGTTCCAAGCCAATGAAAAAGATTTCTCAAGCTTGTAGTACCTTTCATTCATCAATAAGACGCTTCTTGAGCTCGATTATTTCGACGATACACTTTCTCTGGAGTCTACTCTGGAAGAGGGTAGGGAAGCTCTAGTCGCTTTTTATGAATCTGTTTCCCAAAGAGATTTTGCTTTCGTCGAAAATGCCGAGAAAGCATTCGCGGTTGAAAAGAAGAACGCGGCCGTACTCATAGCGGGCGGCTACCACACGGAACACCTTACAAAAATTCTAAGAGACAAAGGTCACTCGTATGTAGTGCTCACCCCGAATGTGACTTCCGAGACCAACCAGTCCAAGTATGAAAAGATTCTTTTAAATTCAGCCGTTTCAGGTTCTACGGTGAAACCCCTACTCACTTATCTCGCCAAAGACCGTTTGAATAATCTTTTGAAGGATGCCAATCCAAAGACTTCAACAGACCTTGCGCTCTCCGCCGCTCGGTTTGCAAAGCCTAAAAAGATTAATATTAAAGGTTCGCTAATAGGCTTACGTAGAGGGCTTGAGGAAGTAACTAATATAGATGACTATGACTTCAAAAAAATTCAAGCGGCACTACCCAAAGCTATTCTAGCTATTGATCGCGATGATTCTAAAGAGACAGCTGAACAACTTTTCAGAATTTGGACTGGATATCTTGGAAGAAGATTCAAGTATTCCGACTTTAGCCATATTGAAAAATTGGTCATTGCATGGACCGATAGCCTACGATCGGAAGAATCTTACATCTTTTTAAGAATGCATCTACGGATCTCCAACTTCCTTCTGCAAACATTATTTAGAAATCTAAAGCGTACAAAATTTAAACCAGAAGCGGAAAAAAGCCTAGAAAATGACATGCTGCTTTTAAGGTATTACACAAAGCGATTAGCGCATTTTAAAGGATCGGAAATTATCAACCAGAGGTTTCTTAATAATCTTGTGCAGATTACTGCCCGCCTTGAGGGGATGAAGCAAGATTTGATTAGCCAAGCCGGTGGAATGCCTAATTCCTGGAGGTACGCTTTTAATTTACCTATAAAACATTTGGAGTTCGCTTCCAAAAGAGCAAGGAAAGTAATTGCAGACTCATCTGAGACAAAGTCGGCTGCTGCCGCGCGGTTTGCTAAAGCTAAAAATCGCGCAGATATAAGCGAATTCAAAAAGGCTTTCGATGCTCTGCCTGATACTTTCAAAAGAACAACACCTAGAGCTGATCAGGATTATGTCACGAATCAAAAAACCTACGATAATCATCGTGGCACTTCTATTACTGTTCAACTTCACAATGAAGAGGGATGGGCAATTTATATAAAGCTACGAGCGAAGATAGTAAAACATTATGAGACGTTGACACTCATTTATTCTCCTTATCTCGAACACCGCGAACTCGGAAAATACGAGCTCTGGTATAAAAAAGGTCTTTATACATACAAAAATGAAACTATAAAAGAAGAAGAATCGCGATTCACTGTGGCAATGGATCCTGCTATAGCGAAAAAGAATAAGGCTTTGGCCGCGCGGATTAAAGAAGGCCATGCCAAGATGGCCAAATCCACTTTTGTCTATAACAAGAAGCAGAGAAAACTGACAGGTTTCCTCGATAGCGAAGTTTTAGACATTTTAGAATCAACAGGAATCGCGAAATTGTACGGTGGCGGTAAACAATTTTTTTACCATCTGCAACCTATCGGCGCACGGCTGGCCGGTGTGGAAGTTCTGCAAGAGCTGAACGAGTACTTACAGCAAAACGTGGATACGGAAGTGCTGCAACGCCTCAAATTCACAGAGTCCACTGACTATAGCAAAGTGTGGCCCGTCCATATTTTAAATGCAATGAAGACTCGTTCGTCTATTAAGAAAATCCAGATATTGATGGGAATTCGAGATATTCTTGCTCAACATGGCTTGCATTTGTACGAAGAAAGAGGGATGCCTGTGCTGGGCAAAAAGAGGCATCGGGCGGATGTAGAGTTTCAGACGCTTTTGATGGGGCTAGTCAAAAAAAATCGCGCGTTTCAGCCTGAAGAAAACCCAAACAATGAAATGGTT
>CAYQPS010000074.1:0-2372 GCA_964419555.1 uncultured Candidatus Saccharibacteria bacterium | reverse complement strand
CTTTTTTCTTTATTTTTTTGTTTTTTGTTTTTTTCATTTTGTTATACGATTATTTTTAATATTTTGAATCTGGTCGTTTATAAGTTGACACTCTTTTAAAATTTTGGCTGACTTTACCGAATCACGACTCTCTTCGGCGCTCCGCAGCTCTTTCATCTTTTCTAATAATTCTTCTTTAAGATATTCTTCTTTAAGATTGGAGAGCATCTCTCTTGTATCTTTCTCTAATTCGGCCCCCGCTCCATAAAAAACTTCTGCTTCAAAAATCAAATCTTCTTTACTATCAGCTACTTTTTCTAAAATTTCTTCCGCTTTAATTTTTAAAATTTGAGCCAATTCCTCTAATATTTTTGAAACGTCTATGGTGCTCTCTTTGAGAGTCTTCTGCCAAAGAACAATGCCCAAAAGTTTCCGAGTAATGTAATCCTTCCTAAAAATTTTGCTCGGTGACTCTACAGCCTCCTCTATCTCCTTACGCTCATTTTTTAATTCCTGTTCAACCCTCTTGAGGTCGTCTTCCAGAGCACCCTCTGATATAGACGATTCTTGGCTTATTTTCTTTACGAAATGAGACTTTTCAATTGAACTTGGAAGCATATCGACGTAAGGCAAGAGTTTTTCCTTGATTTCCCTACCTGCTTTGCGTGCATCACCCCCTGAACTTTTTAAAATCCTTGCCAAGATAAATTCTATTATATGTTTAGAGCCCCTTATGGCTTCTCGCCAGGCATCTACTCCATTCTTGGAAATTAGGTCTGCAGGGTCTACACCATCCGGCATATTTGCCGCTTTCACGTCCATACCTAAAGACAGTGCAATTTTGCCTGCGCGTAGGGAAGCGTTTAGCCCTGCATTGTCAGCATCAAAAGCAAGTACTATGTTTTCCGACAAGCGTCTTACCAGTCCTAGGTTGGAAATGGCATTTTCTTTGGAGACTAAAGAGTCTGAAAGAGCAGTGCCGGAGGTGGCGACCGTATTTTTAAATCCAGCCTGATGTGAAAGTATCAGGTCCATCTGGCCTTCAACTAAAATTGAGAAATTATTTTTACGAATAGAGTCTTTCGCGCGGTCCAGTCCGTAGAGTACAGAGAATTTGCTGAAAATAGGAGTTTCGGGACTATTGAGATATTTAGCCTGTTCCACTCCGCCCGAGGCAGACCCGCCTTGGGCGGGAAAAATTCTGCCGGAGAAAGCTATGACTCGTCCACTGGAATCACCTATTGGAAACATAATCCTACCGCGGAAACGGTCGTAGAAACCTTTTTCGGACGCTTTAGCCATACCGGATTTTTCTATCTCCATGTCTTGGAAACCCTTTTTAACGAGGTGAGAATAAAGCAAGCGCCAGTCAGAGTTGGCAAAACCAACCCTGAAATCTTTAATTGTTTCTTCTTTGACTCCTCTAGATTTTAGGTATTCCAGCGCCTCGACGTTTCCCTGTAAGTTATTCGAAAAATATAAAGCGGACTCTTCCATTACTCTGTACAATTTTTCTTTTTCCGAAAAAACTAATCCGCCTTCTTTGGGATTGTATTTCTCTAACGGGACACCAGCACGGTCTGCTAAAAGTTTAAGTGCTCCTTTAAAATCAAGTCCTTCAAATTCTTCTACGAAAGAGAAAATATCTCCGCTAGCTCCACAGCCAAAACAGTAGTAACTCCCGCGACCCGGCGACACAAAAAAAGAAGGTGTCTTTTCGTTATGAAACGGACACTTTGCCCGTAGGTTTACCCCGGACTTTTCTAATTTTATGTAGGAAGAGACTACTTCTTCGATTGAAAGCCTCTCCTTTATTTTTAGAACGGGAGAGTTCATAAAATCTTTATTATTCCTCCGACTCTGGGAGGACCAGCTTGTTTTTAAACCCGGTTCCAGCCGGAATGAGTCGTCCGATAATGACGTTCTCTTTCAAACCTCGTAGATAGTCTATTCCGCCCTTGGTAGCATTCTCAATAAGCACACGATTGGTGTTTTGGAATGAAGCTGCAGAAAGCCAGCTCTTGGTACGAAGAGATACTTCGGTAATTCCGAGAACTACTGTCTCTGCCTTGGCTTCTTTGCCGGAAATATTCGAAACTCTCTGGTTTTCTTCAATAAATGCAGTGTTCTCGACTACGTCACCGGTAGAAAAATTAGTCTCCCCTGCATCTTTTATTTTTCGGCGCGAAAACATTTGACGGACAATAATTTCTGTGTGTTTTCTGGAAATTGAAGCACTTTGAAGCTCGTAGACTTTGTTGATTTCGCGGATGATGTATTCGTCTAGTATTTCCTTACCGCCGTGTTTGAAGATCTCAGCAATGTCCGCGGATCCGTCAGTAAGTAGATCGCCCTTCTTCACTTTGTCGCCGACTTTCACTATTGGCATTCTC
>CAYQPS010000073.1:0-2387 GCA_964419555.1 uncultured Candidatus Saccharibacteria bacterium | reverse complement strand
TGGGCGAAGGCTTTGTTGGCCTCGGCCATCTTGTGTGTATCTTCTTTCTTTTTGATAGCAGAGCCTTCGTTCTTGGAAGCGGCGATTAATTCATCTGCAAGTTTCAAATGCATCTCTACTCCTTTTTTATTGCGAGCGGCATCACGAATCCAACGCATAGCCAGAGCGAGACGTCTCTCAGGGCGCACTTCTCTCGGCACCTGATAGTTGGCTCCGCCGATACGCTTGGAACGTACTTCAGTCAGCGGTCCAGCGTTCTTCATCGCCAAATCAAAAATTTCAAGTGGATTCGGATTACCAGTTTTTTCTTTAATAATATCAAAAGCCTGATACACCACCTTGCGGGAAGTTTCTTTTTTGCCTGACCACATAACGTAATTTATAAATTTCTCCAATTTCTGGGAGTTGTAAATAAAATCAGGCTTTACTATATTTCTATTTTTAATTTTTCTTCGCATTTTCTTTTGGTTTCTTATTTCCGTATAGAGACCTACTTTGTCTCCTCTTCTCTACCCCTTGAGTGTCGAGCACTCCACGCACTATGTGATACCTGACTCCGATCAAGTCTTTCACACGTCCTCCGCGAAGCATCACCACTGAGTGTTCTTGTAGATTGTGTCCTTCTCCTGGAATATAAGCAGTGACTTCCATGCCATTTGTAAGTCTTACACGAGCAATTTTTCGGAGAGCTGAGTTTGGCTTTTTAGGAGTAGTAGTTGAAACTTTAGTGCATACTCCTCGTTTGAAAGGGGCTGGGAAAAATACCGGTCGGTTTTTCAAGACATTGAATCCCCGCGCCAAAGCGACCGTCTTACTCTTGCGGTGCATTTTGGTTCTACTTTTCTTGATTAATTGATTGATTGTCGGCATTGCAAATAAAATAGCACCCAAAAAGATATAGGCACTATGGGAATAATATACTATTTAAATAGTTAAAACGCAAGCCCAGTAACTAGGCTATAAGAGAAAGCCAGGATAGGATATAAAATGTGAGAAAAAAATACTATAAAAACAATAAGCAAAACAAAGGAATATTGCTCAAAAAACGAAATAAAACGGTTAAAAGAGCTAGGCAAAAGAGAAAAAAGAATTTTAGACCCATCTAAAGGCGGAATCGGTATCAAATTGAAGATTGCCAAAGACAGATTGATTAAAATTATCGAAGAAATTATTAGGTACAAATCGGCCGGAGGATTTAAAAGATACGCGAAACGAAACAGAAGACCGAATAAAACCGCGATTAAGACGTTGGCTAAAATTCCCGCTCCAGCCACAGCGATAGTCCCCCATTTTTTATTGCTCAAGTTCTCTGGATTGTATGGAACTGGCTTGGCCCAGCCGAATAAAAAATTCGCACCAGTCAAAACTAAAAGCCCGGGTAAAATAATCGAGCCGAAGAGATCTAGGTGTTTGATGGGGTTGAGAGTGAGGCGTCCGGCATAACGCGCTGTCTTGTCGCCAAAGTATTCCGCCATGAAACCATGCGAGATTTCGTGGATAACTACGGACATTATAAGTATGGCGATATAGAAAATTGCATTGGTTGCTTCCATGTAGATTCTATGATAGCATAGAAAAACTATGGCGAAAATATGTGTCATAACTGAAAAGGGCTCAATTGTCGGAGGCGGATACTCCAACAGAACCCGTGCAACCAAATTCAACCCTACCGGCAAGAAACGTAAATTCCCAAATCTTCAAAAGAGTAAGGTTTTTGTTCCTGAACTAAATAAATCTATAAATATAAAAGTTTCCACTCGTGGCATGCGCACGATGAAAAAAAGAGGCATCTACGCCACTCTCCTGAAAGCTGGGTTGATAGAAGCAAAATAGAATCCCCGACGAGGGGATTTTTATTTATCTAGTCGCAGCTGAAATACTTAACATGGTAGAAATAATAATGTAAAGAATATTAATTATTATTAAACCAAGAGATGTAAGTCTTGATGTAGATTTCTTGAAAAAAGAGATGCTGTTTATAACCACAGCCATAAGAGGAATCCAAAAAGTGACTGCTGGCCTAATGTAGCCATTACGTAAATTAAGCTCCACACTATAAATCATACTAAGCACTATGAATAAAACTGGACCAAAAATAGTAAAGGTTAACGCAAAAGTATTTAATTTTTTCATAATATAATTATATCACTTACGCTGGAACGAAAGTAAGCGCAGTGCCGGCTTTGCCACTGCGACCGGTTCGGCCGATGCGGTGCACGTAGGTATCGTAAGTTTGTGGAACGTCGTAGTTGATGACGTGAGTTACGTCCGGAATATCCAGCCCGCGAGCGGCGACGTCTGTGGCAATCAGGATATTTATTTGGTCTCTTTTAAATGAATCCAATATTTTAATGCGCTCTCGACTTCTTTTGTCTCCGTGAATACCG
>CAYQPS010000072.1:0-2690 GCA_964419555.1 uncultured Candidatus Saccharibacteria bacterium | reverse complement strand
CTCCGGCAAACACAGCACACGATTCAGAGCATGGCCAAGATCATGGAAGCCCAACCGGGCGACATCCTGATCGTGGCTGCGCAATTCGGCATCCGCCATCGTGGTCGCAGTGTCCGCCGGGCTCGCGAAGTCATCATCGACACCCCAGGGGAATTTGGCCTCGGCTCGTTTGCCGGCGCCTGCATGACTCTGGTGCATCCGGAAAGGTTCGTCTCCTGGGAACAGCTCCACACGGACTGGCCCGGGGATGAGTTCTCTCCTGACGCCGATGGCAAGTTCGCGCGCGCGCCGATCTTGAACTGGAACGACGGCAAGCTCAAGTTCAACACCAACTGGACGAACAATGCCAACAAGCAATATGGCTCGGCCTCGGGGTTCCTCCCGCAGGCGCCTCCGGCGCAGTGATTCTCGCTCCTTGTTGGTCTTGAGTCTTTTGTCTTCTTGACACTTGATTCGCGGCCATTTTTTCGGGAGGCCACTTGCACAGCAGGTGGCCTCTTTCGCTTATATATTTATAAAATATCTGTAAATTACTGGTAAATAGACTTTTATTGTGATAGGATCGACGCGTGAAAATAAAAATTGAAATGCAACAACTCTCTTTAATACATCTTTCTACCTCCAAGAATAGAAAACACTAAAAATGGAAGCGAAAATTAAACACCTTGAATTTATACAGGCAACAATTACGCGAATGTCTAAAAATTCCTTTTTACTTAAAGGTTGGAGCATAACTATTGCCGCAGGACTGCTAGCTTTAGGAAGTGACAATCTTAGTTGCGAACTATTGCTTCTGGCGTATCTTCTAACTTTACTTTTTTGGATGTTGGATGCTTATTATTTGCTCCAGGAGAGACTTTTCATATCTCTTTATAATGATGTAAGGAAAAAAGGAGAAAAAGATATCAACTTTTCAATGCACACAAAAGAATTTTGTGGCAAACAAAACACTTACTCTAATTCTTTTCTGTCTACGACACTGTTGATATTTTACGGAGGGTTAATGATCGTAATATTATTAGCAGAAATATTAATTAAATAAAATGGCAAGAAAAGTATTCTTTAGTTTTCATCATAAAGGTGATATTGGAAGAATAGGACAAGTTCGTAATTGCTGGCTCACAAAAGGTGAGGATGCTGGATATGTTGATGACACAAGTTGGGAATCTATTAAACGGCAAGGAGATGGGGCGGTAAAAAGATGGATAGATACACAGCTCAATGGTACATCAGTTACTGTTGTTTTAATCGGCAGTGAAACTTCTGATCGTCCTTGGGTAAAATATGAAATTCGGGAAAGTCATAAAAAGAAAAATGGCTTGCTTGGTATTTATATAGACGGTTTAAAAGATTTTAGAACAGGTAGCTATTCTTCTAGAGGAAAAAATCCCTTTGGAGAAATAAAAATTCTGAATTCTTACAGAACATTAGCTGATGTGTATCCCGTATATAATTGGGTTAGTGACAATGGTTATTTAAATTTAGGCAGATGGATTGAAGATGCTGCAAAAAAAGTAGGAAGATAATTTATGAGAAGTAGTTAAAGTTGCTCAATTATACCATATCTGTGGAAAATTGCAAGTCCTCCAAAACCCCTTAATTCGCATGCTAAAATACCCCTATGGTAGACGAAACAGAAGCAGAAAATACAACACCTGAACCTACTCCTCAAAACGAGGAAATTCAGCCTGAACTCGTTGTACCAGAGCCAATTCCCAAACCTGAACCCGAAATCGAAACGGCTCAAATGGCAGGAAATGAGCCGTTAGCTCCGGACACACCGACTTCAGAACCAGAAACGAAACTAGAGGAAATCGAAACTCTACCTGAACAAACTTCAATCGAATCTACTCCTGATGAACCAAAACCCAAACCCGAATCTTCACAGCCGAAGGCTGTGCCTCCTGAAGAGAAACCAAAAAATCTTTGGCAAGCACTTTTGACTAAAGCTAGGTTAATAATCCAAATCAGAAAACGAAAGAAGTTAGAGAAAATCATGACTCTGTTTTCGAAGAAACCACAAATCACCAACGACGAAGTCGAGAAACTTTTGCATGTCTCTGACTCAACAGCAACCCGTTACCTCTCACAACTCGAGAAAGAAGGAAGGATAAAACAAACTGGAAAAACAGGTAAAGCGGTCTCGTACTCAAAGATTTAGGGAGTTCCCGCCGCATCCCTCTCTCTCTGCGGCGGAAACTTGTGCGCGCACGGTGGGTTGGGGCAAGCACATGTGTATTGAGTCCTCGGGCATTTCCGCTAGGGCGGCCATGACTAAAGGATGAGCGCCGCCGCTAACTTGCAATGAAGAATCTGTAGCGAAAGCGACACTACAAACTCTAACTTGAAAACGAGGTGAGGGGTTGTGCGAGGGCGGACTCCGAAGGCACTCAAATCGAAAGCAAAAAGGTGAAATAAAGACAAACGAAACAAAGCACTGAATACTCTAACTCTACCACTGCGAGGAGGAGACCGACGCTGGGGAGAGGATGATTTCCTCTCCCCAAACAGAGGCGGGCGATTCTGGACAGCAACGGCTCATATGCCCGGTAAGTGAGCCGTTCAGCCTAAAGACTAAACTGCTTGAGAGAGGTCAAACCAAAGCTGTCCAGAAAACTCGCCCGCTCCTAGCAATCTAGGCGCGAGTAGCCCTAGCGGAAATGCCCGAGGCGAATGCCGAGGGTGAATCT
>CAYQPS010000071.1:0-2725 GCA_964419555.1 uncultured Candidatus Saccharibacteria bacterium | reverse complement strand
TGGAAGTTGCCGGAGAAGCGCGAGAAACTTTGGCGCGATTTAGAATTGGCAAAGAAGCAGTGATGAAAGTTCTAGCGGAACTTCGCAGTCAGAATATTACCGATGTGTCAGAACCAAAGAAATGGAGAATGCTCCAAAAATATACTCGCAACCTAACCAAGCTTGCAAAAGAAGATAAGCTCGACCCGGTCATCGGACGAGACAATGAAATAATGCGCATCATGCAAATTCTCTCTCGCCGAACAAAGAACAATCCGATACTCATAGGTGAAGCAGGTACCGGCAAGACAGCAGTGGTGGAAGGACTCGCTTCGCGTATTGCTAAAGGAAATGTTCCGGAGTCGCTGAAAGATAAAGAGCTTGTCTCGCTTGACCTCGGCTCGCTTATTGCTGGTACTAAATACCGCGGAGAATTTGAAGAAAGGTTGAAAGGAATTATGAAAGAAATTGAAAGGGGAGATGGTAAAATAATTCTTTTCATCGACGAAATTCATACAATTGTCGGAGCCGGTGGAGCGGAAGGTACGATGGATGCTTCAAATATGCTCAAGCCCGCGCTATCTCGCGGAGAATTGCGAGCAATCGGTGCGACTACACTGCGAGAATATCAAAAGCACATAGAAAAAGACCCGGCACTAGCTCGTCGTTTTCAGCCGGTTTACATAGACGAGCCATCGGTGGAAGATGCTATTGCTATACTACGAGGATTAAAGGAGAGATACGAACTTTTTCACGGCGTACGCATTACTGATGATGCCATTGTCTCTGCAGTGAATCTTTCTGCTCGTTACATTACCAACAGATTTCTGCCGGACAAAGCAGTGGACTTGGTAGACGAAGCTTCTTCTTCACTTAAAATAATGCTTGAAAACAAACCACCTCTTTTAGAAGAGGCACATGGTAAAATCATGCGTCTTGAAATCGAGAAGGAAGCTCTGAAGAAAGAAGTCGGAGTACAGGAAGGCGATAAACCGAAAGCAAGAGAAAAAAACAGTGAAATAAAAAACAGAATTCGGGAAATCGATAAAGAAATCGGCAATTTGTATGAGAAGACCAAAGAGCTTGAGCTGAAGTGGCAGAATGAGAAAAGCACAGTGATTGAAATACGCGCGATAAAAAAAGATTTAGAGACACTTCGTCTTGAAGCAGAAAATGCAGAAATGAAGGCAGACCTTTCCAAGGCAGCTGAGATACGCTACGGGAAAATTCCTGCGCTGAAAAAAGAATTGGATGTAAAACTTTTACGTTTGAAAAAATTGCAGAAATCCAGAAGAATTTTAAAAGAAGAAATCACTTCTGAAGATATAGCTGAAGTAGTGGCTCGTTGGACCGGAATACCGCTTGTCAAAATGTTGGAAGAAGAGAGGGTCAAGCTCGAGAGAATGGAGGAAGAATTAAGAAAAAGAGTTATTGGGCAAGATGTCGCCATCAAGCGTGTGGCGGATGTCATTCGTCGTTCACGTGCAGGTATCGGAGACCCCAACAGACCCATCGGTTCTTTTATTTTCTTAGGACCAACCGGAGTGGGAAAAACGGAGCTGACAAAAGCGCTCGGGCATTTCATGTTCAATGACGATCGAGCGATTATCCGAGTAGACATGTCTGAATACATGGAGAAGCATTCGGTCTCGAAACTCATTGGCTCTCCTCCGGGATATGTGGGTTATGACGAATCCGGACAGCTGACAGAATCTGTCAGGCACCGACCATACTCGGTAATACTTTTTGATGAAGTTGAAAAAGCGCATCCGGAAGTTTTTAATATGTTGCTCCAAGTTATTGACGAAGGCAGATTGACTGATGGCAAAGGAAGAGTGGTGAACTTCAAGAACACCATTATCATTCTTACTTCGAACATCGGTTCCCAATTTGTGGAAAAAATGGAGTCAATCGGATTCTCCAATAAGTCCGACAAAGAAGATTACAGCCAAATGAAAGAGAAAGTAATGGAAGCGCTGAAAGACCATTTCCGTCCCGAATTCCTAAATAGACTCGATGAAACAATTGTTTTCGATATCTTGTCTCCAGAAGCAATCAAAGAAATAGTCAATTTGAGAATTAAGGTAGTAGAAGACAGACTGCTTGGAAAAGGCATTAGCTTCAAAATTTCCGACGAAGCTCTTTCTTATCTAGCAAAAGAAGGTTACGACCCGCACTATGGTGCAAGACCACTAAACCGTCTGATTCAAAATAAAATTCTAAATCCTGTGGCGACTTATATAATATCAAACGGAGTTAAGAAAGGAGATGCTGTGGTGGTGACAGTAAAAAACAACGAACTTCTTATTGAAACTCAAAAAGGAAAAATAAAAAGCAACATTCGTGCCAGTTCTCGTTCTAGGGTATAAACTGTTGTGCGTCGGGAAGGATTCGAACCTTCGTAGCCCATAGGGCGACAGATTTACAGTCTGTTGCGATTGACCACTCCGCCACCGACGCATCGCTTCAAAATAACACAAAAAAAGTTTTTTTGCACCTTTTATTACTTGATATTTGTTGTTTTTGAGAAAGTATGTTATTATATACAAAAGCCCAAAGGTTTTCTTGGACTTTTTTTGTTTCACAAAAGAATTAATGTATGGAAATTAGAAACATCGCAATCATAGCTCACGTGGACCACGGCAAGACTACTCTTACCGATGCTCTAATGAAGCAAAATGGCATCGTCTCCGATGAAGGAGTATCCATGGACTCAAACGCCCTAGAAAAAGAGCGCGGTATCACT
>CAYQPS010000070.1:0-2948 GCA_964419555.1 uncultured Candidatus Saccharibacteria bacterium | reverse complement strand
ACCGGCGCGCGCGGTCCGACTGCTTCCTCAACGTTTGAAAGAATTTCGCCGACCAAGGCCGGGTCGAAACAGGCGATGCGTTTCTGGGCACTGCCATGCCAAACGTTTGGGCAACCAAGGTTGAGCTCCACCATGTTCGCTTTGCAGATAAGCGCGACTGCTGCCAGATTTCCGTACTCTTCTGGAGAGAAGCCCGCCACACTTACAAAAAGTGGTTTGCCATTTCCGTGTGCTGTCTCAACCATCTCGGCGAGTACTTTGCTGTAGTACTTAATTCCTCGGTTTGGAAGACCGAGCGAGTTGAGAGAAAATCTCTCCTCCGCCCAGTAGACATCTCCAGAGTTGCCCGTTCGTTCTTCGACGGTGATTGAACCCACCATCACAGCGGCGCTAGCCGAGGCTGAAAGTTTTTGCACTTCCTCTATGGTTCTACACGTTCCTGCAGCGTTCATCACAGGATGTTCCAGTGGGACACCAGCGATGTTGGTGTTAAGGTCCATACGGCCCGTCCTTTGTTGTTGGAGTGTACAATTTCAGCTGGATTGTCCAGCGAATAGCCGGACTTACATTAGCAAAAATGTCAATAGAAATCAAATAAAGAAATTCCCGAATTTTTCTGTGGGCGATACAGGATTCGAACCTGTGGCCTACCCCACGTCAAGGGGTCGCTCTACCAACTGAGCTAACCGCCCAAGTTACTAATCTTCTGGACGGGTAAACCGCCCATTTCTCGATATTACATCATACGACAAATTTTTCCAATATTTCCAGCTCTGCTTTTGTATTGGCGCCGAGAGCTTCGTGGGGATTTATTTCTATAGATTCAATTTCAATGCCTTCTTCCGTGGCTGCCTTGATTACATCTGTCAGATAATATTCTTTCTGCGCGTTATCGTCTTTTAAGGCATCAAGCTCGGGCCAAAGCCATTTTGCATCAAAACAAAAATAACATGGGTTCACTTCAGTTATTTTTATTTCTTTGTCGGTTGCATCTTTAAATTGAACATCTCTTACAATTTTTCCATTTTCATCTCTTATAATTCTAGAGAAGTTTACGAAGTTGATTCGCCACTCCTTAAAATCTGGCAGTTTCACCGTCGCCATAGTAATTTTTTTACCGGACGCTAAATGTTTATTTACGAGATTTTTAATCGTCTCTGCGCTAGTAAAAGGCTGGTCTCCGTAAAGCACCACCACATGGTCTGCTTTATCTATTAGATAGCTCTTCGCTCCGTTTACGGCGTGTCCTGTACCGAGAGGCTCTATTTGGTCTATATAATGGTAATTAGCTCCCAGCGTACTTTCTACTAGTTCTTTCTTGTACCCGACAACGATGACGGGGTTCGAGTCGATGCCAGATTTTTTCACGGATTCTAGCAGGCGCTCAATCATAGACCTCCCTCCTACAGGCATGAGTACTTTCGGCAATTCGCTTTGCATCCTGTTGCCCTTGCCGGCAGCTAAAATTATTATCTTTACTCTTTTTGATTCGTCCATAAGGACTATAATAGTATAATTAAATTTCTCGTTTTGCAATTTCCTTTAAAATCTTCGGAATCTTTTTAAAGTCGTTCATCAGCGTTTCTCGCATGCTTCCATCGTAGAGAGCTGCCGCTGGATGGTACAGAGCGTAGAAATATTTCGTCGGCATACCCTTCCAGACCTTTACCAGAAGTTTGCCGTGTGCTTGAGAAATTTTTTCAGTAGGGAAGAAGTTGTTCATGGCGTGTCGTCCCAGGAAAACAATAAGTTTCGGTGAGATTATTTTCAATTCTTCTAGGAGCCATTCTCGGCAAGACGCCTTCTCTTCCGGTAGGGGGTCGCGATTGTTGGGTGGACGATATTTTACGATGTTGGTGATGTAGATATCTTCTCTTTTTAAATTAATCGCTTCGAGCATCTCGGCTAAAAATTTTCCTGCTGCACCCACAAAAGGCTTGCCTAGTTCATTTTCTTTTTTTCCTGGCGCTTCACCGATAAAAACAATTTCTGCGTCCGCGTTACCGTCTCCTGGCACTGGTTGCGTTGCAGTTTTTTTCAACTCGCATTCACATTCCGCGAACCATTTTTTGTTCAAATTTTCTAATTTTACTCCCTTGTCCATGGGTTAATAGTATATCAATAAATCCCAAAAATGAATTGTTGACATTCGAAATTATAGACTTAAAATAGACAAGGCTCGCACATTTCAACTAGAGAGGCATATGCAAACTAAAGGAAAGCCGACGGTGCTTTTGATTTGCGGCAAGAGCAACAAGGATGACTTCAATCGTCTGCACCACAAGCTCAAGATGACCGGCAAGGTCGATGTCTATCCCGACCCGCTCGACCCCGACAAGGACGGGGTAGTCATGAACAATCCCGACCTGATTGTAAGTGACTTGGTGGTATCCGAGAGGAGTTTTGTAGAGGAATTCTTTCGTTTGTCCGAGATTCGTGGACGTACCATGGACACGCTTGTCGTGCTCTACACGGACCCGCTTGTTTTCAAAAGTTCTGAGATAGCAACTTTTGCGAACGCTGGTGCCGACCTTTTCTCCTCCCAAGAGCCGAGGAATCCCGAACTTCTTGCGAGCCACATCCTAAGGGCTCTCAGGTTTCATCCCCGGGCCTAGGTTTGTCTCGAAGTCCCATTAACCGTGAAGTTTACGGCGTGGGGAGAATCAAATCCACTTGCGAATCCGCTTGTGGGTTTTTTCGTTCAACGGCTCAACGCCGTTGAGCCGTTAGTTTTTGCGATTTTTAGTAAAATAATATAGTATATAAGCGTTAAGTAATGGCCCCATCGTCTAACGGTTAGGACATCGGGTTTTCAATCCGGTAATCAGAGTTCGATTCTCTGTGGGGTCACAATTTGAAAAACTTAAATCAATACAAAACAATATTCCTTTCTGTTCTTATTTTAATTGGCATTTTTGTTGCTGGAAACACTTCCGCAAAAACTGATC
>CAYQPS010000069.1:0-3035 GCA_964419555.1 uncultured Candidatus Saccharibacteria bacterium | reverse complement strand
CTCAAACTTCCGGATAAACTATTAAAAAGAAAAATATTGACGAGACTCAAGCAACGAATCAGGGCTGGGATGGTAATGGAAACATTTGAACTGCAAAAAAGAGGAGTATCCTGGAAGAGGTTTCTAGAGCTAGGTTTTGACCAAAGATTTGTGGCACTGTACTTGCAAAAAAAAATTACTGAGAAAGAAATGTTTGAAAAACTTTTTCAAGGTAACTGTCAATATGCTAAAAGACAAATGACTTGGTTTAAACGCGATAAAGAAATAAATTGGTTTGATGCTAGAGGATACAAGTCAATAGAAAAATACGTATTAGAAAATCTTTAAGGTTTTTCTTTTTTACTTTTATCTATTATTTCTAGAACTACGGGTATGGATGAAACTACGATTATAAGTATTACAACTACGAACATATAATCTTTTATCTGCGGAAAAGCATTGCCTAGGAAGTAACCCACTAGAGTTACACCGGCTGACCATATGAAAGAACTAATGAGACTGTATTTTATAAAAAATTTGTATTCTACTTTCGAAATACCTGCAACAATTGGCAAAAAAGTGCGAACAATAGGAATAAAACGAGAAAAAATTATCGCCGTTCGGCCATGCTTGTGAAAAAAAGAATGCGCTTTATTTATATGCTCTTCTTTTAGCATTTTTCTAAAAAAAGAATACTTGCGAAGCTTTTCTAGATGTACACCTACTTCATAACCCATCATCCCACCCAAAAAAGTCGCCACAAATATCAAGGGAATCAAAACGTAGAGATGTAAGCCAAAAGCTGCCGCAAAAATTCCGGCAGTAAAAAGCAGGCTGTCCCCCGGCAGAAAAAAAATCAGTCCTGATTCAAGAAAAACAATTATAAAAATTCCGTAATAGCCGTAAGTGGTGATGAGATATGGGATGTCGAAAAGATGTGTCATTGCGGGCGATGAGGGAATCGAACCCCCGACATCGGTTTTGGAGACCGAAGTTATACCACTTAACTAATCGCCCGACAAGGCAATTTTAACAGAAGTAAGAAGAAAAAGAAATTACTTCTTAATTTCCTTGTGCTTGGTCTTCTTTTTGCACCACTTGCAAAACTTGTTGAGCTCAATCTTTTTAGTGACGAGTTTCTTGTTTTTGCTGGACCAGTAATTTATTCGCTTACAATTCCCGCAAGCCAGCTTTATAAGTCTATCTTGTGACATGGGCTAAATACTAATATAAATACTAATAAAATGCAATATTTGCTTTGATTCTTTTATTTAAAAGCTTGCTGGCCACTTTTTCAAATTTTTTACTGTCCCCTGTCGTAAAATATATCGTTTCTCCTTTTCCTTTATTAAAAATTTTATGAACTTTAAGTAGACTTTTCGTTCTTCTTGCAATAGCTTCACCCGAATCTATCAGCTCGATTCGCTTTCCTAAAATCTTACTTATTGTTCCACGTAAAAACGGGTAATGCGTGCAACCGAGGACCAACTGATCCGCATTGGAATTTTTAACCATTTTTAAATGTTTAAGAAGTAATTTATAGACTTCGGGATTATCTATGCTTCCCTTTTCTACTGTATCTTCTAAATTCTTACAGCCGATATTTAATACCGTAATCCCCTTTGCGTAGTCGTGAACTAGTTTTTTCACTGTTCTGCTTTTCGATGTAGCGGGGGTGGAGATTATAGCGATTGTTCCAGTTTTAGTACGAAGTGAGGCGGGTTTTACTGCTGGCTCCGTGCCGACGAGAGGTATCTTGTAACGTTTCCGAAGTTCTTTTATTGTGTAACATGTAGCAGTATTGCAAGCAATAACGAACATTTTGATGTCGTGTTTCTCTATCAAATAATCCACCACTTCCGTCATAAACCCATTGAGTTCCTTTTTGTTTTTTTCTCCGTAAGGTACATTTTTTTGGTCAGCAAAGAAAACAAAGTTCTCTTTGGGAAGTAATTTTTTAAGTTCAATAAGTATGGATAGCCCTCCCACACCAGAATCAAATACCCCGATCGGTCGCTCGTTCATATTATTCAAGAATATTCTTTAACTTTTGCTCCTTCTTAAAACGCTCAATCGCGAGACTAATTAATTCATCAAGCAATCTAGACCAAGATATACCACTTGTTTCCCAGACTTTACGAAACATTACAGGACCCGGTATTGTATTTATTTCATTTACAATCAATTCCCCATTTTTCTTTAAGAAAAAATCTACGCGCGCCATACCTTCACAGCAAAGAGCTTTATACGTATCAACTGCAAGATTTTGTGCTCGTTTTAATATAGTTTTATTTACTTTTGCAGGTAGTACGGTTTCCGCACCACCAGGAGAATACTTGGCCTTGTAAGTAAAAAATTGATCGTTGGGAAGAATTTCACCTAAAAGGGAAGTTCTGGGATGTTCGTTCCCTATTACTCCGCATTCTATTTCTCTCCCTGCAATGAATTCCTCGATAATAATTTTTGTATCGTATTGAAAAGCATCTTTTATGGCCCGAACAAAATCATTTTTATTTTTTACTTTATTTATCCCCACCGAAGAACCCATATTCGCGGGTTTTATAAACATCGGCAAACCCAATTCTTTTTTTACTTTTTCAAAACTTACTTTTTCGTTGCTTTTAATCGTGACAAACTTACCTATCGGAATTCCAGCATCTCGAAGGAGGCGTTTCATCACATCTTTATCCATGCCTACTGCAGTTCCAAGCACACTTGCTCCAACAAAAGGAACGCCTATAAGTTTTAAAAGTCCCTGAATTGTTCCATCCTCACCAAACGGACCATGAAAAACAGGAAATACAACGTCATATCTGCTTAAACCGTTTAAGTCGAATTTGCCACTCTTGGGGATTTTAAGCGGAGTAACAAAATATTTTTTCCTATCAAGTCCATTAATTACAAATTTTGCTGACTCGATAGAAACCTCGTGTTCGGGTGATTTTCCACCAAAAAGTACCCCTATTTTTAATTTCTTTTTCATCGAGGTTTCAGTATAGCATTAGCCAAATCTTTGGGAAAGTTGGTTAAATTTTTACAGCCTTTGGGAGTTATTA
>CAYQPS010000068.1:0-3123 GCA_964419555.1 uncultured Candidatus Saccharibacteria bacterium | reverse complement strand
TAGGCGAGGGTCCCTTCCCGACGGAATTAGGTGGAGTTCAGTCAGCTGTCTGGTGTCGAGACAAAAAAGTACCTGATGAAAAAAAGAAATTCCCTAACCCAAATCCAAATAGTAAAAATGAATTTGAGCAGGGAATCGCATTGCGAAAATTGGGAAACGAAATAGGCGCGACGACGGGACGTCTGCGTCGCACTGGTTGGCTCGATATTCCACTTCTTAAGTACACAATCAAAATGAACGACAGTAGGGAACTGGTGCTGACAAAACTCGACGTCTTAAGTGGCTTTAAAAAAATAAAAGTTTGCACTTCATACATTATTGACGGTAAAAAAACAACGAGAGTTCCCTTTGATATTTCCCGCGTTAAAATAAAACCAGTTTACAAATCTTTCTCTGGCTGGCAGGGGAATTTATATAATTACGGAAAAAAACTTCCTCAAGAAGCCCTTGAGTATGTTAAATTTTTAGAAAAAACTTTGGGCGCAAAAATAATATATGTGGGTACTGGGCCAGAAGAACATCACGTGGTTGAAAGATATTGGTAGATAATATACTATACCCTTATGATTTCGAGGATATATGTCACTCCAAAGAAAAAAGCAGTAAAATTTGACTCTTATCTCATTGACTCAAAACTCTCCATAGCGGATCTACACACTCTCGCACAAGTGCTCTCGAACCCCGTCACCGAAGAATACTCAATAAATAAACTTCCAAAGGTTAATTTTAGTTATCTAGTGGAAATAAGCTTTTTGCCAGGTGTAACAGACAACGTCGCCCATACTGTCAAAGAAATAGCGTTGGACCTGCTCCATATTAAAAACAGTACTTCGTTTGAGGTTTACTCTTCAAAAGTTTTTTTAGTTTCAGAAAAGAAAAAATTGGAACAAATCAAAGAATTTGCCTCTACTCTTTATAATCCCTTGATTGAGAAGGCCTATATCGCTAAAACCCCAATAAAAAATCTTCCTCTTAAAACGCCGAAGGTAATGCTTCCTAAAAAAATTCCAGTTGTAAAAATAAACTTAAACGTATCTGACGATGAGTTAAAAAAAATAGGTAAAGAAGGAATCAAGGACGACAATGGTTCGCGTCGTGGACCTTTGGCGTTGGACCTACGGAGTATGCACGTGATTCAAGAACATTTCTTGAAATTAAAAAGAGCCCCCACTGACATTGAACTCGAATCTTTAGCACAGACCTGGTCTGAACACTGTAAGCACACAATTTTCGCAAACCCGATAGACGACATCAAAGATGGCCTATACAAAACTTACATAAAAGGGGCTACGAACGAAATCAGGAAGAGCAAAGGCAAGAAAGATTTCTGTGTTTCTGTCTTTTCAGACAATGCGGGAGGCATAATTTTTGATAAAAATTTTTTAGTAACTCATAAAGTAGAAACACACAACAGTCCTTCTGCGCTAGACCCTTTTGGTGGAGCAATTACTGGTATTGTGGGAGTAAATAGAGACACGATTGGTTTCGGCTTAGGAGCAAAACCAGTTGCTAATACTTATGGTTTTTGTTTTGGAGAACCTGATGATGAACGGAAATTCTTTAGAGATAAAAATCTCACACAAATGATGTTGCCACCGAAAAGAATTATGGATGGAGTTATCAAAGGTATAAATGCAGGAGGAAATTGTTCGGGCATTCCTACTATTTCTGGTTTCATTAAATTCGAAGAACGTTATCGTGCTAAGCCTATGGTTTTTGCAGGGACAGTTGGATTAATTCCTACAAAAGTAAAAGGACGACTCTCTCATGAGAAACGAGCAAGGAAAGGAGACTATATCGTGATGGTCGGTGGAAGAGTGGGTCTAGATGGTATTCATGGTGCAACGTTCTCATCTGTGGCCACAGATAATTTTTCCCCAAGCACGGCCGTCCAAATCGGAGATGCCATAACTCAGAAAAAATTGAGCGACGTCATCGTCAAAGAAGCACGAGATATGGGCCTCTATAACAGCATCACCGACAACGGCGCCGGAGGGCTTTCTTGTTCAGTGGCTGAAATGGCCAGAGAATGCGGAGGAGCAGTTGTTTCTTTGGAAAAAATACCACTCAAGTATAGCGGACTTCGTCCCTGGGAAATATGGATTTCGGAGTCCCAAGAACGCATGACTCTTTCAGTGCCAAAAGCAAAATGGAAAACATTTAATGCTCTAATGCAAAAGCGGGGAGTCGAAGCAACTATTGTAGGAGAATTTACAAATTCTGGACACTGCGTTGTGAAGTGGAAGGGAAAAAAAATAATGGATGTATCTCTCGACTTTCTGCACAATGGATTACCCAAACATAACTTGGAAACATTTTTTACTCACCAAACACATCCGGAACCAAAAATACCGCAGGGCACGAACAAAACAAAAATTTTAGAAAACTTGCTGTCTCAAAAAAATATTAGTGGCTCTGCTTTTATTTCCGAGCAATACGACCATGAAGTACAGGCGTCATCAGTATTGAAGCCTCTCTCTGGCGCCGGTAGAATAAATACTGATGCTCAAGTTTTTCGACCAGTTTTATCTTCTCAAAAGGGAGTTGTGCTTAGCTCTGGAACCTATCCGTCATACTCCGACATAAATACTTACCACATGGCAGCTTGTAGCCTAGATACTGCCATACGCAACGCCGTGGTAGCTGGTGCAAAGCTTTCTCATTTAGCAATCTTGGATAATTTCTGTTGGTGTTCATCCAATGACAAAACACGCCTAGCAGAACTTGTGGACGCTGTAAAAGCCTGCTATGAGTATGCGGTAGGCTATGGCACTCCTTTCATCTCCGGTAAAGACAGTATGTTTAACGACTTCAAAGGTTACGACGAGAGGGGAAGGCCAGTTGAGATTTCTATTCCGCCAACCCTACTCATTTCCGCTATCAGCGTAATTCCAGATGTTTACAAAGTTGTTTCTCCTGAGTTTAAAAAAGCTGGAGACATAATTTATTTGCTTGGCGAAACGCATGATGAGCTCGGTGCTTCGGAGTACTATAAAATGCTAGCAAGAGGAACTACTGCTATTGGCAATAATGTTCCGAAAGTTGATTTAAAGAAAAATCTTAAAACTTATCGAGCATTAGAGGAGGCGATTCAAAAAGAACTTATAGAATCCTCGATATCGG
>CAYQPS010000067.1:0-3176 GCA_964419555.1 uncultured Candidatus Saccharibacteria bacterium | reverse complement strand
AGCCAGAGTTGAAAAAGAAAATATGAAGAACGCTCAGCTCCACAAAGAAATCATCGCCAAAAAAGAACAGGCCAATGAATTTGCTTACAAGGGCGGGCGGCTCCGTCTGGTGGCCAAGCGCATGCGCGAGAAAGCGGAAGAGCTCGAAGAAGAAATGGTGGATGTTCGCAAAGAAGACAAAACGATTCGCCCGTTCACCATTCCGTGCCAGCCCGATATACAAGGAGAAATCGTAAATATTTCTTCGCTCAGTGTCGTGAACCAAAGGACGCATAAAATAGCTACTCGTAAAGCCAATATTAAACTCAAGAAAAAAATGCACTTGTTGCTCTCAGGTCCGAACGGCATAGGCAAGAGCACACTTCTCGAGTCTCTGGCGACAGGCAGTGCCAAGGGAGCAAAGATAGCAGAGGGAATTCGCGTGGGTTACTACCGGCAAGATTTCTCCACGCTTAACTTCGAAGATACTGTAAAAGAATCTCTCGCGAAAGTTTTAAAAGAAACTACCGGAAAAATAGATGAACAATATATGCGCAGTATCGCGGCGAGTTTCCTCATTACCGAAGATGTGATTAATACCAAGATAGGGGACTTGTCGGAAGGACAAAAAGGTTTGGTTGCTTTTGCTCGGCTGGTACTGGAACGTCCGGGTCTGCTCATACTAGACGAGCCGACCAACCACATAAATTTCCGTCATTTGCCGATTATCGCAAAAGCGCTGGATCAATATGAAGGGGCAATGATACTAGTTTCCCACGTACCAGAGTTTGTAGAGCAAATACGCATAGATGAGACCTTAGATTTAGACCCGACTCCTCGTATGCTATAATAGGCGCATGGTAGACCCAACAAAAGTAAATATGAATCAATTGCCGAAGAAGTTTATCGACGGCGCCATAGGTGCGTACGGTAAAGAGTTTTTCTCTTTCGCGCTCACCTCTGGGAACAATCTGGATTCTTTCGCGACGACTCCCCAAGTGATGAAAAGTATTTCCATTTGGATAGATAAGCAAGTAAAAAACTACGAAAAGCAATTTGGTGAAATAGATATGAAGCCCAGAGCAGTCGTCAGTCCAATTCAAATATCGGATTTGGACAAACCCGGAGAGGGAACTAAGTAGAGCCTTTTGTCACAAAGGCTGTTTTTATTCGTCATTAAGTAGGGAGGACTTTTGTTCTTGGTATATTATTAGCCCCGACGTAAAGTCGGGATCCCGACCGAAAAGCGTCGGGAACTAATTACGAAATAATATGGACTCATATAATTCTCCAACAACAAAACCTCTTTATCACATAGTTCAAGTCATCTGGTTCGTGGCTGGTATCTTGGAAGTATTTTTGCTTTTCCGTTTTTTCTTGAAGCTTCTAGGTGCAAATCCTTCCGCAGAATTTACTGGTTTTATTTACAGAGTGACTTACGCCTTTGCTTCTCCATTCTTGAATGTGTTTGGAGTTACACCTGTGGAAAGTGGTGGAATCTTCGAATGGACTTCGCTCCTCGCGATGTTTGTGTACTGGCTCATAGCACTCGGCATCATCAGGCTTCTACTTATGGGCAAAACCGTTTCCACTCCAGAAGCTGCTATAAAACTAGAACAGCATGAGTCCTAATGGGTTATAATTAATTTCATGAGACTAAAAAGGATTTTCAATTTTCTGGTCTTTGGTCTGGGGGTACTTCTAGCTTTCATTATTCTCACCAACCTAGTCGTATACATCAAATCAAAGCCGTATATTTATAAAACTGTAGAAGATTCTCCGGAAGCGCAGGCGGTGCTGATTCCTGGAGCGGCAGTTTTTTCCAGTGGAAAACTTTCCGATTTTTTTGAAGAACGGGTAAAGAGGGGATTGGAATTATACAAAGCGAAAAAAGTTTCCAAAATTTTAGTTTCAGGCGACAACAGCACTGTCTCGCACAATGAAGTAAATCCAGTACGAGACTATCTGATAAAGGAAGGCGTACCAGCGGAAAATATTTTTCTAGATCACACGGGCTTCGATACTTATAGTACTATGTATCGTGCACGAGATATTTTTCAAGTTGATTCTATCGTCATCGTGACTCAATCCTTTCACTTGCCTCGCGCCGTATTCATCGCTCGGAATTTAGGCATAGAAGCCTATGGTCTGTATCCAGATGAAGGACGTATAGCACCCTCAAATTATATCCGTGAAATATTTGCTAACGAAAAAGCAGTGCTGAACCTGCTCTTTAATAGCCAGCCGAAATTCTTGGGAGATACTATACCTATCACCGGCGTTCAAAATCCAAATTCCCCACCTGACGAAGAAGTTGAAGATACGAAGAATGCCGAGAGTGGATTTATATCTGGACACGTGACCATCGGACCATTCTGTCCGGTAGAGCGGGAAGGAGAGCCATGCAAAGTTCCGCCCGAAGCATACACTTCACGTGAAGCGATAGTTTATGCAGGAAACGAAACCACAGTAAAAGAGCGAGTGCGTTTGGACACACAAGGCAATTACAAAGTGACTCTAGCGCCAGGAAATTATTTTATACAAATTGAGCCTGCGGGTATTGGTCCGGGTGAGAAAAAGAAGGCAACTGTAAAATCAAAGCAAACTACGGTTGTTGACTTTGATATAGACACAGGTATACGATAATTATGCTATAATAGAGGTATATTAATAATTTAAGTAGAAAGTAAAATTTATGGCAGACAAAAAAGTTTCCGCATTTATGAAGCCGATGAAGATAAGCGCTGACCTAGCCGTGGTTGTGGGCGCTGGTCCTATGCCTCGCTCCGAGGTGGTAAAAGCCTTATGGGTATACATCAAGAAGAACAATCTTCAGGATCCAAAGAACAAGCGCAACATCGTAGCTGATGCTGCTTTGAAGAAAGTATTTGGTGGCAAAGACGTTGTGAATATGTTTGAAATGACCAAGCTTGTCTCCAAGCATCTTACGTAATTTTTAATTAAACTATATTAGCAGAAAAAAAGCCCTATTTGTGGGCTTTTTTTCTGCTTGACTTAGCACTGGGCTTCGTATATACTTTCCCCACGCGTCTTTCCTTTGTGGAATGGCGTTTTAATTTCACTTTCTTTGACAAAGGAATAGGTTTTGAGAACAAGTGCAAGCTTGTTTGTTTTTTTGAGTAAGGAATAATTCCACGAGCTCGGGTCAGACACAAGTACAAATAACATTGCTGTTT
>CAYQPS010000066.1:0-3178 GCA_964419555.1 uncultured Candidatus Saccharibacteria bacterium | reverse complement strand
AAAGAACACAATCTGCCCAGAAGTAATATTGCCGGTGCCTACAGATTTGGTAGACTGGAGCGCAAATCCAGCACAAGTCCCACCTCCAGCAAACTAAGAAATTCTGACTCAAAAAACCCTCTGCCCAAAGCGGAGAGTTTTTTGTATTGTGCAAATAACATAAAAAAGCTAAAATTATGGTGTGATTGCTATCACATTGACTTTTGTTGCAAATTAGTGTATAATTAAGAGGTGAAAGACATTATGAGAAATTTAAAAAAGGATTTCATCCCACATCGGGGAAACGACTATAGGCCGCATTTTCTGCGTCACCAATCTGTACTGATTTTTTTTCTTTTAATAATTATTGCTGAGCTTGTATTCTTGGTCCAAGTTTTCATCGTTTTTGATAAAACAAAATTCCTAGCTACCGTTTTGCCCGCAGTACTTACTTCTCTTACAAACGAAGAGCGCGCCAAAAATGATGCGCCACCTCTGGTAGTAAACGATTTGCTTACGCAGGCTGCTCAGCTCAAGGCTGAAGACATGGCGGTAAAGAGTTATTTCGCTCACACTAGCCCGGAAGGAAAGACTCCGTGGTATTGGTTTGACCAAGTTGGCTATAAATACATGTACGCAGGGGAAAACTTGGCGGTTAACTTTTTCGAATCAGAAGATTTGAGTGAGGCATGGATGAATTCACCGACCCACCGAGCCAATGTAATCAAAAAAGACTACACAGAGATAGGTATAGGTATTGCTAAAGGAAAATACGAAAGCAGAAATACAGTCTTCGTGGTAGAACTTTTCGGCAAGCCTGCGCTTGCTGCTGCTCCCGAAGTGACCACACCTGTGCCTGTTTATGTCCCAGAAAAAATACCTGTTAAAACACCAGCTCCAACACCCGCGCCTACGCCAAAACCGGAACCGACTCCAACTCCCACACCCGAACCTACACCCGAACCTGAGCTCGTACCTCAAATTGCTGTAGCCCCACCAGAGACAACAACTGTAACGCCGACGGAAACCCAAATTCTGGGTGAAGAAGTTAATTCAACGAACGTGGCAACTGGAGGCATGAGTAAAGTATCGTCTTCTCTAAAGTCCGCAATTCGAAAAATTCTTTCTTCTCCGCGTGAATCAGTGGGTTATTTCTACGGAAGTATCGCACTGCTCGTGCTCTTGACCCTCTTTGTTGTTTTCGTAAAATCTGAAATTAAACATCCGGTAGTAATCGCTAGGGGATTTGCTGTAATAGCTGTAATTTTGATTTTCTCTTACATTAACTTACGTGTGTTTAATGTTGAAACCCAGGTTCCAGAGAGTGGTCCAAATACAAATCTAAACGCAAGTGTCATAGAAGCATTGCCTCACTAAAATACAGAAAGCGCAATATTGCGTATTCATACTCTCATGGAGTATAATATTTGTCCGTATGCGTATCGCGAGAATATTGTTAATATCGGGCGTTTGGGTGGCAATCTTGCCTTATCTAGGCTTTCCGTCTTTGTGGAAAAATATACTCTTTAGCGCGACCGGAATAGCTCTGGCTCTCTATGGTTGCATCATATATAGAGAGATAAAAATAAAGGAAAAAAAGGATAGAACTTTTGAGAATTTTTCAGAAAATAGCCCTCAATAAAAAATTGTAATAATATGCAAGAATTTTTAAGAAAAAACCGCATTGATATTTTAATCCTGCCAATCGTCGGAGTTTTTGCTTTAGGTATTTATGTTGGCTTCCACAATCAAACAGAAACAGTAAAAGATATCGTGGTTTCCGGCAAAGAAACTGCAGTAGAAACAACCGCGGACTTTTCACCGTTCTGGAAGGTCTGGAGCGCTATTGATGAGAAGTCTCCCAACGCAGATAAAGCCACAGACCAGGAAAGGGTTTATGGAGCTATTTCAGGGCTTGTAGACACCCTCGATGACCCTTACACTGTATTCTTTGACCCGGAAGAAACGAAAATATTCGAAGCTGATATCGCTGGTAATTTTTCTGGTGTAGGTATGGAAGTCGGCATAAAAAATAAAGTGCTTACTATTGTCGCTCCACTCAAAGATACACCAGCATACAAGGCGGGCCTGAAGTCTGGAGATAAAATTATAAAAATTGACGAGACTTCTACTACTGATTTGGGTGTAGAGCGAGCCATCCAACTAATCCGTGGAGAAAAAGGAACGACGGTAACATTAACAATCCTGCGCACGGACGTGAAGGAACCAATAGAAGTAAAAATCGTGCGAGACATAATAAAGATTCCAACTCTCGAGACAGAGATGCGAGAGGACGGTGTATTTGTCATTAGTCTTTTCAGTTTCTCAGCTGACTCAACCAGTCTCTTTCGAGATGCCATAAAGGAATTTTCGAATGCTAAGACTGATAAATTGATTCTCGACTTACGAGGCAATCCAGGCGGATATTTGGACGCAGCAGTAACTATATCAAGCTGGTTTCTTCCAAAAGGAAAAACTGTGGTCATAGAAGACTATGGAGATAAAGAGGAAGAAAAAATATTTAGAAGCAAAGGCTACGACGTGTTTACCGATAAATTAAAATTTGTAATATTGATAGACGGTGGGTCTGCTAGTGCTTCTGAAATAGTCGCCGGAGTTATGCAAGACTACGGTAAAGCGCTCCTAGTAGGAGAACAAAGTTATGGCAAGGGTTCTGTGCAGGAAGTGGTGGATGTAACTGCAGATACAATCCTGAAGGTTACCATCGCAAACTGGCTTACACCAAATGGCAACTTGATAGCTGGGAAGGGTCTGACTCCAGACTACGAAGTACCATTTACTAAAGCGGATTCTGACGCTGACAAAGACCCTCAGATGGATAAGGCCGTGGAATTGCTTAACAACTGGCCCGGAGTTACAGCTAAAACTCCTGCCGTAAATTAAATCTATGAAAGTAATATTTTTACAAGATGTGCCGAGGGTAGGGAAGAAACATGACGTGAAAGAGTTGGGCGACGGCTATGTCATGAACTTTTTGCTTCCGAGAAAACTCGCTGCGATAGCTACTCCAAAAGCAATGGCCGAACTCGAAATGCGCCGAAAAGAAATAACTATTGAAAGGGAAGTGCAAGAAGAACTTCTTGTAAAAAATCTGGAAGAAATAAAAGGGAAGACCATCACCATAAAAGCAAAGGCAGACGAGAAGGGACATCTTTTCTCTGCGATTCACGAGAAAGCG
>CAYQPS010000065.1:0-3193 GCA_964419555.1 uncultured Candidatus Saccharibacteria bacterium | reverse complement strand
CTTTCAATTCTTCTTTCGCCTCTTTGCATCCAGCAACGTCTTTGAAGGTAACGCGATTGTTCTTGTCGTTCGGGTCGGTAATGCGCGCCTTGGACTGGCCGAAAGAAAGTGCTTGCATCCCAGCTCCTTTGACTTGGCGTGAGAGATACCAAAAGAAGAAAACAATAAAAAGAATCGGGAGCAAGAACGGCAGAATGTTGAGTAACCAAAATCCAAATCCGCTTTCGCGCTTTACTTCTATTTCAGCTCCAGATAAAGCCTCCGGTGTTACACCATAATTAAATAAAGTTTGAGATAAAGAAGACTCTGCTTCTTTTTTGGAAGTTTTTATTTCTTCGTTTTTGTATGTAACGGTGAGCTTCTCTCCTTCAACTACAATCTTTTTGACTTCCTCTGCCACCACGCTTTTGGCCAGTTCCGAAAGTGAAGTTTCAGATACATCATCCGGTATGCCTGATACTACAAGATAAAGAGCGGTAATCAGCATAAAAACAAATATTGCTCCCGCAATACTCCCGGCAAATTTCGGTCCCCCTTTACTTCCCTTCCCTTTGGGCTGGTCGTCTTTTTGATTAAGAAAATTAAAATCCATCCGTAGATGATAACATAGAAAATCAAAAAAATAAAGAAAAAAATAAGTAAAATTTATGCTAAGATTAAGCCATGGCTAGCTATGCGGAAAATAGAAAAGCGCGGTTTGACTACGAAATCTTGGAAAAATACGAAACCGGTATTGAGCTTTTGGGCACGGAAGTGAAATCAGTGCGTGGAGGACAGATGTCGCTCGAAGGTGCTTTCGCTATCGTGCGAGGGGGTGAGGTTTTTTTGATTAATGCCAATATTCCTCCATATCAAGTAAAAAACGCGCCAAAGGATTATGACCCGCTTCGCAATAGAAAACTTTTACTCAGCAAAAAAGAAATAAACGAACTTGGAGGTAATGAGAAAAATAAAAGTTTGACAATCGTGCCAATTTCAGTGTATAATAAAGGAAGAAAAATAAAAGTAGAAATTGCGACTGCGAAGGGAAAGAAAAAATACGACAAACGAGAAACTATAAAAAAGCGCGACAGCGACCGCGAGCTACGAAGAGCAGTGAAGGAAAAGTAAAGAACGTTGACAATGTGAATAAAAGCAAGTTTGGGGATGCAAGGCATAGACAGTAGGCCTTTTGCACAAGACGCATGTCGAGAATGTACGCAATCTCGTAAAACTTCGTACAAAATGTTAATTGCAAAATTGACGTCTAAGGCCAAGGCAATCGCTTCTACATACTTCGGTATGCAGGACTTTGCTTTCGCTCGAGTGTCCGCTTCGGCGTAACTCGTGTCTCTCTCATAGACTTCCGATATATGGATAGAGGCATAAAATTATCGGGATAGGAAAAAGCTCGTCTCGACTTTTTTCCGAAACAAAGAGGCTCGGTTGAAAAATATTTGGCTCGTTTCTTAATTTTTCAATCTAAACCAAAAAGCGCGCTACACATGTAGACTTCTTTGTAAAAACCTTCTGCACACGAGTTCAATTCTCGTCATCTCCACATTGTTTAGAAAACTCTTTGAAGAAAGCCATTTGGTTTTCTGCACGTTTTTTATTTTGCTCAAACAAGTTTTTGTATTTCGAGGAATCAAGATTAAAGTAATTCTCCTCAAACGCATCAGTGGTAAATCGCGCTGCTAATTCGAGTGCCATTTTTTTGACGCCTATCGGTATTGCGGCCTTCTCCTCTTCAGTCACAAATGTTGCTTTCAAAAAGTAACCTTCTAGGGCTGCTTCGTAAGCAGCCTTGTTAAAATGAGGAGTATTTGTGTCTTCACCTCCTAGTAAACACCAGTCTCGCAGAGCATCGCCCAATTCAACGTCTAGGGTGCCTTGAGTAAATGTATCAATATCAATAAATGCTAGTGCTTTAGTGCCCGTATCGTTAAATAAAATGTTGTTGAGCTTTAGGTCATCGTGAATAATTCTTTTGGGTAAGACAGTATTGGAAGGAATTTTCTCGTATTCAGTAAGTATGTTTTCGGCCAAATTTTTTAACTGTTGATACTTACCTGTATCCTGATTTTTGGTTAAGGTAGAACGAAGTTTTTGTATATCAAAATCAACATCATGATAGTGGAGCAGTTTAAATTTGAAAGAATAGTCACAATCAATCAAGGCAGAATGAAATGCCCCCACCAGCTTCCCTGCTTCCCGGGCTTGTTCTGGTGAAGTTATGATAGAAAATATTTTTCCTGGGAGATATGTCAATATTCGCCACCAGGAAACACCATCCATAACAAACATTTCCCCTTGCGACGTGCGCACAACTCTCTGAGTCTCAATATTTTTTGAAGCTAAGTACTTTGTTATAAAATCAATATCCTCCATCAAAGAAACTCCGAAAATGGGATTCATCTTTTGTAACTTATAATCTGTCTTTGAGCCCCCTTCCTCTACAGTAAGACGATAGGTCAAATTAATTGCCCCTTCTTTATATTCTTCAAGAGAGGTGTGTACTGTTTCTGGAAAATATTTATGTATTACTTCTTGAATATCCATAAATGAATTACAAAATAATATCCCTCAGGGTCTGACAGCGCTTGTGTACTGGTAAGGCTTCCCTCTCAGCTATTTTTCGGGACTCCATATACCGCACATGCATATAGTCGTCCCCCGAGGAATTCATTGCTTCGTTTGAAACACGATTTATAAAATATGTTTCAACTTCTGGCATGATTTTTATTATTTCATCAAGATGTTTGCCACTATTATCAATGAAAATAACTTTTTCACAATTTCCCGCGTATTCCTTTATTTTTTCTGCCTTTGCACCATCCCCATTTAAATCCACATACAATACTACATCGGCCATTTTATCTAAACCAGAACCGATGACTTTTTTGTCTTGCCACTCTTTATTGCCAAATGACAATATCATAATCTTGTAACCCTTTTCTTTGGCCTCTTTTAAAACAGACAAGGTTTCGGGGAAAAGATACTTGTCAAAACAAATAGAGGAAGCGAAGTCCAACATCTCTTTAGTCGAACAAGGAGCTGGATTCACTATTTTGTTAAGCTCTTGTAAGTGCACTTCCGGAGTGTAGCCAATTTCTGCCGCTCTTTCATATGATTCCTCCCATTTTTTAGGGTTTATGTTAAAACGCCGAAGCATTGGCTCTCGGATTTCAGTCAGTAAAAAAGCGTCTGTATC
>CAYQPS010000064.1:0-3303 GCA_964419555.1 uncultured Candidatus Saccharibacteria bacterium | reverse complement strand
ATCTCGGCCTCTCGAGAAGAAACTTCCCACCACTCCGCTCAAAAACAATATGACGGAGGAAGAAATCAGAGCCAGGAACGCTTTGGTAGAAGAGAACACCGGTCTGGTCCATATGTGGGCGAGGAAATACTACTATCCCTCGATGAAATGGTCGGGAATGGAAATGGAGGACTTTATCCAGTTTGGCCTTATTGGAATGATGAAAGCCGCAAGCAGTTACGATTGGACTAGAGGCGTACCTTTTCGTGGTTATGCCTATCCCTCAATTAAACAAGCAATGCTTACTGCACTTTTCAAAAAGGGTAAGCTCATTCGTTTACCGGTAAGATTCCACCCATTGAACCATCTTATTGGTAAGGCAACTGATTTCCTCCAGAGAAGATTTGGAAGGGAACCCACCACGTCTGAAATTGCCTTCGTTATTTCTGTGCCCGAGGAAAGAGTTCTCCTGGTCCTGGAAATGGCTCGACAGTCTCAGATTAGCCTCAATGCTCCTCCTCGCGGAAAACACTCCGAAGAATTTTCTTCGATGGAAGAACTCTTCGGAATTTTCGACGAGACAATTGAAGAACAAGAAAAGAGCGAGGAGCTCAGGTTCATGGTCAAGGAGCTCTTGGATGATTTTCAGAAAATGGGAATCAGCGAGCAAAACAGAAAAATGTTCGTAGAGTATTGGGGTTTAAATGGAAACCCTCGTGGAATAACATATCAAGAGCTCGCCGACAAGTACGGGATGACTCGACAGGGAGCACAACAAAATGTGGATGGAGTTATCAAAAAAATCCGCAAAAAGTTGGGCATCTCTGATGCAAAGAAAAATTCGAAAAGGCCGAGAGCAAAAACTTAGCCTCGCAAGTCCGTCGCGTAGACGGAAAGATTGACGACCCTGGTTCAGCTCTGCTGAGCTTGGGTCGTTTCTGCATTAAATTGACTCTGAGTATTTTTACATGTATATTAAATACTTACTATGGCAATAAAAAGAAAAATTATTTCGCCAGAATCTAGAGGCCAAGGCCTCACTTTCGATGACGTGCTTCTAGTGCCTGGGTATAGCGAAGTTGTACCAAAGGAAGTAATCACTAAAACTCGTCTTACCAAAAATATTTCTCTCCATATTCCGCTCATGTCTGCAGCGATGGATACAGTAACCGAAGAGAGGATGGCGATAGCCATGGCACAGCACGGGGGCATCGGCATTATTCATAAAAATATGTCTATCGAAGAACAAGCCGAGCAAGTCGCCAAAGTTAAACGCCACGAATCCGGTCGCATAAAAAATCCCATTACACTTTCTATAAATGCTACAGTAAAAGATGCACTACTTATTAAGAAAAAATATAACATCGGCGGACTACCTGTTCTTGATAAAAATGGAAGACTAGTAGGAATAGTTACTAATAGAGATTTACGTTTTGAAAAAAACGAAACAACCCTCATTAAAGAAATAATGACAGCAAAAGTTATCACCGGAGGAGAGGGCACTACTCTCGCTGAAGCGAATGCTTTATTTAAAAAGCATTCTATAGAAAAGTTACCTTTGGTAGATAAAAATAATAGACTCATCGGCTTGATTACTTATCGAGACACCAGAAAAAGTGAAGAATACCCTCATGCAAGTAAAGATAAAGAGGGGCGGCTTCTTGTGGGAGCAGCGGTTGGTGCGGGAAAAGATGCAATTCTCCGCGCTAAAGCACTATATGAAGCTGGCGCAGATGTTATTTGTGTTGATACCGCTCACGGACATTCAAAAAAAGTTTTAGCTACAGTGAAAGAACTAAAGAAACTATATCCAAAACTCGACATCATCGGAGGAAATGTTGCGACAGGTGAAGCGGCAAGACTTTTAATCAAAGCTGGAGCTGACGCAATAAAAGTTGGTATCGGTCCGGGTTCTATATGTACCACTCGAGTAGTGACCGGAGTCGGCGTTCCCCAGCTTTCCGCTGTTTTAGATGTTTATAAAACATGTGGACCTCTTGGCATTCCAGTTATTTCTGACGGAGGAGTAAAATACAGTGGAGATGTGGTGAAGGCACTTGTTTTCGGAGCAGATGTTGTTATGGCTGGAGGGACTTTTGCTGGCACAGATGAATCTCCTGGAGATGTCATCGTGAACAACGACCAAAAATATAAAAAGTACCGCGGCATGGGTTCGATTGATGCAATGCAAAAAGGTTCTAGAGACAGATATTTTCAAGACGACCAATACGACCCGAGCAAACTCGTACCAGAAGGAGTTTCTGCGCACGTTTCCTACAAAGGACCACTTTCAGGAGTGATTTACCAATACATCGGAGGACTTCGTGCTGGGATGGGATATCTCGGAGCAAAAGATATTCCCGCAACTCGAAATGCTTCGTTTTACACCATGTCTGCCGCAGGACTGCGAGAGAGCCACACTCACGATATTTTTATGACTGCACCAGCTCCAAATTACAACAAGCAATAAAATTTATGAGCTCTAAAAATAAATCAAAAATTACTCCTATCATTGGTCTTCAATGGGGAGATGAGGGAAAGGGGAAAGGCGTGGCCAGAATTGCCTCCAAGTTGTCTAAGGAAGACCTGATTGTCAGATTTCAGGGTGGCAACAACGCTGGACATACTATTTATCACAAAAGTAAGTGCTATGTATTTCATTTGATTCCCTCAGCTGTTTTTGGTCGCGCGCAAATACATCTGGGCGCAGGCATGGTTATCAATCCCGGAGCTCTACTGCACGAAACCAAAATGATTCCCAGAAATGTTTCTTACTTAGGGCGCATGTCCATCTCTCCGCATGCCGTGCTGACGATACCCACGCATCTAATTCTCGACTCAATATCAGAAAAGAAAAAGGGTAGAAAGAAAATCGGCTCTACTGGCAAAGGTATTTCACCATCTTACACTGACCTTACTTTGCGTCGTGCACTACGAGTGGGAGATATTTTTCACAGTGATTTTAAACAAAAATACAAAATACTATCCGAAGAACATAAAAGGTCTTTGCGAAATGATTTCGGACATAAGATTTTAAAGAAAGATTTTAAAGAAAAAGAAACTCAATTCTGGAAAGGTGTCGCATTTGTTCGTTCAATCACAATAAAAGATTCAGCAGAAATAGTTGAAAAGGCTTTGTCGGCTGGACACAAAGTAATTGCCGAAGGCGCTCAGGGAGCGCTCCTAGACGTCAGATTTGGTAATTTTCCTTTTGTTACTTCTTCACACACCATCGCAAGTGGTGTAGGAACAGGTTTGGGTATACCTCCTTCTGCTATTGGTCCCAGTATCGGAGTGGTCAAAGCATATACGACTAAGGTAGGC
>CAYQPS010000063.1:0-3327 GCA_964419555.1 uncultured Candidatus Saccharibacteria bacterium | reverse complement strand
AAGCTCGCATTCTATCCATTAAACTATGAGGGCCTAATATTTCTTTTACTATTCCAAGACTAGCAGTTTTTTAAAAAAATTCCAAATAAATTAAAATCCAAAGTAGTCCATTATTTTTTCAGATGGATGTTCGCGCATTTCTTCTTCGGGAATTTCTTTGAAAGTAAAAATGTTGTGTATTTCTTCTGCTGTAGTCGGATCTATCGGCACTGAGAGTATCGGCATGAATCCTCTTTCGGATTTTATAAAAAGGGTAGGAGCTGTCCTGGTTTCTACCCAAAAAGATTTTATATTCTCATAAGGATACAAACGAGTTCTGATTTTTAATCCCTGGTCGTTTAATTCGTAAGACACCACGTCTGGTTTTTTATTTGCAAAAAATACAAGCAGTGCTCCTCCGAGCACCAAGAGTGCTGCAAAAAAATAATTACCAAAAATAATAGAAGCCGCTCCGCCGGTCACTACAATGACACCAATCGCCCAGAACCAATCCCTGGTCCTGTCTTTTTCTTGATACTCCAATGCAGACCATTCTAATTTTCCCGCCGCGTCCATATTATAAGTATACCAAAGATTAAATATTTAGTGTACACATCTTAGAAAAGTCCACAAAAAAACACAGCCCGCCGTGCCGGTTAGGCACAGAGGGCTGTCGAAAGGAAGTTACTTCCTTTCCCTGATTGATACTAGGAGACTGCCGAGTCAATCTCCTCAAGCGTCCATTGTTTCACCGATTTCCGAAGCCATACTTTTGAAGGCCGCGACCGGATCTTCAGCTTTCGTTATCTGACTGCCAGCGACGAGTTCATCCGCGCCGTCTTCTGTCGCTTGTCCCGGAGTACCGGAGCGCTTCTGTTGACCGAGAGCGACGCCTTCGGAACGAGTACCGGGGACGGTGAATCTCATTCCAGGTAGGTCAACTGACTCCTTGAGCATTTTCACTTCCTGTGCAGAGCAAACGACGGTTCGCACACCGGCCTCGTGAGCCATCAACGCGAGTTCGTGAACAATCTGCGCGCGTGTACGGTCCTTGCCGTAGATGCGTTTGATTTCTTCATCGTCGAGTGAAGTGAGCACTGTGATGGCGTAGATTTCCGCCATCTGTGTTACGGTGCTGGCGCCGATTTCCGCAATATCTTCTCTGGGTTCACTGAAGGTCGCATCAACCGCGGCCTTCATCATCGGAACTCCACCAGAGGCATGTACTGTTATGATATCCGCCCCGTTTTCGATGAGGGCTTTGACGCGCAACACCACTGTGTCCTTGGTGTCGTGAAGTTTGTAATCAACCCAAACCCGTTTGACACCAGTTGCCTTCAATCTCTGGATGACGACTGAACCCCACCGGTCGATCAGGTCGTGAAGTTTTACTGCTCGAAGCAACCGCCCGAGTTTTCTGGTGAGTTCAAGCGCCCGTTCTGGTGAAAGGCCATCGAGCGCCAAGCTGATTTTCTTCATGTTGTTTCTCTCTGGTTGAGGGTTTCAGTAGGACGCGTTGAGACGTTTCCAGTTTTCCGCGCCTTTCGGCCGGATTGCTTCAGAACCTTCCTTACAGAGCGGGCATTCTTCTGGAGCCCACATTGGCATGGGATGGTCAATGAGCGCGACGATTCTCTTGCCGCTTACTTCCTTGAGTCCAGACCGGTTCACGAGAACGACTACAAGTGGCAGAACAATTCCGCCAGCCTTGATGATGGCATTTGCCGTGGCGTCAACACTTCCACCGGTCGTGAGCACATCTTCAACTGCGAGCACTCGTTCTCCCTCAAAAATTGCTGTCTTCTTGAAGGTCATGAGCTTACCCTCGCCATCGCCCTCTTTCTCGGTATATGCACGAAGACATTTATTCCCTCGTCTTTCAGCAATACTTTTTGCAATCTCGTGCGCGATGGTGATTGCGCCCATTGCAGGACCTACTACTCGGTCAATTGAGTAAATGTCCAGACCGTTGTCGGCGAGTACTTCTCGAGCATGAGCGAATACAAGTTCAGCACAGGCGTAAGCCAGGAAACGGGCATCTTCCATGACAATCTCGCTATTGAAGAAGCCGTTTGAATGCTTCCCAGAGCTGAGGAGTGCATGAGGGCGGAGTGGATTTCCGTCGTGGATCCAGAGAGCGCGCCTCTCCTTATATTCACTTATCCACTCGTCCTGTGGAACGACCATGTGTGGGTCGGTTGCAATTGGCATTGCGGATTCTCCTTTCAAGGTTCAATGTTCACGCATTAGCCGCGTGTGGGCTTCTAATCCCACCCTAGCTAAAAACCTGTTTTTTATCAAGCTCCCTGAAATTAGGATTTGTCTTTGTAGTATGGGTGAAGTACGGCGAAATTCTCCTACATCTCCACCAACAATAAGTATTTTCATAAATTACACTTTCGTTATAGTAACTGCCTTAAAAGCTTTTAATATATCTTCTTTCAATAAAGGGGTAAAGTCCTTGGCTTCGTTGCTGTTTTGATCAAGAAGCTCTGCGCCATTTCCATACAAAACTACTTTTATATTCTTTTTGAGTTCTATCACAGCTATATATCCGTTCAGAATTATTGTTTCATAATGAGTAGAAATATCATTTGGGATAAAATTACTTCCAGTTAAATGTAATTGTTTATTATATTTATCAAACATGGAGCTTGTAAGAGCCATTAGAATTTTGTTGTGTAAATTATGCACCCTCTTTCCTACATCACTGTGTGATGGTCCACCCCAAAACTCATACAAGACACCTCGATATTCTCCTATGGTTATAGGCTCAGAATGTGATATATTCTTTGCCGGCATTTCGATAAATGGGTGTGGATCGTCAAAATCTTCTAACCAATTTTTTTGGTCAGCAACTGCTAGATTGAAATGATCCTGTAGAGTAAAGTCTCTATCTTCTTTAAACTTGACTAAATAAGCTCCTAGCCAAGATTGATATTGCTTCTTGTTACGAGCATAGCGAGAAGACACACCATTTTTCATTAAAGAGCCCACCGTCCAATAATTAACTCCCCAAGCCTTGATGCCTTGCCGGGCCCAAGATCTTTCCATGTTTAGTGTCATCAAGCCATTAATCCAAGTCTTGGGGATATTTGTAAACTTAACACTATATCCTATCTTTTTTTCTAACGTATGTACGTGATGAGTATATAGAAAAGCAAAAAGTTTCAGGAAAATTTCCATAGTTTATTAGGTTATTCTAACATGTTTGAGAGTTAAAATTAACCCAAAACCAAAGGTACTTTTTTGCTTAAATACTACGCATCTCGAGCTACCTGTTGATGGCGGAGGCGGTGAGATTCGAACTCACGGTACCTTGCGGCACTCCTGTTTTCAAGACAGGTG
>CAYQPS010000062.1:0-3362 GCA_964419555.1 uncultured Candidatus Saccharibacteria bacterium | reverse complement strand
ACTGGTGGATGGCGATAGTCAAAAAGAGGGAAAATCCACTCCGCGCTTTCACGTTCTGCTTCCGGTGCTTCAAGTAAACATTTACCACATAGGAAGCTCCCGCTTTCTCCACACGAAATGCAATTTATTGGAAAAACTATGTCCAATATAGTGCTTAAAAATCCCATAGTATGCTACAATATTAGCACACGCATACATGCTATGGACAATCCGTTTAAAAAAATACTTGGAGCATTAAGTATAGGAAGCAAGGGGAGCGGAGATACTGCTGTCGGTATTGATATCGGTTCTTCGGCTATCAAAGTTGTGGAATTAAAGAAGAAGGGGGGTAAAGCTGTTCTCGAGACCTATGGAGTTATCGGGCTTGGCCGTTATGCTGACCTTGATGTCGGGCGAGTTACCAATCTTCCGGTGGAAAAAGTCGCCGAAGCTCTGAAAGAAGTTTTGAAACAGTCCGGAATAACCACCACTTCCGCAGCTCTTTCCATTCCTATTCAATCAAGTTTGATTTTTATAATTGAGTTGCCGGCGACCATCGAAGCAAATGAAATAGCTTCAATTGTTCCCACCGAAGCTCGTAAACATATTCCGGTTCCCATTGGAGAAGTAACATTAGATTATTTCGTTCTACCTAAAAGAGAAAGCTCTTTTGCTGAAGCGAACAATCCCGATACTACTGCTACGCCTCCTAGTAAAACAGAAGTACTGGTAGTGGCTCTTCAGAATGACGCGGTTTCCAAATATCGCTCCATAGTAACAGAGAGCGACACCCAAGCTTCTTTTTTTGAGATTGAAATATTTTCTTCAATTCGAGCCAATTTTGAACACGAGCTATCTCTAGTGTTGCTTATGGATTTCGGCGCGTCGTGTACAAAATTATCCCTAGTCGAATTTGGTACGGTCAAAAGCTATCACACCATAGGCCGGGGCGGAGCCGACATTACAGACTCTATTTCTAAATCTCTAAGCATTCCTTTTAGCGAAGCGGAAAAAATGAAAAAAGATTTCGGTCTTTTAGGTAGTCCCGCGGAAAAAAATCTGTCAGACATAATAAAAATTCATACGAATTACATTTTCTCAGAGACAAATAGTGTATTATTAGGATACGAGAGAAAATATAATAGGACTATTACCAAGGTGATACTCACGGGGGGAGGGGCTCTCTTAAAGGGACTTCGAGAAACAGCATCTGGTAATTTTCAAATAGAGACGGAGATAGGCCGTCCTTTCTCTAAAGTCAATGCACCGGCCTTTTTAGGAAAAGTTCTGGAAACTATCGGTCCGGAGTTTGCGGTTGCTCTAGGGCTCGCTTTGAGAAAATTGCAAGAAGTGAGATAATATAGTGGAATAAAATGGAACCAAACTTCCAAACATCATTTATACCAAAGAAACCGATAATCAAAGAGCATGTAGCTCCTTCGCGTTCTGTCGGTCTTCTAACGATTGTAGCTATTTTTATTTTCTTTTCAGTACTTATAGCCACTGGCGGATTTTTTATATTTAAAGGCATTATGGCCAGAAGCATTGCAGAGAAAGAGAAAACTCTTGATTTAGCTAAAAGTCGTTTTGAACCCTCCAAAATATCCCAGCTTCAAGTGTTGGACAAGCGTCTGCGAGCGGCGAGTGAAGTTCTCTCCGGACATGTGGCGATATCTCCCATCTTCCAGGCACTCGAAGACATCACCATGAAAACTGTTCGTTACACCAACTTTACCTATAAACTCAACAATAATGAGGCACCAAAAGTGTTGGTAAAAATGGTGGGTGAGGCTGTGGGCTATCGCTCCATCGCACTTCAGTCCGACCTTCTTACAAAAAACAAATATTTCATAGACCCGGTATTCTCCAACCTCATTCTTGATGAAAAAGGGAACGTTATGTTTAATTTAGAATTTTCGGTCGAACCGAGTTTTGTGGATTACAAGCAAATGCTCAAACTTGAGTCTGGCGTACCCAACTAATCATGTTTAAATTAATTACATTAATTATCTTAATAGGAGCCGCTATCGCCCTCCTTTTGTTATTTACCAATCCGCTTTACGGAGATATAAAACTTCTACGTATGGAAGCGGCGTCTTACGATGAAGCGCTTGATAACTCTAAAGCTCTTGAAAATGAGCGCGATAAGTTAACCGCAAAAGACAATTCTATTAGCAGAGAAAATAAAGAAAAAATTGAGAAACTACTACCGGACAACGTGGACAACATACGTCTGATTCTTGAAGTAGAAAAGATAGCCACGCCTTACGGCATGGCGCTTCGGGATGTGAAATACGATTCTGCTAGTAAAGATACTACAGCAGAGACATCTTCTACTCCGCGAAAAGATTATGGAATCTGGGAACTAGAATTTTCCACCTCTGGCACTTATAATAACTTTATTAACTTTATAAAAGATTTAGAAAAAAATCTCAGGATTGTAGATATTTCATCAGTTGCGTTTTCCTCTTCTGTCGGGGGAGCAGGCCTCAATCCTTCTTTTACAGAGGTTTATAGATATCAAGTTAAGATTAGTACTTATTGGCTAAAAAATTAATATGACGCCCAAAATCAAAAACATAATAATCTTTACAGTAATTGCGGTGGTCATAATTCTCGTTTATTTTTTCTTTATTAAAAAAGAACCCAATCAGGCCAACCTAGTTTCTTCTTCCGATCCTACTATGCCTACTCCCGAGGGTTCTATACCAAACGACAATGATTTGATTGCTGCAGACTTTCTGTCCATGTTGCTCAATGTTAAAAATATAAACTTGGATGACTCTATTTTCTCTGACCCTGCTTTTCTTTCTTTGCGTGATTCAAGCATTTTACTCATTCCTGATGGGAACGAAGGAAGACCGAACCCGTTTGCCCCAATTGGTGTTGAAAATGTTGCGCCTTCATCTACAGTTCAGACAACTGGAGTAGGTGCACCGAGCCTACCAACCCAAACTATCCCTAAGCAACCGTAATTTACTATGAGTTTTTTAGAAGAATTAGCTAAAAGCGGGGTGATTGATAAGAGCCAGATTGGTGAAATCAAAAACCGAGCAAAGGAAAAATTTAACGGAGATATTGAAGAGGCTCTTATTGAGTCCGGCGTTCCAGAAGAAAGTGTACTCGTCGCCAAGGGTGAATATTTGAGTATGCCGACAAAAAAAGTAAATGTTGTCGGGATGTCTTTTGAAGCTCTTAAATATATTCCAGAAGATTCCGCCAAGTATTATAGTTTTGTCCCACTTGGATTTAAGGAGGGGATTTTGGAAGTCGGAGTCATCGACCCGGAAAACATGGAGGCCATGGACGCGCTTCAATTTATTTCTGCACAACTTCGTATTCCTTTCAAGATTTTTCTTATTTCAAAAAGTGATTACAAGGCT
>CAYQPS010000061.1:0-3372 GCA_964419555.1 uncultured Candidatus Saccharibacteria bacterium | reverse complement strand
CTGCGCCTACTCCCTTTGCCTCTTTCGTATCTGAAAATTCGGAAGATTCTGTCTGGCTAGTCACCAAGACTTCCTGCGGTTCATTTACATCTCCCTTTGCCGGCTCCGTGATCGAACTAATCAAAGAAAAAACTTGGTCTAGAAATGCGAGCTCCATTTCTTTAAACATAGCTAGCCCATCTTTCTTGTACTCAACAATGGGTTCCCTCTGGCCATACGCTCGCAGATTCACCGAGCTACGTAGATAATCCATGGCTTCCAAGTGTTCCATCCACAGCACATCTGTGGCATACAGAGCGATGCGACGAACCGTTTCCATAAAAGCTGCTTCTCCGAGTTTTTCTTTCTTATCTCCTATTATTTTCTCGGCACCGTCTCGTCCCTCCGAAATTCTTGAAAGCAACTCTTCAATTCCCTCTTTATCAGAGAAAAGCATCTGTTGGCGCCTTTCGTAGATAACTTTGCGTTGGTGGTTCATCACGTCATCATATTCCAGCGTGTGTTTACGCGAATCAAAATGAAAACCCTCTATTTTCGTCTGCGCACTTTCGAGCGACCTGCCGATAAAACGATTCTCAATGGGCTGGTCTTCTGGTATGCCGAAGCGCCCCATCATATTTTTTATTTTCTCCGCACCAAAGATGCGCATCAAGTCATCCTCGAGAGAAACGTAAAATTGCGTTGCTCCCGGGTCTCCTTGTCGGCCAGAGCGCCCTCGAAGCTGGTTGTCTATTCTTCGCGCTTCATGTCTCTCGGTACCTAAAACGAAAAGTCCGCCCACACTTTTTACAAATTCGTATTCTTTTTTGTCTTGCGGATTGCCTCCGAGCTTGATGTCGATTCCTCGGCCTGCCATGTTGGTAGCGATAGTCACTGCTCCTCTCTTACCTGCTTGCGCGATTATTTCACCTTCCTTTTCGTGGTTCTTTGCATTCAAAATAGTATGTGGTACTCCTTCTTGCCGTAAATACACGGACAGAAGTTCATTTTTTTCAATGGAAATAGTTCCGATTAGAATAGGTTGGCCAGTAGAATTCAGTTCCTTTATTTTCCTGGCAATAGCCTGGAACTTACCTTTCTCCGTTTGGAAAATTACATCCGAGTTATCAATACGGATGACAGGGCGATTGGTAGGAATCACCACCACATCGAGCCCATAGACTTTCAAGAATTCTTCCGCTGAAGTCTCTGCTGTACCCGTCATGCCGGAAAGTTTTTTGTAGAACCTGAAATAGTTTTGGAAAGTTATTGAGCCAGAAGAACGAGTTTCCTTTTCAATTTTTACCCCTTCTTTGGCCTCTATAGCCTGATGAATCCCTTCACTCCAGCGCCTGCCAGGCTGAAGTCGCCCAGTGGAAGGGTCTACGATTATGACTTCGCCATCTTTTACCACATAATCCTTGTCTTTGAGGAAAATGGACTGCGCCCTGACCGCCGTTTCCAAGTGATGCACATATTTTATACCTTTTTCTGTATAAATATTCTCTATACCGAGCAGTCCTTCTGCTTTGGTGATGCCTGCATCGGTCATAGCTATTGCCCGTAGTTTTTCATCCACCGTGTAATCGGCACTAGCCTTTAGTTGTTTGGCAATTTGGTAAAATTTAATGTAAAAATCCTCAGAATCGCTGGAAGCAGAAGAAATAATCAGCGGAGTTCGGGCTTCGTCAATTAAAATAGAGTCCACTTCGTCCACAACTGCAAAATGGTGTCCTCTTTGCACTAAATGGTCTTTGGATGTGGCTAAATTGTCTCGCAAATAATCAAATCCGTATTCATGGTTTGTACCATAAGTAATGTCTGCAGCATAAGCTTCTTTGCGAGAAGATGGTTTCAAGAAATCATAAAGAATTTTGAATTCCCCCACCGTGTCGCGCTCTTTGTCTTCTTCTTTGTGTGTCGGGTCATACAAGTAGGAAACATTTTGTGAATTAATCACTCCGACTGTGAGCCCTAGAAAATTAAAAACTTGCCCCATCAGCACCGCATCACGCCTGGCAAGATAATCATTCACTGTGATTAAATGCACCCCCTCACTCGTAAGTGCATTTAAGTAGAGCGGAAGTGTAGCTACTAGAGTCTTACCTTCACCCGTTTTCATTTCAGCAATGTTGCCCTCGTGAAGTGCCAAACCTCCGATAAGCTGAACATCATAATGCCGCTCTCCTAGGTTTCGCCTAGCTGCTTCTCGCACTAGAGCAAAAGCCTCGGGCAGTATATCATCCAATGTTTCTCCTTTAGCCAGTCTATCCTTGAATTCTTGGGTCTTTTTAGGAAAATCAGCATCCGAGAGAGTGGAAATATCCGCCTCTAGCGCGTTGATTTTTTTTACAGTTTTTTCAGCATCCGAAACGAATTTAGAGCTGGTACCGCCAAACATTTTTCCGAAAATTGACATGATTTATATATTAGCATATCTATAGTTTAAATGAAAAAAACTCCCGACTTTCGCCGGAAGTTTTTTCAATAAAAGGACTAAGCTCTTTTTTTCTTTGAAGCTTTCTTTTTTCCTTTCTTCTTTGCTGCTTTCTTTTTCTTCTTTGCCATTTTAATTTGTCGCTTGCGCGAAATTAATTTCTAGTTTGCAATAAAACGACCTAGGATTTTTATTGCTACGAACATCTTAATTATCTCGCATATCGCAACCTTTTACAATACTTTGCAAGAGAAAACTGTGGATAACTCCAAAATAAAAAATTCCGCAAAATTTCTTTCGCGGAATTTTTTTTATTTCCATTTGAGGCGAGTGGTGGCTAAACTCCAACATATGTGCCTATGTGAGTGCGATCACTCGCCACAGATAAAAACAATTTACATATGAAATTATATCAGCAAGAGAGGAGCAAAGCAAAAGCTTGCTTTTATTTTGTCCGAACGCCGTTGATATATGGTACTCCATATAGCATAAAAGCAAAAAATCCCGACAAGCATGGTGCTGTCGGGATTCTCTGGCAAAACTTGGTTCTGCCTTATTACTTTTTACCGTAGAAGCTGGCGCAATTCGCCTTGCCTTCCTCAGATACTTCCGGAAACTTGTCGATTCCGGTTTTTCCGATGAAGATGCCGCATGCCTTCGTGGTGTTAGGGTGGGTCGCAATTGCGTACCACCCTCTACCTGAGAACGACGTGACATACAGCGTCACTCCTTCGGCGGGAAGAAAAACGCCTTCACCCTTTTTGTTCTTCATCTCAACTCTGTCCTTCTCGTACCTGCCAAGGTTCTTGAGCACGCCCGAGAAGTACTCACCGCCGTTCTCCGTCATAAACTTCTCTTGGGTGTTCACGAATCCCTGCAGGTCGTTCTTCATCGTCGCGACGGCCTTGGCGGTCGTGATTTTCGGTATCACGATTGCAGTGAACATACCGATGATG
>CAYQPS010000060.1:0-3408 GCA_964419555.1 uncultured Candidatus Saccharibacteria bacterium | reverse complement strand
TGCATCTACCACAACTACTGCAGGTTTGAGGATTTACGGTTCATGGAAAGCTATAGGTACTTGGGGTAGTGTTACAGGTGCTACTGCTACCCACGAAAGTGATGTATTTTTCGCAGCGGCAAACTCTGGTATCATAACTACTACCACTACTCACTCTAGTAACGTCACCGTTACTAGCGACGATGACAGCGATGACGATGACGACGATACAACAACTACATCAGACGATGAAGACGAGGATACGACTCCTGCAGACGAAGAAGACACCACCACTCCAGTCGTCACTTGTCCTATAGGAAACTTATTTAGCGCAACGACTGGTGAGCGATGTACTACTACTTCCGCTTCAGTAATCTGCCCTGCGGGAAACTTATTTAGCGCAACGACTGGTGAGCGATGTACCACAACGGTAATAGTCACAGGTCCGGGCGTTGGCAACTTCGGCTATGCTTTTGGAACTGTCACAGTTCGACGGGGTTCCACAGGCGAAGCATGTAGAGCTTGGCAAAACTTCTTCAATACTCATAGAAATGCTGGACTTGCTACTGACGGCATGTGCGGACCACTTACTATGGCTGCAGCAGTCTCCTGGCAAGCATCTGCAGGTCTCGTGGCTGACGGCCTTCTTGGTCCAATGAGTCGCGCTAAAGCAAATACACAATAAATTAAATTTATTCTAAGTTATTCTTGCTTTCAAAAACCACCCTTAAATGGGTGGTTTTTCGTGTTATAATCGAAGTATGAAAAATCCCTTGGAACCAATACTTACAAAAAATATGCTCGTAATCCTTTTGGTTGGATTTTCCTTATTTGGATTGATTAGATACATTGATTACCGTTTTGATTCGGTTCAGGCGCAAATTCAAAATATCAATAGTGATTCTACAGCAATTAACCGGGCACTTGACAGCAAACTCAAAAGTTTCGGGGAAATATTTTTGAGCACCTTGAGCGAAGAACAAAAAAATAATAGTTCTCTGAAAAGTAAATTGAACAAAATTACGGATACTGTGGAAGGCTTGGAGAAATTAAGTACCACCGATCCGGAGCTTTTAAAAAAGTATTCCAAGGTCTATTTTCTAAACGAGCACTATGTCCCGATTTCTCTCTCGAATATTGACGAAGAATATCTAAATCCCAAAAGCACCAATTTTCAAATTCATAGCGATGTCTTGTCGCATCTGGAAGATTTAATGGATGAATCAAATGACGACGGTCTAGCCTTACAAGTTCTATCTGGTTATCGCTCTTTTGGTACTCAATCGTCCCTCAAATCAACTTATGCATTTACTTACGGAGCTGGCACAGCCAACCAATTTTCGGCGGACCAAGGATATTCCGAGCATCAGCTCGGTACGGCAGTGGACTTCACTACTGCGAAAACCTTTGGCATGTTGGATGGATTTGACAGCACTCCGGAGTATACATGGCTCTTGGATAATGCTTATAGATACGGCTTTGTTATATCTTATCCGGCCGGGAACACTTATTATAAATTTGAGCCGTGGCATTGGCGTTTTGTGGGGGAAAAACTTGCGAGAAAGCTCCATAGAGACAATATATATTTCTATGATATGGATCAACGCACCGTTGACTCTTATTTAGCGAATATCTTTGACTGAAGTATTCTTTCCTTTGTGCTTTTTCATAAAAGTGCTACAATAAAAACATTATGAAAAACATTATTCTCGCGGGGATAGTTATTGTTCTTGTTGCTGTCGGCGTGTATTTTATAACCCAAAAAACATCTAACAACCCAAATTTAACAGATAATACAAGTGTTCCAACAACACAAAATCAAATACCCACCCAAGAAGAGCCCAATACGGTACCGGAGCTAAAAACAGAGACTGTCATCGGACAGTCAGTTCTAGGCAACGACATTACAGCATATCACTATGGTACGGGTGATACTCAAATTCTTTTTATTGGTGGTATACACGGCGGATACTCCTGGAACACAGTGCTGGTTGCTTACGAGATGGCGGATTATTTAAAAGCAAGTCCGCAAGTAGTTCCGGCAAATATAAAAGTGACCGTTATCCCAGTACTAAATCCAGACGGTTTGAATAAAGTCACGGGCTCCACTGGTCGCTTTACAAGTGCTGACGTCTCCTCTTCGCAGGATACCCAAGTGTCCGGACGTTTTAATGCGAACAATGTGGACTTAAGCCGCAATTTTGATTGTGACTGGCAAGCCGAAGGGGCGTGGCAAAATAAAACAGTCAGTGGCGGGACGGCCGCCTTTTCTGAACCTGAGAGCTTGGCGCTTAAAAATTATATTGAAGCAAATCATCCGGTTGCTGTCGTTGTCTGGTATAGTGCCGCTGGCGGAGTGTATTCTTCCAATTGTCACACTGGTGTTTTGCCCGAAACTAAAACAATAACAAACCTTTACGCTAAGGCTTCCGGCTACCCTGCGTCCGAGAGTTTTGATTTCTATAAAATAACCGGTGATTTGGTAAACTGGCTGGCCAAGGAAAAAATTCCGGCTATCAGCGTGCTTCTCACAAATCACCAGGACGTGGAATGGGATAAAAATAAGGCTGGACTCGAGGCGCTTCTACTGCACTACACTAAGTAATGACTAATTAATGTTCATGCGACCCCTCTCTTCCAAGAAGTGGATAATCACAGGCGTTGTTTTTTTGGTACTATTTGGTGCCGGCATGTCTGTCTTCTTGTTTTTGCAAAAAGATTACGTATCAGACCAAACGAAAAGTGAGCCTGTTCTATCACTTACAAAGGGGGTTCTTGGTCCGGAATATAAAATAATTGGCACATCCGTACAAGGGCGAAAGATAGAAGCATATACCTATGGCACCGGGGATACGCGCATCGCCTTTATTGGCGGGATACATGGAGGTTATGAATGGAACACTGTATTTCTCGCATATAAATTTATTGATTATTTAAATGCAAATCCGGAAGCTATTCCTTCGTACTTGACTGTGACCGTAGTTCCTGATGCGAACCCGGATGGAATGTATAAAGTAGTAGACAAAGAAGGACGTTTTGCAATTACCGATGTGTCGAAAGATAATGAATTGAAAGTGGCCGGGCGTTTCAATGCGAACAATGTAGACCTCAACCGCAACTTTGATTGTGAGTGGCAGCCGAAAAGCACTTGGCAGGGAAATATTGTGAGCGCCGGCAGTTACGCTTTCTCTGAACCGGAAGCCGTGGCTATCCGAGATTTTGTTTTAACAAATAAACCGAAGTCTGTAATCTTCTGGCATAGTCAATCAGGTTTCGTGTATGCATCGGATTGTGAAAACGGAATTCTTCCGGAGACGCTCAACATTATGAATGTTTACGCAAAAGCATCGGGATACGGTGCGGTGAAAACCTTCGATGCATATAAAGTCACCGGAGACTCCGAGGGATGGCTCGCGAAAATAGGTATTC
>CAYQPS010000059.1:0-3757 GCA_964419555.1 uncultured Candidatus Saccharibacteria bacterium | reverse complement strand
TTGGACTCAATTTTTCCAACTGCGCCATAATCGATAGCTCAGACCTCTCAAATTGAATTGCCAATTCTTTTATAGATTTGTTTTCGGCATGCAAAACAATCAATTCCTCAGACTCAATTAGACTCCATTTGAAACCTGAGTTTGCAGGCTTTCCCATATCGATATTGATTTGGCGAAGTTGCGCTATTGTGGGTTTCTCGGTTTTTTTGAATTCTTTGTATTCTGAAAATTTCTCTTTTGCGTCCGTATTTCTTGATGCGCTTATTATTTCTTCCCTGAATGCGTCTTTTATTTGAGCAACTGTTGGCATTGGCGAAACCTTCCAGCGAATCACTTTAATTCCTGCTGATGTAAGCGCTTTATCTTTTTTCTTGTCGGCTTCCATTCTGTCGGGCTTGTTGTGAGTTCTATCGTCAAGCTCAATGACCGCTATTATTTCCATTGCCTTGTCGGTCACCACAAAATCCGCGCTCATTCGGCTAATGCGATTAAACCATTGCTTAAAATCATGGCCTTTTCTAACGGAAACCAATTGAGATAATTGCACTTGAGAGAATATGCATAGTTCAGGTAGTGAATCAATCAACCGGAAATAAAGCACATGTTCCGGTGCAGTCATTAGCTTTTTCTTTTGAAATGGCCATTCTTCGTCAGGATTGTATTTAAAATTTTGCCTACGGCCGACTTTTGCAAAACCACCTAGAATTGCAATAAAAATTAGCACTAAAATAAAATATGCTGCGTCATTCATAAATATAATTACCGTATATATATTCCAGAATTTTTATTTCTCTTCATCATTTAAATTTTTATATGAATTTTCTATTCCTTTATTTTCGGCGATAATTTCATTTTTTAGAAACCTTTCAAACTTCATTTTCTTGGCGATATTGTTTTCTCTACTTTTTGCGGCAATATGCATTGCGCTACCATCTTCACCCATAATGCTTCTATAGATTTTTCGTGCCTCTTCTTCAGTTACTGGGTTTTTTGTTAAAACATCATGAAAATCTTTTTTTGCAAGAAATTCGTAATTAATTAAATTGTAATAGTCTATAAAATCTGATTTTTCGTCAGTTAAGCCTAATAAATCTTTCACATATTTTTCTCTTTCATTATATTTTTCAGTGATGTTTCTAATGGATTCGAAAACATTTTTCGCATCAGCTAGTGACTCTTCTTTCACCTCTACATTAAGAACCTTGCCTCCTACTTCCAAAAAATCTGATGTTTTGTACATCATGAATAGATCAACAGAAGACTTTCTGCATATTTCTTCTATAAGTTCAGGTCTTGGCCCGATAATTTTTTTCCCTCTTGATTCTTCTGTTTGCCACCAATCCTCCTTTGCGTCATCAGTAACGAACAATATAGATTTTATCCTTTGATCTGAAGCCTTGGCGATTATCTGCTTCCATATTATTAAGTCGCCATATTGGCGCTGATATGTTAAATCCGAGTATATGTATTCAGGTTCATCGCCATCTTTTTTCGATGAGTCTTTGTAGCCGGGTGGATGCTTTTTTAAATATCTCTCCTTTCCATCAGAATATAATTCATCTAACCACCTCTGACTTTCCGGTTCAGAACCTACTTTATCGCTAAAAATGCGATCTAATTTATTTCTAATTGCATCTGCGCTATTTACACATGGCTGTTTTTTATCCAATCGCTCGACATTTTTTCTATACGTTTCAATAACCTTTCCAATTTCCGAATGAAGAACGCTTGTACTTTCAGCCAACGATGGGATTCTTTCTGATAATGACAAATCTTTAAAATTACCTGTAAATACATCATCAATTTTTTTTAGGTTTGCATATATTTTGCTAAAAATATTTTTTTCTTCTTTGATAACCCTGATTCTATTTCTTTGATATTCCAGCGCAACATGATAAGGGATCCATACTCTGCTTTTAATTTTTTCTAAAATTGAAAAAAAATCTTCTCTGGTTTGATCTGCATAACCATACAAATTCAAAAAAGTGTTTGTATCAAAAACGAACAATGTGCTTTCACTGTTCCATGCATTTTCCAGTTCTTTATCGGTAGGATTGTAAAATCCTTTCATAATTTTTTTCATTATTTTTCCGGCATTCGAATTTATAATTTATTTACCAAGTCTTTTTCATTATTCCATTCATGCATTCGTTAACATCATTATCAATGACGCCATTCGGCTTAATGCACTGTTTCAGGGGAATTGTTTGTCGAGGATTAGCATCGATTTTTTCTCGATGAATTCTTTCGCGTGTTCTTTGTTGAGTGTTATTTGCCATCGGCTTTCCACCGACCTGCATCCCACTAGTTACGTGATCAGCTTTTCTTGCGTTCAATAACCTAATGTGCTCTTCCGCTGATAATTTCATATCAGGATCATCGGGGGAAATTACTGGGGGAATGGCGTCATGATTTACTTTTGATTTTTCTTCTTCAGCTATGCAGGGGCTGGCTAACACTGCTGCAATTACTAGTGCAAATAACTCCATCATTTTTATTTTCATATTCCCCTCCGCCATCTTTTGGCAACCTTGCTCGCTAGTATCAAGCCTTCCGTTGTGTTCCTAATTCGGACTGGGTAGCTTTAGCTACCAAGCTATTCCTCACGACACAAACAACAAATCTGCATGTGCGGTTATAGGAGTCAGACCTTTTAAAAGTTCCTTCTCACTGAAGGGAAAAGTGCCCTTTTCTATCGCAGGGTTACTTTTCCGCGAAATTTCGTCGCTTTTTGAGAAGTCAGTATCTTGGTCAAATATTAACCCGCCCTCTTGGTCTGATCTGCGCATACATATACCTATAAACGTTGAACCGAGAGATCAGTTGTGATTATGTTACACCTATAAGTGCGGTGCACGCGCTTAGGTGCATCAGGCCGCCAAGTGCGGCCTTATTTTTTGAACGCGGTTTCAAAATCCGAGATCTATTCCCTGAGGCTTTGTACTTTTGAACGCGGTTTCAAAATCCGAGACCTGCTCCCTGAGACTTGGCGCTTTTGAACGCGGTTTCAAAATCCGAGACCTACTCCCTGAGACTTGGCGCTTTTGAACGCGGTTTCAAAATCCGAGACCTACTCTCTGAGACTTGGCACTTTTGAACGCGGTTTCAAAATCCGATACCTACCCCCTGAAACTTGGTATTTTTGAACGCGGTTTCAAAATCCGAGACTTACGCCAAGAGCATTGGGGGTTTTGAACGCGGTTTCAAAAACAGTGCTCGCCCTCATTGTTTCGGTATTTTGAACTCGGTTTCAAAAAGGCAATCTGTATGAGTTCAGCCATTTACAGCGGTTAATCATCTTTTAATGGGTATTGAGGCATGTGATCTTTTTGCCATTGCCTTTTTCGTTTGCTAATTTCTTCTAAGAGTTCGCTGACTGTAAGGCCGTTTTCTTCAAGTTGTATTAATTCCCACTCTTCATTTGGGAAAAGTTCTCTTTGTGTACGTAAATCCTTTAACGCTCGAATCCACCGCTCCTCAGCCCCCTCATTAATCATCCTGCTAGTCTCATCAAGCGGTGAAGGACTTGTCTGCCCTATCTGCGGCATTTCTTCACCCGTAAAAATCCACCACCTGAATTCAGGAAATATTTTTCCTATTGCAGTGATTTCCTCTTCTTTAATTTCACGATTTTTTGCTGGGTTTTTTAGGTTGCTCCAAGTGTAACGACTAATTCCAGTCCTCTCTTCAAGATCGGGAAGTTTGATGCCTGATCGATTAATAACGGTAATAACTCTCTCTTTAATCATAATTTTTT
>CAYQPS010000058.1:0-3850 GCA_964419555.1 uncultured Candidatus Saccharibacteria bacterium | reverse complement strand
GCGCCGGTGACAGTCAAGATTTCTCCGTTCTCAGACCCTTTCGCACTTGCCGAGATTGCGAAAATCCTCGGAGATTCTGAGATGGTAAAAGCCGTCGTGACGGTGAATACATTTCCGAATGCGTTCAGTTACAACGGAGACAAACCCAGAATCACCTCCGGCAACGGCTTGGCAGGACTTGCGGGCTCCGCGCTACGACCAATTGGCCTTGGACAAGTTCAGCAGATTGGAAGTTTTCTTCGGAATGACAAGCAGATTGTGGGTGTCGGCGGAATCACGAGCGGACAAGACGTGCTGGATTATCTGCATAGTGGCGCTACTGCAGTACAAGTGGCCACGGCCTACCTGGAAAAGGGAGAGCAGTTGTTTAGTTCGATTCTCACGGAACTTGTTGAAATTGCATAGTGGTTCGCAGAATATCGCGGATAAGGACGCACACCGAAAACGGTGGGCGTCCTTTTTACATAAATAGTCAGGACGAACATTTTGTGCTAAATTCTTGTTAAGATAACTATATGATTATTTTATCCATAGAAACAAGTTGCGACGATACGTGCGTCACGATATTTGAGGCGAAAGGCGGAACGAAAAATCCTCAATTTAACATTCTCGCAAACAACTCAAATTCGCAAATAAAAACCCATATCCCCTACGGTGGTGTATACCCTGCGCTTGCAAAGCGAGAGCATATAAAAAACCTACCTATAGTTTTTGAAAAAACCTTGAAGGAATCAAAGGTGACGAAAGTTGATGTAATAGCTGTAACTTCCGGACCAGGACTCGAGCCATGCCTGTGGGCAGGAATCGTTTTTGCAGAAGAACTCGCGAAGAAGTGGAGTGTTCCTGTTGTCCCAGTCAACCACATGGAAGGACACGTGCTTTCGGTTTTTGGTAAGGCTGAAGGAAAATTTAAGATTTCGAAAACAAAATTTCCTGTCCTCTCTCTTTTAGTTTCCGGTGGACATACACAGTTGGTGCTAATGAAAGACTGGGGGAAATATAAAATCATCGGGGAAACAGTGGACGACGCTGTAGGTGAAGCTTTTGATAAAGTGGCGCGCATGCTCGGACTTCCCTATCCCGGTGGTCCGCATATTTCAAAATTGGCGGAAAAAGAACGAAAAAATAAAAAATCTACTTTTAAATTTCCAAGACCTATGCTCAAATCAAAAGACTTTAATTTCTCTTTCTCTGGTCTTAAAACTTCAATTTTATATTTTTTAAAAGACCAAAAAAATGTATCAAAGTCTGCCGTTGCACTCGAATTTGAAAACGCTGCAATAGAGTGTTTGGTTTACAAAACCAAAAAAGCAATTGAAAAATACAAAGTAAAAACTCTTTTTGTTGGTGGTGGAGTCGCGGCCAATAGACACTTGAAAGCAGAAATGAGGAAATTGAAAATAAAAACACTTTTCCCCACCCCCGCTCTTTCAACCGACAACTCTATAATGATAGGAATGGTGGGATATTTAAATTATCTTAAAAACCCAAAAAAGAAATACAAAATAAGGGCAAATGGTAGCTTGAGGCTGGGAAAAGTGATAAAATAATCCCATGGCTTTGGACGAGAAACTTCTGCGACCCTACGACCCGAAAAACACAGAGGAAAGGATATACAAGCTCTGGGAAGAGAGCGGTTTTTTTGCGCCCGAGGCGCGTCCGCCTTGGGTGGATAATCCAAAAGAGAATAAAAATTTTGAAAAGACTTTCACAATAATAATGCCTCCGGTGAACGCCAACGGCTCGCTCCATGCGGGGCACGGCCTGGTGACGACTATTGAGGACATAATGATTAGGTACAAAAGAATGCGAGGGTTTAAAACACTCTGGCTCCCCGGGCTCGACCACGCTGGATTTGAAACCCAGGTGGTTTATGAAAAAAAATTGGAGAAAGAGGGCCGGACTAGATTCGGTATGGATGGAAAAGTGCTATATAAAGAAATTTTGGATTTCACTCTCGCAAACTCGGTAAACATAAAATCCCAAATTAAAAAAATGGGAGCTTCGTGTGATTGGTCAAGAGAAAAATTTACTTTGGATGATGATATCGTAAAGAAGGTGCATCAGACGTTTAAAAGAATGTATGATGACGATTTGATATACCGAGGAAACAGAATAGTGAGCTGGTGTTCAAAGCACCAAACTTCATTTTCCGATTTGGAGATAAAAGACGAAGAGAGGATAGATAATCTATATTACTTACAATACGGGCCTTTTGTTATAGCCACCGCCAGACCGGAAACAAAATTTGGTGATAAATATGTAGTGATGCACCCTGCCGACAAGCGTTATGCAGAATACAAAGATGGCCAAAAAATAAATCTAGAATGGATAAATGGACCCATTGAAGCTACTGTCATCAAAGACGAGAGCATCGATATGGAATTTGGAACGGGGGTGATGACAATCACACCTTGGCACGACAATGCGGACTTTGAGATTGCAGAGAGACACAAGCTCGATAAGGAACAAATAATAGACGAAAGTGGCAAACTTTTACCTATCGCCGGAGAATTCGCTGGGCAACACATTAAAAAAGCACGACCGCTCATAGTAGAAAAACTACAAAGTAAGGGACTGGTGGAAAAAGTAGAAGAAAATTACAAGCACGTTGTTCGCACCTGTTATAAATGTGGAACTATTATCGAACCGCAAATTAAAAATCAATGGTTTGTGAAGATGAAACCCCTGGCAGAGAAAGCGCTCGCAAGAATTGAAAAAGATGAAATAGTATTCACTCCAGAACACTACAAAAAAATAATCGTTCACTGGCTCAACAACATTATGGATTGGAATATTTCTAGGCAGATTGTCTGGGGCATACCAATACCTGCGAAAATATGCTTAAAGTGCGGAGCTGGAATGGCGGACACAGAAGATAAGATAAAAAAATGTGAAAAATGCAACGGCGAAGTAACGCAAGACGAGGACACTTTCGATACTTGGTTCTCTTCCGGTCAGTGGCCTTCTCTCGCGCTGGGCTATCCTGATAGCCCGGACTTCAAGACATTCTACCCCACAGACGTGATGGAAACTGCGGGTGACATTATATTCTTCTGGGTCGCGCGAATGATAATGCTGGGACTCTACATGACAGGAGAAATTCCTTTCAAGAATGTGTACCTGCACGGCATGGTGCTAGACGGCAAAGGACAGAAGATGAGTAAGAGTAAGGGCAACGTCATCGACCCACTTACTTTGACAGATAAATTTGGCACGGATGCATTCCGAATGGGTATGGTCATCGGCAATACTCCAGGGACATCACTCTCGCTCTCAGATGATAAAATAAAAGCTTACAAACACTTTGCGAATAAAATTTGGAATATTACTCGTTATGTACTCGGGCTCGAAGAGACAGGTGAGTTGAAAAAAGAATTGGTGAAAGAGTTTGATACACTAGCAGAAGACATAACAAAAGACATGGATAATTTTCGCTTTTATTTAGGAGCAGAAAAGTTGTATGCTTATATGTGGCATCGTTTTGCGGATGAGATTATCGAAGAATCTAAAGGTAAGAGTGAATACGGAAAAACTCTGCACTACATACTTGTAAATTCTTTAAAACTTTTACATCCCTTTATGCCTTTTATCACAGAAGAAATATGGTCGACAATTCCAGGTCACACAAGCCTGCTCATGGTTCAAAAATGGCCAACACATGATTAGTGACCCGAAAACTTTAGGCTTGGCACTTCTAGGAGGCATAGTCCCCGCTTTATTTTGGCTTTGGTTTTGGTTGCGAGAAGAAAAAAAGAAACACGAACCTAGAGGATTGTTGACATTAATATTTTTACTCGGCATGGCATCTATTATCATCGTCCTGCCGATTCAGAAATTTATACAAACC
>CAYQPS010000057.1:0-3867 GCA_964419555.1 uncultured Candidatus Saccharibacteria bacterium | reverse complement strand
CTTCTTTGTCGTCCATGGCGATAGCATTGCGTACCCTTGCGGTACGTCAAAGGGGGAGAATGTGCCGCAGAGGCAATTAATCACCCCTTAACTTATGATCTTCCCCTTTCAAAGGCTGCCCCTTTTAAAATCGCAATTATGCGAAGGAGAATAAGGTTAACCACACGAAGTGTGACTAAGTAATACCGGCTGCGCTAATTGGACGATTGTTTCCCAACGCTCTTAAGTCTTTCTACTGGAGATTTCCTATCAACTTGATCTTTCCATTTCTTGTATAGATCGAGGATCGTTTGATAAGTTGGCAAGCCTGCAAATACTTCTCGCTGAAACAACAAGGCCCAAGCGTTTTGTTCCACCATTTGCACAAAAGGTATCCTGATGGAATTCAAGGCAGGATGATCGAAAATATGGAAGTGATCAATTCGTAAAGACAATTCTTCCAACATGTTTAAGAGCAATGTTTGCTTCGAAAATAGTTCTTGGTTCTTACTCAATATTTCCTGGCCGTCTACTTCTTTTTTGAAGTTTTGGCGGACATAGGCCATATCTGGGTTATCCAATTTAATACTGAACCAATAATAGTTTGGGAATGTGACTTGCACGCTTTTTATTAGATCGTCATTAGCAACAATGATCTCCTTTCTAAAGAACGAAATGAGATCTATTGCAGCAGTCGTAATATCCTGGTCCTTCCTTTCAAAATAGCTGATCAATGCAATTCCAATAGAAATCGAGCCCAGAATACTAAAGAGACTTTGCAAGCCCTCTAAGTCGAAGTTATGTCTTGTCGTTAAGAAAATGAGGAACGATGAGAAGAGGGCTAGCAATACAACACCTAAGGTAAGTCTTGTCGCCTTGGTCATGTGGTTACAGCCTACAAGAGGACGGTCAGAGGTCAAGCAATGGCTAATTCTTCTTTCTCCTCGCTCTGCTAGTACTTACCAATGTCGTCTAGAAGACCTGCCACCACCATACGGTTGATGGGGTGGAAAAGTGCCATCCAAGACAAGTTTTCACCCCTTGACACTTTTGCGGGAGTGCGTAGAAGCTATTAGAACTTTTTTCTATATACGCCTTACTCCTGTTTAATCCCTATACCCCGCAAACCCTTTCGGAAGGCTGCCAGATCAGACAAAGCCACCCGGAGGTTGTTTTGCTTTCGCCCGCAGGAGGAGTACCATGCCTTTAGAGTTCACCCTAGAAAAGGAGTAGTGCCACATGGCGACCATAAGCAGCGAGACTCTTATTGAAAAAATTGTTCAAGCCCTTCAGAGGCGTGAAGAGACAACTATCACTGTAGGCGAGGAGAGCTTCAGATTGATTCAGGCACACTCTCTGGCCTACGGCGACAATGACGGCGGCTGGTATTTCGATCTCTATGATTCCGACCTCCTGAATGCGGAAGATCTGTCGGTCGGCGCTCGAGTGGAAGTGTTTGAGATGTGGAGTCACCGCTCTGGCGAGAGCCACGGAAAAGCTCAAGTGGTATCGCTCGAAATGGATCAATTGAGAACGCTCGTTCTTGATTTCGAGGACGGGCACCGCCACACGTTTCGCTCGTGGAAGCCAGCCCAACTCTGGATTCAGCCGGAGTGCGACTCCATGCTGGCCTGGAAGGGCACCGACTTCGGCTTCAAGAAGTGCTGAGGACCGGGCCGCGCGTAAGCGCGGCTTTTCTTTTGCGGTCACGGATAAATCCTTTGCCGTCGCAAAGGATTTTCCGTTGCCACGCCTCGCGGTTTCGTCTACTGACGAAACATCGCTGCGGCTCCCGCAAAACCAGAAAACCTGGTGCAGACCAGGTCTTCTGTGTTTGGCGGGAGTGCGTAGAAGCAATTAGAACTTTTTTCTATATACAGCTCACCCCTGCATGACCCCTATACCCCCAAAAGTGGGTGCCGGGAAGGATGGGAAATACGCTTTATAAAATGATCTGAAAATTAATGCTTTTTTACAATCGCAGCTCCTTCGAGCATTATTTTTTGATAGATACGATCTATACCCTGAATGTGAGCTAATTTATGTTGATCATCGGTTTGCGACAGGTCAATTATTTCCTTCCATTCATCGAGCATAAGCACTGCTCCTTCGAGTAGCAAATTATAAAGTTGTTTTGGAGTAAACATGACAGCCTTTTTTCCTGCCGCCTCAAATCCAGCTCTCCAGCGTTCAATCTCATCTGGGGGCACGGAGATTGATGTTATCCCTATGTTTATTATTCCTTTTGGATCTCCTGCTACGCCAAAAAAATGCACCATGGAGCTTCGTAATGCGTACAAAAGGTCCGGTGATAACTCCTCAAAAACAGAACCCTCGTATTCTTCATTTGATGGTGTGAACACATATTGATTGATCCATGAAGTGAATCTCTCGCGAGGAGTCCCTGTCGACCCTTGATACTCATACCAATAACTAGCTACCACATCTGCAAATGTGAATGCAACCACAGTTTGTGCTCGCTCAGCTACATAAGATCTACCGTGCTCATTGGTTTGAAAGACTGAACTGACATCATCCATTACTTCTTTGAAGAATTTAAATACGGCATCGTCCTTTTTTGCATGCGCCTGCGCCATCATTATTTGTTCGGGAGTCATGGCCATAAGTTCTATTTCGACGAGAGCCGGCGAGACATTCTCCTCATCCAGCCACGACCGAGGGATGTGTATTCGAAGCCCGTATATTTCATGACAGGCAAACTCAACTCATCAGTCCATGACTTCCACACAATATCGTCACCAAAAATATCGCGCTTTAGACCCTTCTCAACCATTCGTTTTAGGCACAACACAAAAAAATATAAGGCTATATCGAAATGGCGTTGCCATTTTCCAAAATTGTATTCTTTTGACGCTGGCACATCGCCATGAAGTATATGATTGCGCAAAGTAAAGAATTTATCTGCCCACTTTTCAGTCACCGTCCCTGTTTCGATTATTGATCCACTTGCTCTTTCGCTTCTGTACTTAATTATCGGGTCCTCAGGATATGTGGCAACCTTCTTCAGGTATGATTTCAGCGCCTTTCGCCCCTGGCCGGTAGGCGCTCCCAATAAAATTTCAAATGAGCTTGCTTGCAATAAAATGCGAGCATTGTGACTGACTTCTGGTGCGTTATAAAAGCTTTCATAAAAAACCTCAACTGCGGATATTAGGCGTCTGAAAATCCGTGGCCGTTTACTTCGAAGCTCAATCAACGCATCCAACAAAGTCTGATCGAGCCGCAGTTCAGCCTTGGGTACATGCCAAGGTCTTATTTTCATGTTCTTATCTATATCTATGCCACCGTGCCATGTTTGAACCACAAAACCGCTTATTTCGGTGACGTACTCAGATCCAATCACGGTAGTGAAAAATACGGGCGCAAAATTATCAGAGCTGCCCATCCAATGTCCACTGTTTACATTACGTGTAAGGGTATTGTTCTGCGATACGAAGCTCATAAAAAGGATAAGTCGTGCATCATTAATTTTCTGTTGCGCATCGAAATCTAAAGGCTCGGTGTTCAAAGCATCGGTATACAACATACCTATACCGCGAACCGGATGATAGATTTCTCTTCCCGGAGCCCCCGTTGAATGTGCGTAAGGGTAGGAGATTTTATATGACGCGAGAGATCTTGCGACCTGAGTGCGGAGTTTGGGGTTTGGAATATATTGTTCCTGAAGGAGATCAAAATTCCAGATCTTGGCAAACCCAAAATCGATTTGTGGTGTCTTGCCCATGTTCAAGTAGGGAATACATACGAAATGGTATTGAGAAGATGTGGAGGGTTCCTCTTCCTGGGGCGTGGACTCTAGTTCACTTGTCATGTTTTTGTTCGTAGCCATGCACCCCAACCGCCATTTTTTCTAAACTCGTCTCCATA
>CAYQPS010000056.1:0-4280 GCA_964419555.1 uncultured Candidatus Saccharibacteria bacterium | reverse complement strand
AAAATCAGGCTGTAGGTGGCCGGCATCCATAGATGCTTTAACCAAAAGTCCTGTTTCTGTACTCTCTTTCATAAGTCTCCTGTACTCATTGCCTGGATAAGCATAAACGCAGTCTTTGCCATCCTTTTGTTTTAAAAGGTCTATTAGTAGCTTGATTTGTGTTCCCTTGCCAGAACCTACTAGTCCAAAAAATACGAAAGTTTCACCTTGCATTGTTTAAGAATAGCTAATTTGTGATATAAAATCAAATATGTTTTAATTGTACTTAATATGGGAAAAATAGAAATAATAACCATCGCTGGCTCAAACGGAAGCGGAAAATCCAGCACTGCGAGGGGGGTGGCAAAAGAATTAGGCTTCAAGCATTTTTCTTCCGGAGACTTCATGCGCCAAATCGCCAAAGAAAAAAAAGTAACCCTGGAAGAGCTAGGTAAAATCGCTGAGAGAGAAGATTGGGTGGATAAAAATCTGGATGATTATGTAAGAAAAGCCGGCTCTGGAGAAAAAGTGGTAATAGATTCTCGATTGGCATTTTATTGGATATCGGATTCTTTTAAGGTATACCTCGACCTTGACCCTGAAACTGCAGCAGAGAGAATGCTCCAGGATATGAAAAACAATCCAGCTCGGTTGTCAGAAAATAGCGGACAAGTAGAATCAAAAGAAAAAATGATTGAAAAATCCGCCAAGCGTTTGGCTAGCGAACGCAAAAGGTATTTTGATTTATACGGCATCAAAGATCATAAAGACAAAAATAATTTTGACTTAATTGTAGACACAAACAAAAACAACCTAGAACAGGTTGTTGGTATCGTGGTATCTGAATATAAAAAATGGCAAAAAGACTAAAGAGAATTAATACTCCCGCATTGAGACTTGTGCGTCGATTTTTTTGATTAGGTCTAGCACCACGGAGACGACGATGAGGAGCGCCGTGCCTCCGAGTGCAAGCGCGGTGATGCCGGTAACTGCTTGCATAATGATAGGAAGCACTGCAATAAAGCCCAAGAATACTGCGCCGAGCATAGTGATACGTCCTAAAACTTTTGAAATATATTCCGAAGTTGACGGCCCCGGACGAATTCCCGGAATGAAAGCTCCGTTCTTTTGCAAATTAGTAGAAAGAGCTTCGGGATCGAAAGTAACCGCAGTATAGAAATAAGTAAAAAGGAAAACTAAAATAAAATAAAGCACGGCGTAAAGCACAGATGTCTGTGAAAATGAGACCAAGATCTCGGATATTTTTACGATAATGGGGTGAGTGAATTTAGAAAGAAAAGTTCCGATCATTTGCGGGAAAAGCAATATTGAGAGCGCAAAGATTATCGGAATAACTCCGGCTTGGTTCACACGAAGTGGTAAATAAGTAGAACCTCCTCCATACATCTTCGCTCCCCGGACCCGCTTGGCATAGGTGACTGGTATGGGACGTTCGGCTTCAGTAACAATGACCACGCCTGCAATAACAATCAGACCGATAGCCAAGAAAAGCAGATAGAGAGGAACCTGGGAAGGGTCAAAGGTGTATAGTAACTGGCCCACTTGGGCAGGAAGTGCTGAAACGATACCGGCAAAAATAATTATTGATACTCCGTTGCCAATGCCAAATTCAGAAATAAGTTCTCCAATCCACATCAGCAATATAGCTCCAGCGATAACAACAATCAAATTCACGATTCGGTCAAAGGCAGTCAGATCTACCAAAATACTTTGTGATTCTAATATAGCTAAAAGACTAAAGCCTTGAATGGCAGCAAGTGGTACGGTGAGCAACCTTGAGTACTGAGTAAATCTTTTTCTGCCGGCCTCTCCTTCTTCATGATAAATTCGTTTGAGCGAAGGCACCATGATAGTTAGAAGCTGCATGATGATAGAACCAGTGATGTACGGACCGACACCGAGCATGATGATAGAGAGATTGGAAAGTCCGCCACCAGAGAAAATATTCAAAATCCCAAAAAATTGGTTGTTAGAAAGAAAACGACTAAGCGCAAGTGAATCAATGCCCGGAATAGGAATCGCAGCAAGTAATCTGAAAACTATCAACGCGAAAAACACGAATAATATTTTCTTCCTTAAGGTAGAATCCGTCCAGACCAACTTCATTTTGTTCCAAAAATTTTGCATTTTCTTACTTGATTCTTATTTTCCCACCTTTTATTTTTAGACGCTTCCTAATTTCTGAAAACTTTTCTTCTTTAGATAGCATCTTGTCTTTGCCAAGCAAAACAACTTTGCGAATCGACTTAAATTGATACCCTCGATTCTTTGGTAGTTTCTTAATAATATCACGAAGCTCCGGACGGCGCTTATTTCCCGCGCGGGCTGTCTGCCCTTTGCCTCCTCGGCCAGAAGTCTTGGCGTGTTTGCCTCCGCGACCGACGATTCGGTCTTTTTTGTTTTTATATTTTCTTTTTAAGTTATGTATTTGCATAGAGTTTATTTAACCTCTTCTTTGACCACTTTTAGCCCTGGCGGTATGATTTCTTTGTTTGCAAGGTCAATCTCTGGAATTGGCTTTGAATATTTTGAAGAGAAAGCGGAAAGTGCTAGCATGACTGCTTTGGCGTTGTTTAATTTATTTTTACTACTGGATAAAATCTTGCCTGTAATATCTTTTACTCCTGCCAACTTCAGTATGTCTCGAACAACTGAACCAGAAACCAATCCTCGTCCTTTGTTCGGAATCATCACCACCTTGGAACTTGAAAAGTTGGCAGAAACTTCATGAGGTATAGACATGGTCTTAGTTAATTTTATTTTTACCATGTTTTTCTTTGCATTTCGAAGTGCTTTATTGATGGCCAAAGACGTGTCTCCTGCCTTACCTAGGCCTAAGCCCACTCCGCCTTTCTTATCTCCAGCAATTAGCGCCACACTGAAAGAGAACCTGCGTCCTCCTGCGACAACTCTAGTGACACGGCGGATGTCTATGATTTTCTGGTCAAATTCTGGCTTAGGTCTGCCAAAAGAAGAACCTCGTCCTCTGCTATTTCTTTTTTCGTTTCCTTTTTCCATATATTTAAAATTTCAGCCCTTCCGCTCTGGCTGCGTCTGCTACTAATTTGATACGTCCAGCATATTTAAATCCGCTTCTATCGAAAACTATTTTGTCCATTTTTGCGGCTTTGCAAGCTTTTGCAATCATACTGCCAACTTCTTTAGCTCGCTCAATCTTGGTTCCCTTTTTGATTTTAATATCACTCGCTTGCACTAGAGTCTTACCAGTCGCATCATCTATCACTTGCGCGTAAATGAATTTGTTGGAGCGAAAGATAGAAAGACGCGGGCGCTCTTTAGTGCCCGAGATTTTTGCTCGTATCTTCGCTTTCAATCTTATTCTTTTTTCAGTTTTGTTTTGCATTTTATTTACGCTGTTTTCTTGCCTTGTTTTCTCCTGATAACTTCATCATCGTAACGCATACCCTTGCCCTTATATGGTTCTGGCTTCTTCAGCGCTCGAATTCCTGCGGTAAAGTTTCCAACCAATTCTTTATCAATTCCTGTAATCGTAATATTGTTTTTCTCGGCCGTGGCAGTGATTGTATCCGGTATTTTTACAACCACAGGATGAGAAAATCCGAGAGCAAGGTGAAGTTCCTTTCCTTTTACGTCAGATTTAAATCCAACTCCTTCTAATATAAGTTTCTTCGCATACGGTGTCTGCGTGCCAGTAATCATATTTTTTATGTGCGAAGCATAGGAACCCCAGAGAGCTTTTGAGAATTTGTCATTTCGCTTTGGATTTAGGGTTATGACCTTGTCTTTGATTGTAATCGTAATGTCATCTCTAAAATCTTTAGACAATGTTCCTTTGGGCCCAGCAACTTTCACAGAGACGCCACTTTGTGTGACTGTTACTCCTGCCGGTATTTGTATTTCTTGTTTACCAATTCTGGACATAAAATTAAAAAATCTTGAACAACGCTTCGCCTCCGACATGCTCTTTCCTGGCATCTTTGCCTGACAAAATACCTTTCGGAGTTGAAAGTATCAGAAGCCCGGAGCCGTTTCTAACAGAATGTATGTCCTTCATGCCAAAGTAGACTCTGCGAGACTGCTTGGAAACTCTCTCGACTTCGGTAATCTTTGGTTTCTTATCTACGTAAATCAATTCAACTTCAATCACGGCTTGGTCTCTCTTGGTTTTCTTGGAAATTTTACTTACGTAACCCTCCTTCGCCAAGCATTCGAGAATCGCTTGTTTTAATTTGGAATATGGAAGAACCACAGTCGGACGTCCGGCCAGGCTCGCATTCTTCATCATTATTATCATGTTT
>CAYQPS010000055.1:0-4405 GCA_964419555.1 uncultured Candidatus Saccharibacteria bacterium | reverse complement strand
GTGCCAAATAATCCAGTACCGGAAATATTTAAGTTTCCTGTTTGTTGAGTTCCTGGCGTGGTGGCTTGAGCTACCAGAAGCGTACCAGTGAGCGCGGGCATAGTGAGAACAGTCGTTCCTAGAGCTCCTGCCACAGGCGCGAGAGTAATAGTACCGCTAGTGACAGAATCAAATCGTATGCTTCCTGTCGCCACTAGATTATTACCAAGTCTTAATGAATTAGCATTTCGAAACCATCCTTGTTCTTCACCAAGAAAAGAAAATTTGGCTGCTCCTCCTATTGGAGATGGGGCATGAAAGTTTACCGCAATTCCCTCTGCCAGTGGAGTTGTTCCGTCAGCTTCCATTATTTCTGATCTGCCTGTAACTCCGATGCTCAATCTGGTAAATAAGGTTGCGTCAAACACTGCTCCTTTGAATGTTGCAAGACCTAAAGTTCCAATCTGGGTAACATTGCCCGTAGCTGTACCATTTGTCCTACCTTCAACCCCGATTAGGTAATGAGTATTGTCAGGATTGTCTTCCGCAAGACCGAAAGTACCTATGATGTGTCCATCACCTACCGCTGTGTTACCAGTATTTTTAGCATAACCAAACACACCAGAGAGGATGTCATCCGCATCAAAATCTGCTTCTAGATTACCCTTGATGGCACCGCCAATTGGATATACAACTCCCGTACCACCAGTCGTGCGCAAGACCTCAAGTGGAACATCTGGGCTGTCTGTTCCTATACCAAGTCTTTTATCTCCGTTATCCCAGAAGAAATTTGCGTTGTCTTGAGAAAGTAGGCCACCAGCGCCGGCAAATACAACCGACCCTTCTGTGTACGAAGAACCTGTCAAAGTGGTTCCGGAGAGTCCAGCAGTACAAGCAAATGCTCCGGTTGCATTGGTAAGCGTACATCCAGTAGAAGCTGAGCCACCGCCCATCAAAATATTTCCGGTTGAAGTATTATTTAAATTCAAAACTCCGGAAGCTCCCGCATCCACAGCAAGTGGTGCCGCACCGACGGAAGTAAGCGCAGCGGTCGTCGCGTGTCCTAAAATAATCGCGCCGGCAGTAAGAACAGGAATTTGAGCATCAGTCGCAGACTGGGCGGGAGTAAATCCGCCGACAGTTCTAGAGTTGATGGCAAAACCGGAGGAAACAATTTGCGGACGAGGGGCAAGAGTTTCCCAGTCTTCATCGCCACCAGTAGTACAATCTCCCACTTCTTCAGCCACTTCCACTTCGACGAATGCTTGGTCGTCGATGAAACCAAGGGTCAGCGCATCTGCTTCTCCGATAGTAGCATCAAAGACTCCGTCACGGGTAAGAATAGTATCAGCAGTCGGAGACCCAGCTGGCCAGATTTTAGACCCAGCGGTTGTCGCATTCCAGATTGAGAATTTATAACAATAGTCAGTACCGGATGGACCACCGAGCAAGTCCCCCGAAGTAAAGTCCGCCAATCGTCCTTGGAAATTAATAAGTGAAGGCACTCCGGCAGTGGCATGGGCAGAGTTAGGAGATAAAAAAACAGACAATAGAAAAATAAAGAAAAATAAAGAAAAAGTGGTACTAGTTATTTTTTTAAAATTTAGAAAAGTTTTCATTAAAACTGTAATTCCTTAATTTTTTCTTCTTTTTCTAGTTTAGAAATACCGGAGGGTTCTGTATTTATTTTTTGGCTTTGAATTTCGGCGTATTGTTGATTATAAAAATATATCCCCGTTGAAAGAATTGTTAAAAAAACAAATGCGTATATAAAACTACTTCTAGCCCTTATAAAAGACAACAGGTGTTTAACGACCGCATTTTTATTCCGGATTTTTTGCTTAAAAATATAGGTTTTGATTTCATCTTCAGTGGTAAACCAATTACCTCCCAGTTTTTCACCCTTAATTTCATTCTTACGTATTAGCGAACTCAAATAATCCTGATGATAATCAGAAATTATTGATGCTTCGTGTAATGAAATTACTTTTTTAAGATTTTCCATTTATACAAAGATAACTATGGTCTTTTTGTCATATATCGGATAAACAAGATACTAAAAAAGGTGTAGCTCGGGTAGACGATATCTTTTTATGTCCTATATATTATAGTACTATCTCCCCAGCATATCCACTAGTTATCCACACATAAGGTTCAGACTTCATTTATTCCTCTAAAATCTCAAAATCCCCTGTAATATCAGGGGTAAATTGCTTTTTTCGGATAAAATAGACAGCTCCCGCTCCTGCCCCTAAGAGAGGAAACAAAATAAAAGTAAAAAGGGGTGAAGAGTTTTCCTCCGATGGTATTCCAGCGGTTCCACCGCTGAAGGAAGAATCCGTGACAAAGTTTAACCTTGTCACAGGCGGGGCTGGTTCCATGGGTATTTCTACCGCTAGGTCTTTCCTGGCGGAAGTGATGGGTGCAGGTGGTTTTGGTGGCGGGGGTGGAGGAATGTAAATTTTATTTTCCGCACCGGGGGTAGGAATACTCGCAACCCACGAACCATTTACTAGTTGCAAAGATTTACCATCCCCTGCTCCGCCTGAAGAGGAGTTGTAGGTATACTGGTCCACAACTTCGTCTCCATCTTTCAGGGCTAAAGTTTCTCCACTGTTGCTTAAAGAAAAAGCGGAATCGAAAATAATGCCAGCAAAACTTGGCCAGTCAGTTTTAAATTTTACTGCATTGGAAACTATAACCGCATATCCCTTCGCCGGAATTTTATCCGCTCCTTGCGTTAACGTAAGTTTATGATTCGTATCAGCCTCAAAAAATTTAAAAGTTGATAGATCTACTTCCTCGTCACTATTATTATAAATCTCCACCCATTCCCTGCTGTCGTCGCTCCCTGACGAGAGGTCATACATTATTTCACTTATCAAAACATCTGCACTCGCTGTGCTGTGTAGAGAGAAAAAAATAATTAAAATTAAAATTATTTTTTTAGACATAGATTTATATTATGCTATACTAATAATATCATGAAACAAATCGATTTTCTGGCAATTGGGGATACTGTAACAGATGCATTTATAAAATTGAAAGACGCACACGTGCACTGCAAGATAGACACGGATTCTTGCGAGCTGTGCCTAGGCTTTGGAGACAAGGTTCCTTACGAGGAGGTCACCATCGTGCCTGCAGTGGGCAATGCTGCGAACGCTGCTGTGTCGGCTAGTCGTCTGGGACTTTCTTCCGCCATAGTGTCCAATCTGGGTGATGATTTGGAGGGAGAAAAGGGTCTTGCATCACTTAAGGCCGATAAAGTAAACACTGAATTTGTGAAGATAAATAAGGGTATTCGGACAAACTACCACTATGTACTGTGGTACACCTCTGAACGTACAATTTTAATAAAACACGAGAAGTATCCGTATGAATTGCCGGATATTGGTGAACCTAAATGGCTTTACTTTAGTTCAGTAAGCGAGAGCGCCTTCCCTTTTCATAATACCGTAGCAGACTACTTAGATAGCCACAAAGATATCAAACTTGCTTTTCAACCTGGTAAAAATGAAATAAATCTGGGGAAAGAAAGATTAGCGAGATTATATGCGCGAGCAGAAATATTTTTCTGCAACGTTGAAGAAGCAGAAAAAATTCTCGGAATGCAAACCAAAGATGTCTTGGAACTATCAAAAGGCATTCACGCACTTGGGCCTAAAATGGTTTCCATTAGCGACGGACCAAACGGCGCTTATCTTTATTTGGACGATGAACTCTGGCAACTTCCGATTTACCCCGACCCAAAGCCTCCTTACGAACGCACTGGAGCGGGTGACGCTTTTTCTTCCACTTTCACTTCCGCTCTCGCACTAGGAAAGTCCCCACTTGAGGCCTTTGCTTGGGGTCCGATAAATTCTATGGCTGTGGTTCAAGAAATCGGTGCTCAGAAGGGACTCCTGTCAAAGGAAGCACTCGAGAAATTACTCGCCAGCGCTCCTGCCCTATACAAAGCTAAGAAAATTTAACGAATGTTTTTTAAAGAGGTTGCCAAGAACCCGCAGTACGTGGACCAATATTTCCTGCCTGAGAAAGACCTCCAGTTAGTATATATTTATTTCCATGCTCATACAATACCGGCACTCCTCCTTCAATAGTCCAGCGCTCAGCATATATACTGTCGCATACTGCAACTGTCCAACCTACTGGACATACTCTAGGTAAATCCGATATCCATTCAAAATCTCCCGGAGATGGCGGATTATATGGGTCGTATATATATGTGTTAATAACTGGCAGCGGCGGAGGGGGCGGGGGCGGAGTTGAAGGAGTACCAGGCGGTCCATAATCTGTTGAAGGGGGCGGTGTAACTTCTGTTGGCCAAGCGATCGAACCGTAAGTCATCTGACGGGCAGTTGCATAATTAGGCAAAGTGGTATCGCGAGAAATACGTTTTGCTCTCTCCCAAAGAGCTGCTATG
>CAYQPS010000054.1:0-4614 GCA_964419555.1 uncultured Candidatus Saccharibacteria bacterium | reverse complement strand
ATACTTCGAATGCATGCCAACGACCGGGAAGAAGTGAAAAAAGTTTTTGCCGGAGAAATTGCAGCGGCAGTGGGCCTGAAAGATACCATAACTTCAGATACTCTTTGCGACGAAAATAATCCGATAGAATTAAACAGAATTGTTTTCCCTGAACCAGTTATTTCTCTACGAATCGAACCTAAAACAAAAGCTGACCAAGAAAAAATGGGCATGGCGCTTAACCGTTTGTCACAGGAGGACCCTACTTTCAAAGTTACAACTGACCAAGAAACAGGGGAGACTATCATTGCGGGAATGGGAGAATTACATTTGGAAATTATCGTGGACAGAATGAAGCGCGAGTTTACCGTGGAGGCAAACGTGGGCAAGCCTCAGGTAGCGTATCGCGAGACTATCAATGGCGCTTCTGAAGCTGAAGGTAAATACATCAAACAGTCTGGCGGACGTGGAAACTACGGTCACGTGAAAATCAAAGTTAAGCCGATGGTAGCTCTGACTAAAGAAGAACTTGAAGACTTGCCGAAGAATACCAAAAGGTCTCCCGGCTTTGAATTTATAAACAGCATCAAAGGAGGAGTGATTCCGCAGGAATACATTGCTCCTTGTGAAAAAGGATTCAAAGAAGGACTGGACCGTGGGATTTTGGCCGGATTTAAAATGGTGAATGTTTCTGTCGAGCTCTGGGACGGAAGCTATCACGAAGTGGACTCCAACGAAATGGCATTCAAAATCGCCGCCTCTATGGCTGTACAAGACGCATGTAAGCGCGCGAATCCAGTGATACTAGAACCGATGATGAAAGTAGAAGTTGTGACTCCGGAGAAATTCATGGGTGACGTCACTGGCAATCTCTCAAGTAAGCGCGGACTTATCGAAGGCATGGAGGACCGAGGTATGAACAAAGTCATGCGCGCCATCGTTCCTCTCTCCGAAATGTTCGGTTACATGACCGGGCTTCGCTCTATGACCGAAGGCCGAGCATCTTTCACTATGGAATTCTTACGTTACGACATCGTGCCCAACAACGTGGCAGAAACTATTATCGCTGCGAGGAAGTAAACTCTTTCTTGAAAAATATAGGATTCGTGTTAATCTGAAAAAAGAGGTATTTACCCCAACCTGAGGTATACAAAATGAAGTGCCCGAGCTGTTCTTCAGAAATGACTCCTGTCGAAGGAGTGGCTTTCTATACGGCTATCGAACCCCAGTCCGTGTTCGAATGCAGTATCTGTAAAAGCGGTGATAATCCCAGAAGAATTATGGTGTTTACCGTGGAAGGCGTTGAGAACGATCTTCTCGTTTGGATGGACGAAGTGCCGATGGGGTACCCGTTCACCTCTTTCATTGAGGAGAGAATCGCCGCGCATCGTCAGAAGGCCGCGTTCCGTAGGAATCTGTAGGGAAAAAAATTCACTTTACAACCAGAGGTTATCATGGCGGAAGCCACGCACACAGGTAGACGTTGTAGGTATTGCGAGCGAATGTATTACACGGACTGGTGTCCGCGGTGTCACCCGAGAATGGTTCAGCGGTCGCAGTTTGAAGTCGCGATTCCCGCTGACACTGTCGTCACTTCGCCACCGCGACGCTCTATGATGTTGAAAGAGTGATCACAGTTACTGCCTCGCCGGATTCTCGGCGGGGCATGTTGTTTTAAGTAGTATGCTAAAATAGCAGGAGTGCAAATTCCCTCAAAACAAAAAATTATTCAATACCTGGCAATCCCCTTTATTGTTCTAGTTCTTTATCTTGGTTTGATTTACTTATATCGCGCTTTAGGCTTGCCTTCTCCTGAAGAGATAATTTCCTTCATACAGAAATATTATGAAATTTATGGCTACTGGGTTGTGTTAGTCGGGGCACTAGTCGAAGGCATTTTGTTTTTTAATTGGTATTTCCCGGGTTCTATTGTGGTTGCTCTTGGTGTAGTTTTTGCCAGACAAGCAGACCTGAATGTTTTCTTGATGCTTGCGTTCATAATTTTGGGATTTTTTATAACTGCTCTAATAAATTATGCTCTCGGGCGTTTTGGCTGGTATCACGTATTCCTCAAATTGGGTCTGAAAGGACCACTCGAAAAAGTTCAATCCAAAGTAGAAAGCAAAGGGTTGAAAATATTATTTACCACGTATATTCATCCGAACTTTGGTGCGCTAGCTGCCACAGCATCCGGTATCCTGCGGTTACCTTTTAGAACATTTTTCGCCTACTCCTTGTTGGCGATAATAATTTGGAATAGCTTATGGACTTTAGTATTTTACTGGTTCGGGGCAGCGCTCTTGAATCACATGAATCTTTTGATTATCGGCGCAGGAATTTTTATATATTTCATGCTTGTCAAAAGCTTCAAGCAGGCAAAAATTAGCCTTCCTTAAAATATTTCTAACTATTTATTGAGATTGTTCAGTTTTTTTGATTTCTCTCAAAGACAAAGCTAATGCGATTAACCCCAGCAGGGTTAGGGTAGAATATTTGGCAATATCACCAACCCCCATAGATCTGTCTACTTTTCTTTGGGAATGTTCCTGTTTGTGTTGAATTGCTTCTTGAATTTGGACATCCTTCTTACATGCTTCTACATAATCTTTATTGTATTGCTCCATTTCCAGATTGTATTTCTCCATCGCCTCCTTATCTTTTATGTCCATCATTTCATTTGAACTTTGTAAATCAGGATACGACGGTGATTGCAAACACATAGTGCTAGAGCCAGTATAATTAAAATAGCCGTAAGACGTTTCGTATCCTCCATTAATCATTCTCATAGAAGACATCGTCAGGTGACCCAAAGACAAGAAAGTCAGCACCAGTGTTGCGACGAAAATAACCCACAAGGAAACTAGGCGAACAATCAAACGCGATTCTTTTATCATAGTATTGTGATTTAAATTAGTGATTAATATTAAAAACTGACCCCAAATTTCTAAACTCTATTATGATGTAATAACAGACATATTACAAGTGCTATATATCTTCATCGTTACTAGAAAATAAATTACTAAGTTCGGTATGCTATAATAGCTCCAAATGGAAGAATCATTTCATGCAACCCATCTCCCTGAGGAAAAGGTAACCGACAAACACGGAAACTTAATTGAAAGCGCTCTTAATCATATTGCTGAATCTACTCAACACCTAGACCATCAAATCAACATTGTTATTGGAATAAGCGCCGCGACTTTTCTCTTGTCTGTATCTATACTTGAAAAAGAGCCAAAAAATTTACCTTTATTTTTTATAATGATATTTGCTGGAGTTTCCGCCTTGACCGGGCTGCTTGCAGTACATCCACCCCATTTTATGAGAAAACGCGGTCAACCCGAAAGCTTGCTCTATCGTAAAAAGATTGAAAGTTTTAGTTCCCCCTCTGAATACGAAAAAGCAGTCATCGAAGCAATGACAACTTCAAAAAAAACACGCGAACAATATGCTATTGAAGTTTATAACTTATGCAAATACTACTATCGGCCGAAACGCCAATTATTTCACATATCAAGAAAACTTCTCTTCTTAGGTATCGCCGTTAGTCTTGCAGTTTTTCTTTTCCAAGTCTTTACGGGAGAAGATATACACTTGTGGTAATCATTTCACCTAGGAGATAAAGAAACATAAGGGAATTTGACAATATATTCAAATTTGCTAGTATATAAATAACTGCACTTTGGCAGTTTTTATATTGCTTTTTGAGCAATTTTATTAATTATTAGCATAAACAAGCTTGTATTTAAGCCTCAGCGACTGGTTATCGTACGTTGAGTTTTACATATAAGTAAAAATAATATGGCAGAAGAATTTAAGAGAGACAGACCGCACATAAACGTGGGAACTATCGGTCACGTTGACCACGGTAAGACCACTTTGACTGCGGCAATCCTACATGTGTTAAACATGGCAGGAAAGACAGTTAGACTTCGAGGCGTTGACCAGATCGACAACGCTCCTGAAGAAAAAGCTCGTGGAATCACTATTAACATTTCCCACAACGAGTATTCTACAGATGCTCGCCACTACGCGCACATCGATGCTCCCGGTCACGCTGACTACATCAAGAACATGATAACAGGCGCCGCGCAAATGGACGGCTCTATTCTTGTGGTTGCGGCGACTGACGGTGCGATGCCCCAGACTCGTGAACACGTTTTGCTTGCGAAGCAAGTCGGTGTTCCAAAGATGATTGTTTTTCTAAATAAGTGCGACATGGTGGATGACAAAGACATGATTGACCTAGTGGAAGAAGAAATCCGTGAACTTCTTACAAAACAAGGCTTTGACGGTGCAGGTGCTCCGGTTATCCGTGGCTCTGCTCTCAAGGCTCTTGAGTCCAAGTCAGTTGATGATGAATGGGCAAAGAAAGTTCTAGAACTTGTAGATGCACTTGATACTTACATTCCTATTCCAGAGAGAGACGTTGCAAAACCTTTCCTTATGCCAGTCGAAGACATTTTCTCTATCGAAGGCCGCGGTACAGTTGTAACCGGTAAAATCGAAAGAGGAGTGGTGAAAGTTGGTGAGGACATTGAAGTGGTTGGAATAAAGCCAACTGCTAAGTCAACAGTTACTGGTATTGACACTTTCCCAAAGACCTTGCAAGCAGGTATGGCTGGCGACACCGCT
>CAYQPS010000053.1:0-4718 GCA_964419555.1 uncultured Candidatus Saccharibacteria bacterium | reverse complement strand
TTCTTGAGCGACGAGCAGTTCGCTCCCGGAGCTTCGGGAGACAGATTGCTTTTCGAGAGAAGCTATTTATTTTTCAAAAAACTACAGCGCACCCTTCATATAAAAATCTCCTTCGGGCTTTTCATCATGCTTGCCATCCAGAATCTCTTTGAATGATCTGATGGTCTCCTTTAGTGGCACATACTCTCCTTTCGTTCCGGTAAATACTTCAGCCACGAAGAACGGCTGTGACAGGAATTTCTGAATTTTGCGAGCGCGCGCCACAAGTTCTTTGTCCGCTTCCGAAAGTTCTTCCATTCCCAGAATCGCAATGATGTCTTGCAAATCTTTGTAGCGTTGTAAAACTCTCTGAACTTCACGAGCTACGTAGTAGTGGTCCTTGCCTACGATGTTCGGGTCAAGAATAGTCGAAGAAGAATCAAGCGGGTCAACGGCCGGATAAATACCTATCTCTGCAAGTGAACGGTTGAGCGTGACAGTAGAGTCCAAGTGCGCGAAAGTTGTCGCTGGAGCTGGGTCGGTCAAGTCATCAGCAGGCACGTACACCGCCTGCACAGAAGTAACAGACCCTTTATCTGTAGAAGTAATACGTTCCTGCATCATTCCCATTTCTGTTCCGAGTGTTGGCTGATAACCCACGGCAGAAGGAATACGCCCGAGAAGCGCGGACACTTCTGAACCCGCCTGAGTGAAGCGGAAAATGTTGTCGATAAAAAGAAGCACGTCCTTGCCTTCAACATCGCGAAAATGTTCCGCCATAGTAAGTCCAGAGAGAGCCACACGCAAACGCGCGCCCGGCGGTTCATTCATTTGCCCGAAGACCATGGCAACTTTATCTATAACCCCCGATTCTTTCATTTCATGCCAAAGGTCATTTCCTTCACGAGTTCGCTCTCCTACTCCGGCGAATACAGAATATCCTCCGTGGTTTGATGCAATGTTGTGAATCAATTCTTGAATGACGACAGTCTTGCCCACGCCCGCACCTCCGAAGAGACCGACTTTTCCTCCCTTTAACACTGGGCATATGAGGTCTATAACTTTTATTCCAGTTTCAAGAATTTCAACTTTCGTCGCTTGAGTTACATACGCAGGAGCTTGGCGGTGAATTGGAGATTTTTTATCAGTCGCAACTGCTTTGCCGTCATCAATAGCTTCACCAAGAACGTTAAAAATACGTCCGAGGGTGACCGCACCAACTGGCACAGAAATCGGCGCACCAGTATCCGTAACTTCCATTCCACGAGAAAGTCCGTCAGTAGAATCCATGGCAACAGAGCGCACAACTCCACCACCAAGATGCTGTTCTACTTCCAGAACTATTTTTTTATCTCCCTTCATCACAGTCAAAGCATTGTAAATATCTGGCAAATGTTCTCCGAAGGTTACATCTACGACCGGTCCGATAATTTTTTGAATTGTGCCTATTGTTTTCATAATAATTTAAATACTAATATAAATACTAATTTATTTCTAACTCACACTCGCCATACCGGCGCTAATTTCTGATATTTCTCTGGTAATGTTCGACTGGCGGGCTTTGTTGAATACTAGTGTCAGGTCGTCAATCATTTCTCCAGAAGCCTCCGAGGCGTTCTTCATGGCTACCATGCGGGACGATTGTTCGGAAGCGTTGGACTCGAGGAGCATCTGGTATATCTGCATTCTGGTTATCTTCTCTGCGAGCGAACCGATAAGTGTGTTTACATCTCCTTCGATTAAATAATTTATTTTTTTATCTGTAATTTTCTCTTTTTCCTCTTCTTTTAATTCTTCTATTAACTGTTGTAAATCTATTTTGCTAACAGGAAGAATTTGTTTAATGTTTGGTTTTTGAGTAAGAGCTGAAACGAAATCCGTATAAGCCACATAAACTTTATCATAACGGAGTGCACTATATTCATCTATTAACATTTTTGATATCGGCAAAACATCCGGTAAAGAAATATTATCTGGAAGCTCTGTAAAACTCGCAACGACTTTCTTGCCCACGCGACGCATTGATACATCACCTTTTTTGCCGATAGTCACGACGTCTATATTTGTATTTTGGTTTTTCAGTAGAGTTATCGCTTTTTTCGTAACTTGGGCATTGTAAGCTCCACACAAACCTCTGTTGGAAGTTATAAGAACCAATAAAACATTTTTTTCTTCTCTTTGCGTAAAAAGTGGATGTGAGCTCTCTTCGATGTTTTGGGCCACAGAAGTTAAAACTTGCCATGAATATCCAGCATACGCACGCGAAGCCAAAGTACTAGACAGCGCACGCTTCATCTTCGAAGCAGCCACAAGCTCCATCGCCTTGGTGATTTTCTTGGTATTCCTTACCGATTTTATTCTTCTTTTAATTTCTTTTGTTCCGGCCATATATTATTTTTGAAATGACGCTTTAAAATACTCAATTACTTTTTTAAGCTCCGCCTCGCCTGCATCAGTCCACATTTTTGAATCAGCAATTTCTTTGTAAAATTTCTTGGCGTTCCTCTCGCTGTAATCCACCAACCCTTGCTCAAATTCTTTTATTTTTTCAACCGGCACATCATCCATGAATCCTTTGGTAAGAGCATAAAGAGTAACAACTTGATGTTCAGTCTTTACCGGAGAATATTGGGGCTGTTTCAAAACTTCCACTGCCCTCTTGCCTCTTTCCAATTGTTTCTTGGTAGATTCGTCCAAGTCAGAACCAAATTGAGAGAACGCTTCGAGTTCGCGGTATTGAGCAAGATCGAGCTTAAGTGTTCCTGCAACTTTCTTCATCGCTTTAATCTGTGCAGAGGAACCCACGCGCGACACAGAGTTACCGACGTTCACTGCAGGACGAATACCCTTGTAGAATAAATCCGTCTCGAGGAAAATCTGCCCGTCGGTGATAGAAATAACGTTCGTAGGAATGTAAGCTGAAATGTCTCCTGCTTGAGTTTCAATAATTGGAAGCGCTGTGATACTTCCTCCTCCATATTTTTCATTTCTTCGACACGCGCGCTCTAGCAAACGTGAGTGTAAATAGAAAACGTCTCCAGGAAAAGCTTCACGGCCCGGCGGACGGCGAAGCAAAAGTGAAATTTCTCGATACGCGACAGCATGCTTGGAAAGATCATCATAAATTATCAAAACATCTTTTCCTTTATCCATGAAATATTCTGCGATAGAAACTCCCGCGTACGGCGCAATATATGAAAGCGCTGCAGACTCCGATGCACCGGCTGAAACTATGACTGTATAAGCCATCGCTCCACCCGCTTCGAGTCGTGCTTCAAGTTTGCGAAGTTTGGAATCTTTCTGGCCTATCGAAACATAAACACAAGTAAGATTTTGCCCTTTTTGGTTTAAAATCGTATCGATGGCTATGGCTGTTTTACCCGTCTGTCTGTCACCAATCAACAGCTCGCGTTGACCACGGCCAATGGGAATAATACTATCAATAGCCTTTATGCCAGTTGCAACCGGCTGGTCCACGCTCTGTCTGGTCACCACACCCGGCGCAACTTTTTCTACCGGATAAGTTTTGTCTGTCTTGATAGCGCCCTTGCCGTCAATCGGAGCACCGAGCGCGTTCACTACTCGTCCAATGATATTGTCCCCAACCGGTACTTCTAAAATTTTGCCGGTAGCTTTTACTTCGTCACCTTCTTTAATTTTTGAAAAATCTCCTAGAATAATCACACCCACGGCATCTTCTTCTAAGTTTAGAGCCACACCCACTTCTCCGTTCGGAAAAGTCACCATCTCGGAAGATTTGATGTCTGAGAGTCCAGAAACCTTGGCTATACCGTCGAAGAGCTCAAGCACCTTGCCCACTTTTTCTGTCTTCACATCAGCTTTAAATGCTTCTATTTCTTTTCTTAAATTTTCTACAATGTGATTTGACATGTGCTTAGTTTATTAAAAATTTTTCTAATTGATTCAATTTATTTCTGTATGTATTGTCCAGTACATCATTTCCTACTTCGATTCGCATGCCACCGAGCAACTCCTCTTTCTCAAAAAATTCACTTACTACATGCTCTGCTTTATATTTTTCTTTTATTTCATGTTCCAGTTTTTTTCGCTCTCCCGCCCCCATACTTTTCGCTGTAGTGACTTTCATTCGAACTGTTCCGTTATTTTTTTCAATAATATTTTGGAGATTAATGAGGACTTCTTCTGATTTACCGAGCATTCGCTTGTCTCGTAGCATTTGCGCTGAACGCTCAAGTGTTTGCGCTAAATCCTTACCTGACTTTCCGTCTGTGGCTTTGTATATGGCTTCTGCGATATTTTTTGGGGAAATTTTTGACATAATTTTATTTATTTTTTTCGGCCATTATTTTCTCTGCAGCTAGCGTTGCCAGTGAGGCCAGTTCATTCTTTGCCTCAGCAACCATTTTTACTTTCTCCGTTTCTAAAGTTTTCTTGCCACTCTCAATCATCGTTGTTACTTCACTTCTAGCTTGTTCGAGCATTTCAGATTTTTTAGCCTCTGCTTCTTTTTTGCCTTTTTGAAAAATGTCATTGGCTTCCGCGCGAGCTTTAACAAGCGTTTCTCCATACTCTTTATTTGTTTTCTCAAGAGTCGAAGCATTCGCCTTAGCATCGTCCAACCCTTTGGCTATTTTACTAGCTCTATCTTGCATAAGCTTCGTCAACGGCTTTAGAGCAAAAAGATAGAACACCACAAAAACAACTCCGAAGTTTATAGCTTGAGCTAAAATTATTTTCCAATCTATGTGAAATGTTGA
>CAYQPS010000052.1:0-4719 GCA_964419555.1 uncultured Candidatus Saccharibacteria bacterium | reverse complement strand
TGGGGTGGCTACTGGGAGTTGAACCCAGACTAGGAGCTCCACAAGCTCATGTGCTACCGCTACACCATAGCCACCATGTGTTTGCTATTTACATAGCTAATACAGTATAAACACTAACAAAAAAGTTGAATAAACGCCACTTTTTATCTACTTTTATTTAGCAAAAACTTCGCACCTTCAACTAAAAGAATATTGAAAACAAGCCAAAGAGCAACGAACGGCAGCCAAGAGAGAGGCAACGGCGCAAGTTCAAAAATATTTCGAATCGGTGTAATGCTCATAGTTGCAAGCAAAAAAATCATAGCAACGATAATACTTATATTTAATTTTTTATTGGAAAAGGTTGGATATGAAAAAAGTGGTCGACGTAGATTTCTGAAAGAAAAGGCTATGGCTAAGACGTAAGATGCAAAACAAACAAAGAAAACGGAGCGAGCGAGACCGACATCAACGTTTTCTTTTAACAAGAAATAATATAAACCAAATAAAAGAAGAGAGCTCATGATGCCAACTCCGAAAATTAACGCTTTGACTTCTTTCGTAAAGATAAGTTCCGCTTCATTGCTAGATTTTTTTTCTATTTCCATTTCTTCGTCAAATGCATAAGAGAGAGCAGGGAGAGTCCCAGAGAAAAGATTTACCCAGATAATCTGTAGTGCAGTTAGAGGTAAGGGTAATCCGAAGATAAGGCTCCCCCCGATTACAAATACTTCGTCAAAAGAGTTCGACATCAGATAAGTAAAAGTTTTTCTGATATTACCAAGGATTCTGCGCCCCTCGTCTATCGCCATACTTATTGTTTCGAAATTGTCATCAAGTAGCACCAGGTCGGCGGCAGACTTTGCCACGTCGCTCCCTGAGCCAAGCGATATGCCTATGTCCATCGCCTTGAGTGCCGGAGCGTCATTTACTCCATCCCCTGTCATGGCAACTACTTCTCCAAGTTGTTGGTAAAGTTTCCCAATGCGGAGTTTGTCTTCCGGCGTAACTCGAGCAAATATTTTTATTTTAGGAATTAGAGTCAGTAGTTCCTTGTCAGAAAGTCCACGAATGTCGTTTCCGGTTAAAACTTCTTCCTCTTTTACTTCCCAATCCAAACTTTTCGAAACAGAAATGGCCGTACCGACGAGGTCTCCCGTGACCAATACCATTTTGACGCCATGGGATTCAATATTTTTAATAGCAGCAGGCACCAAAGGACGAATCGGGTCATAAAAAACAAACATGCCTAGAAAATTTATGTGTTCGAGTGCCGCAGGCACAGGGTGTCCTTTAATTTTTTTCTTTTCTATAGTAGCAATGCCAATGAGCCTTTTGCCTTCTCTGCTTATAGTCTCAATCCATTCTTCTAGTTTTATATATTCTTCTTTAGAAAGATTTGATTTTTTTAGCAAGATATCTGGAGCTCCCATGATAACGTACGTACCGTCTTTTTCGGCTACAGAAAATTTATTCGTTGAATTAAAAGGCAGAACCACAGAAGAAGAAACATCTATTAGACTATCTAAGGAGATTCCGCGAGCATGAGAAACTTTCGCAATATCAACTTCAAAAGGACGTCCTCTAAAAGTCCATTTTGTTTTCTCTTCAGTTGGATTTTCTATAGAAACATCGATGTTGAGTAATGCTAATTGGAGCAAGTTCCTCTCCTCCTCAAGTAGAGACTTGTCTTTCTCTTGAAGGGAGCGCCCAGAGAGAAGCACGGCAGTGGTATGAATCCCCACGAGTTGCATTTTGGCCATAGTCAGTGTGCCGGTTTTGTCTGTCATGATTAACGTCGTAGAACCGAGCGTCTCTGCTGCAGTAAGTTTCCTCACAATCCCTTTTTTACTAGCAATACGCTCAGAACCTATTGCTAGAATAACTGTGAGTGCTATAGGTAAGGCTTCTGGAACAGCCCCCACGGCAACTGCAGCGGATAGGACAAGCATCGGAAACAGAGATTCGCCACGAGTAATACCTAAAATTAAAATTCCGATAACGATAAAAAATACAACTGCGAATATTAACCAAGCCAAACGTCCAACTCCCTTCTGTAATGGAGTTTTTATTCTTTTCGTTCTGGAAACAACACTTGCAATTTTTCCTATCTCGGTGGTATTACCGGTTGCGTAAACTACAGCCGTCGCATATCCTTGCACCACCAAGGTTCCCGCGTGAGCTATATTGTTACGGTCTGCCACCGGAGCACTGATGGCTACAAGATTTTCTTTTTTAGCAACTGGGGTAGACTCTCCAGTGAGGATAGCTTCGTCGGCATAACAATTGTTAGCAGTGAGTATTCGTGCATCGGCAGGTACTCTGGACCCATAAGAGAGCTTTATTATATCTCCTGGAACCAAAAGAGAAGAGTCAATTTCTTCTTCATGCCCACTTCGAATAACTCGAGCCCTGTCCTTTATATAAGTTTTTAGTTTGTCTAGTGTATTTTCTGCGTGATATTCGTGAAAAAAACCAAGTGCGATATTAAGCAAAACCGCAAGAGAAATAACAATCGTTTCAACCCATTCGGCAAGTATGAAGGTGAGAACAGCGGCTCCAACCAATAAAAATATGAGTGGGCTAATAAATTGTTTAAGTACAAGAGATATAATACTTACCTTTTCTTTATTGTGAAAAGTATTGTTTCCATATTTAAATAGACGAGTCCCGGCCTCTTTATCTGTAATCCCCATTGGGGTGGTCTTCAGTCTGGAAATCACAGCATCAACTGGTATGGACCACGGTTCTGGTATGGCCACTGTCACACTGTTTTTTTGAGCAAGCATTTTATTGAACGAAAATCTGAACAATATAGCTAAGATGGTAAACAGCTACAGTTAAAGCAAAAATGAATGCGGAAATAAAAGCGGAAACAATGCACCAAGAGCAACCTTTTCGGAGTACAAAAATTTGTATACCTATAAGGTATAGAGAAAAGAAAAACGCTACAAAGGATACTCCGATCATTGCTTTAACTATAAATAAAGGCATTAATCCCGGTACAAAAACAGAAATCAGGTAAAAAATTGAAACCAGGGCATAGTAAAACATTCCTAAAATTTCTACCGGAATGCCGAAAAGCTTTGAATAATCGCTGTGCACCACCGTATGGCAATCAAATTTTATCGGACAAACCAGAGGGTTCCGGTCATTATTTTTGTGTTTAAAAATATGGCGAGCAACTAAAAAACCGCATATACCTAAAATAAAAATAGCTACTCGAGCTTCAATATCACTTGAAAATATCATGGATAGATTGTATCAGTTATTTTAAATCAAGACAAACAGAATTCATACAATACCTCTTGCCTGTTGGTGCTGGCCCGTCGGGAAACACATGCCCTAGATGCGAGCCGCATTTTGCACAAACCACTTCCACTCGCGAAAGACCATGAGAATCATCTCGAATTTCTTTTACCGCTCCGGGGATAGTATCAGCAAAACTCGGCCAGCCAGTGCCTGAATCAAATTTCGCGGTAGATGAGAAAAGCGGGTTGCTACAAACCACACATGAGTAGGTTCCGTCTTTTTCTTCATGTAAATATTTCCCAGTTCCTGGCGCCTCTGTCCCCCGCTCGCGCAATACATGGTATTGCTCGGGAGTAAGTTTGGCTTTTAATTCTTCTTCTGTTGGTATATCATTACCCACGATTTTATTATATCATAAGCAAATGCAGACCTTCCAAGAAAAAGTTTTAGATGTTGTAAGGAAAATTCCTAAAGGCAAAACCCTGACTTACAAAGAAGTTGCCCGGCGAGCCGGCAGTTCCAATGCTTTTCGCGCTGTGGGCAGTATTATGGCAAATAACTTTAATCCTCTAGTCCCCTGTCATCGGGTTATTAAATCAGACGGCACATTCGGTAGCTATAATCGTGGTGGAATAAAAAAGAAAATCGCGATTTTAAAAAAAGAAGGCGCAATAAAATAATTTATTTTAATATGAAAAATAAACCACCAAAAAATTTCTTGAAGAATTATCAGAAAGGAAATCCTAACAAAACTGTTTACCTTGAACTACGAAGCGGATTCTTGAGATTAAAGTACGACGAAGATGGAGATATTTCTGCCGTTCATTTTGTTAAAACAAAGGGCGGACAAGTAGTTGGAGCGGGTCTTGAATGGAGCGGGGGTAAAACTGTGACTTTCATTACACCCATGGGAGTTTCAGGAACACAGTGGAATAATGGAGAAGTTTTTTGGGGCACAACGTACGAGACCGAAGATGATGGTCCCGTAAAAGGAAGAAAAATTGATTTAGAAAAATGGATAGATGAATGTCTAGAAAAAATGATTAATCCCCGTCAAGTATCTGCCAAAGATAAAGGGTAAGTTCAGTGCGCTTGCCGTTATGTGACATGGCTAGTTTACGCATTTGATTTTCAGAGGGTAATTTTTTTAGATTAAAAGCTTTTTGAAATCCTTTTCTAGTGCCTAGATCCCCGACAGGCAGAATATCCTCGCGATTGAGTGCGAAAATCAGAAACATGTCGGCGGTCCATGGACCTATGCCTTTGACCTGCATCAGATGCTCTTTCACTTCCACGTCAGTCATATTGTGAAAATCGGTTGGGTTGATAGTTTTATCTAAAAATTTATCTGCCAAGTCTTTTAAATATCCAGATTTCTGCGGAGAAATTCCTGCTGACTTGAGCTCGGCAATAGAAAACTCTAAAAAAACTTTTGGGCTGGGATTTTTTCTGCCGAAAAGAGACAAAAATTTTCTATAAATAGAGTCT
>CAYQPS010000051.1:0-4937 GCA_964419555.1 uncultured Candidatus Saccharibacteria bacterium | reverse complement strand
GCATCCATCTTCTTGAAAAGATACTCTACTTCGTCCGCCTTGAGCGGGACAGGGTTCACTCCTGCTCCGACGAAGCCAGTCACTCGAGGAGTATTGCGTACAACATACCAAGAATCATCAGTCACCACCATATCCACCAACACGTAGCCCGGATAAATTTTTTCTTCCACTTCTACTCGCTTACCTCCCTTTATTTTTATTTTCTTTTCAACTGGTACAATGACGTTAAAAATTTTGTCATGCATGCCAAGAGAATCTATGCGCTGTTTTAGATTGCGCAGAACGACGTTTTCATATCCGGCATAAGTGTGAATGGCGTACCAATTTCTAGCACCCTGTGTTTCTTGTTTAGACATAAAATTTAAAAAATTAAAGCGAAATTACTTTTTCTAAGCCTCTGGAAAATATAAAGTCAAAAAGACCCAGAAAATATGCTACGAGAACAGAAAGCACCACAACAATCAGGGTATAAAAAAGAGTTTGACTCCTTTTAGGCCAGATAACGTGTTTGAGTTCTGTCTTCGTATCTTTTAAATATTCAGTGATTTTTGACATTAGAGTTTAGTTAGCCTCTTAAAAAAGCCCCTCGCAGGGCTCTTTTAATGCTACTCTTTTCTTTGAAAATAGTCAACTTTAGCGGATTTCGTAAGTAATGGTTACATCTGCGCTTATTGTATTCTCTCCTTTTGGAATCTCAGCTGGAGCTGATGCACCAGCGGCTTCATTCATCGCTGCATCTTTGGCAAAATACATAGGCGTCGGATAATATCCGGATTCACTAAAACTTGCAACTTTACCCAATCGGACACCCAAATCTTTCGCTAAAATTTTGGCTTTTGCTTTTGCATCATCAATAGCTTTCTTTCGAGCTTCTGCTTGTAATGCATCTTCATTATCAATGGTGAAGTTAGGACCACTCAATTCTGAGACACCGATAGTCCCAAGTCCTTGCATGATTTTACCCACATCGTCCGTATTGCGAACTTTTACAGTTATACTCTCGTAAGCTTCATATCCGGTTATAACATCCCTCCCCGGATTTGGAGGACAACCAAACTGACTGCAAGGCATCATTATTTTGGTATCGTATTTGTATTCGTATTTTGGATTAAAAGAAGCGTTGGAAGCTTGAATATCTTTTTCCGCCACACCGTTTGTCTTCAAGAAATCCAGACTTGATTTCTCCACAACTGCTACAGCATCTTGCGCTTCTTTCACTGTTTTGGCTTCTTTACGGATAGTGAAGTAAACATTTGCAATGTCCGGCACTGCCTGCACTTCTCCGTGTCCGGAGAGAGTGATAGTGTTAGCTCCTCCGCTTCCCATCATGCTGTAAGACTTGATCTCTGATAAAAATTTAACCGCAAAGAAGAGAGAAAGGACAACTAAAAAAGCGAGGAGTGCTTTAAAAATATTTTTTTGGTGCTCTAGTGGTATTTCCATATATTTATTCTGGTTTAATTGCTATAAGTTCGACTTCAAAATTTAACTTTGCATTAGGAGGAATAATGGCATTCCCTTCGCTATCTTTTGCTCCATTAGTTCCGTAGCCAAATTCCGAATCAATTTCTAGTTTTCTTTTTTCTCCAACTTTCATTCCAATAACTCCAATATTCCATCCTTGAATAACTTGTCCGGGACCTACTGCCCCTATCGTAAACACAAAAGGCTGTGCGTGCCCGAACTTTGGATCTATATTGGAATCAAAAGCTGTGCCGTCTGTGAGCGTGCCTGTGTAATTCATAGCCACCGTATCACCAGTCTTGGCCACGACTCCTGTGCCTTCTTGAATGACTGTAACCTTTACTCCTTCTACTTGTTCATTTCCCATATTATTTGTGTCCTCTACAACCTGTTCCATTTGTGAACCAGTAGATACTGGCGCTTTTTTGTTAATTGTAATATAAACCAATAGCCCAACGAATACCAACACTATCAAAACATATACTGCGTTATTTTTCATAATTTAAATGATTAAAACTCCTAATAGTCTAATTATACACGTCGACTTTTTTAAATCAAATTGACTTCTGGTGTAAGTTTCAGTCCAAATTTAGCTGAAACGGAAGCGATTATTTCCTCTGCTAATTTTTTTATTTCTTCTCCGGTGGCTCCGCCATGGTTCACTAAAACTAGTGCATGTTTAGCATATACTCCTGCATCTCCACTCTGTTTGCCTTTCCAACCGCACTCTTCAATAAGCCAACCGGAGGATAATTTTATGCCCGCATCAGTTTTAAAATATGGTATTTGGGGATAGAGCTTGAGCATTTGATTTAATTTTTCTTCATCTACTATAACGTTTTTAAAAAAGCTTCCGGCGTTGGCTATAACTTTGGGGTCTGGAAGTTTTTCTTTTCTTATTTCAGTAACTGCTTCACTTATTTCTTTTGGTCCTTTGACTTTTATGTGATTTTTTTCTAAATACTCGCGAAGTGATTTGTAACTTAAATTTTTTTTCTCTAACTTACTTAACTTTAAAACTACCGCCGAGATAAAATATTTTCCCTTAGACTCATTTTTGAAAATGCTTTCGCGGTAACCCGATTTGTAATTTTCAGTTTTAAAAATTTCTTTCTCTCCAGTTTCAACATTATAAGCTTCTACTTCAAATAGCACTTCTTTGATTTCCGCACCATAAGCCCCGATATTTTGTACTGGTGCCGCCCCTACCGAACCAGGAATTGAAGAGAGATTTTCGAGTCCCCAATAACCCCGCTCTATAGTAAAAAGTACTAAGTCATGCCAAACTTCGCCGCCCTTCGCTCGAATCCAGACATTCTGGTCATCTTCTTTTAAAACTTCAATTCCCTTTAATTTATTTAGAACAACTATGCCCTCAAAATCGCAGGTGAATAAAACATTGCTGCCCCCACCCAAAAATAACCTTTCATTCTCTTTAAATTCGGAAGAAGAAAAAATTTCCTTTAACTCAGTCTCACTATTTACTTCAGCGAAAAGTTTAGCATGTGCAGATATGCCGAAAGTATTGAGCTTGGTTAAATCATAATTATGCTCTATCACCATTTTTATTATTACTTTACTACGAAATTTCTTCTTTCAGCCTTTCTTCTATTTCTTCCTCACTAATAGGTTTCAATAACTTTCTTAACTCCGGGTCTTCTCCAATATTAACGCCTTGCTTTTCCAATAAAATGGCGATCATTTTCATAAGCTTGGTTATTTCTCTCTCTTCAATAAGGTTAAGCTGTAAGTTTGTTTCTTCTCGAATATCATCCACTTTTGAACTGCGATTTTGAGAAATCAAAACGAATATTGCTAGGATGATTGCTTCAAGAGAAACCACGGTGGTCAATAGATTGAAAGGAAAAGGGTCAAAAACAGAAACTGCTCCAATTTGGCCAGTATTGATTAGTATCCAAAAAACAAACACAAACACGTTGAGCAACAAAAAGGCCATGCTTCCAAAATGCGAAGTCATCCAGTCCGCTATTCTCTCTGGAACCGTCCTTTGAGCATCAGCTTTTGCCTTGATGCTGCGAAGTATTTTCGTTCGTGACCCATCGTTTGCCATACTTTTATATTATATCAGAACCTGCTAAAATATCACTTATGGAAGGATCTATACTGTCGTCGTCGGAAGCGGAAAAGAAGAAGGCTCAGAGTTTTTCTGAATTTCAGGACCGTATAGAAAACGGAGAGGATTTTACTCTTGAAGAACTAAGAAATGGCTTAAATGATTCGGTAATAACGCAAGCGGAATATTATGAACTTGGAACTCTTCTTGCAAGCCATCTAGAGGGAAGAATCAAAACTCTTGAAGAAAAAATGGGCGTAGATAGTTTGACCGGGCTTTTGGACCGTCAACGGTTTTTACCAAAACTTGAAGAACTGACGAATGAATTGAATATTGAAGAAAAAGTGTGGCACGAAGAAAGAAAACTTCCTTTACAGTTTTTAATGGTAGTTGCGTTAGACATGAATAACCTAAAAACTCTTAACGATACTTTTCATCACGATGTTGGCGACCGAGCTATTATAGCCCTGACTCAAGAATTAAAGCGTACAGTACGCGATACTGACTTTTTATTTAGATTTGTACGAGGGGATGAATTCAAAATAATTCTTCCTATTTATGAAAAGGGTGTTGAGGGAGAAAAAGTGGCCGAAATGCTTTTGAAAAGAATCGACGAAGCTGTAAATTATTCTAGTCTATCTATCTCAATTGAAACAGAAGAAGGTAAAATTAATTTTGCTATTTCAGCAAGTTTGGGCCACGCTGTATTGAGAAAAGGAGAACGAAAAACTGGAACAGAATTTGCTTTAGAAGCTGAGGTGATTGAGCGAGCCGACAAAGCGGAAGAAAAAAGAAAAAGAGAACGCGCGACGGCCATTTTTAAAAAAGAAGGTTATTAAGGCCTCAACACTTCCTCCCCCCCGTCTTCACGTAGCTTAATTAGTTTTGAAGCTTTACCAGAAATTTCTCCTCCATCTACGTACAAATCAACGGCGTCGCCAAAATAATTTTTTGCTTCTTCGATATTTTTCGCAGGCAAAAGACCCTCGGGGTTGGCGGAGGGTGCTACAAGTGGACCTGTTTTTGAAAGAAGATTACGCAAATCCGCATCTTTAGGAATCCGAAAAGCTGTGTTTTCTATTACAAAAGTAGTGGGCTCATCATAATCTCTCTTTTTATATTGTGAAGAATTAATTCCAAATTTTTTAGTCTCTTCCCAGCTAGAGATCAAGATGATAAGTTTTTTTTCGGGCGATCGTTTCTTTATTTTATAAATTCGATCCACTGTCTCTTTGTTCTCTGCCCGACCGACAACGCCATAAATAGTATCAGTGGGCATTACCACTACCCCACCCTCCTTTAAAGTTTTTATTAAATTTTCATCTTTATAGAAATCCATACTGCTGGGGTGGCTACTGGGAGTTGAACCCAGACTAGGAGCTCCACAAGCTCATGTGCT
>CAYQPS010000050.1:0-5087 GCA_964419555.1 uncultured Candidatus Saccharibacteria bacterium | reverse complement strand
CAGACGAGAAGGGACATCTTTTCTCTGCGATTCACGAGAAAGCGATGGTAGATGCGATGAAAGAGCAACACCGCGCGGACATCAGCGAAGAGTTTATAGTCATAGAACACCCAATAAAAGCAATCGGAGAATTTGAAATTCCAATCAAGATAAAAGACAAGAAGTCTTTCTTTAAATTAGTGGTGGAGGCGATATAAAAATTATATAACGTTTACTACTTTCTTTACAGCGGTTCTGCCGTGAAAAGAAATTTTGCGCTTGGAGCCAAATTTGACGGTGCCTGGTTTTAGGGCAAAGAGGGTATGGTCGCTACCTACACCTACATTCGTGCCAGCCATAATGACCGTACCGCGCTGCCTTACGATTATAGAGCCAGCCTGGGCCTTTTGGCCATCAGCAAGCTTCGTACCGAGGTACTTTGGGTTGGAATCTCTTAAGTTTTTGGCGGTTCCGCCGGCTTTTCTATGTGCCATATGTGTGATACAGTATAAACAATTTTATGGAGAAAATCAAGCAATTTACGGGGAGCGATAGGGGGAAGGACATTTTGACCGTCATTATTGTGATTTTGGTAGGTTTGGCCTCATTTGGGCTGGGTAGACTGTCTAAAAATAGTTCAAACGCCGGAATCCAAATAGAATATCCAGAGCAAACCACCGGAGTGGAAGCTACCGCTCTTTCTTCCGTAAACTCTTCTAGTCTTTTGCAAAATACTAAAACGACTTCTTCCGCCAAAACTTTTTTTGCCTCGAGTAGGGGAAGCAAGTACTATTCGATAGGTTGTAGCGGAGGAAAAACTATCAAACAAGAGAATAGAATTTATTTTAACACCAACACTGAAGCGGAGAACGCCGGATACGAGCTCTCAGCATCGTGTAAATAAAAACAAATAATGCTAAAGACATTTACGTAGGGAAGTAGGGAGAAAGGGCCTTATCTATATATTAGTACCGTGTCGCACAATATACCTTTCGCGACACTGTAATGTCGTGAAAGGTAACGCAGATTGTGCGACATTCAAACTTAATGTACGCACAATCTGCTTTTTGGGATTATGTCCTAAAACATAACGCTCACAATAAGCTTTGCGACACTGTAATGTCCCGCTAAAGATGGCGTAGAATTCACTTTAAAACATCATGAAAGGTCGTCGTGAACCAATCCACGACTCCAGAGACAGTGACACCGAAATACTTCATTATAAAGAGAGCAATGAGGACTACAACAATGATTTCCAGAAACCCTCCTTGTTTATTTTTGAACTTTTCCTTCATATAGTAATTTTAACACAATTTATGGCTTATAGGGAGGCAAGTAGAACATAGGGTCGAGATAGGCGTTTATCGCGGCCAGGGGCTGGGTCAGAGTTCTTCCTAGGCAAGATTTACTCGGTATCGTTTGTACCTCTACCGCGCCCGCAGCATAGACAGTTACGTGTAAGTGTGGTCCAGTCACACGACCAGTAGAGCCGCTATAGCCTACCACTTCCCCTCTTGACACTTTTTGTCCTTTTCCGACCTTTATAAGTGAAAGATGTCCGTAGGTACTAGAGAGCCCATTATTATATTCTATGAGAATCCATTTACCGAATGAGGCATCATTGCAGGTCAAATCTGTATCCCCTGTCCCCTTCACCACTCCATCAGCCATCGCTTTTACTGGAGTGCCGACAGAAGCTCTGAAGTCCACCCCGCTGTGCGAACCGGATGCATAAAGCCTCTTGGCCGCTACTGTTTGACCAAAGAGTTGAGTAACATAAATACTATCAAGTGGCCAGCTTAGAACTCCTCCACCTGGCAAAGTAGAAGGATCTAAAATAAATTGAAGTTGCGATTCATAATTTCGTAGCTCTTGCTCTAGGGCAATTTTTTTTGCAGTTTGACTTGCAACGAGTTTTTGAAAATTCACTTCGCTGTTCTGTGTTTGTTTTAACAGCGCGTTTTTTTCCGCTGTATTTTGATCAACTATTTTTTTCTGGTCAGCAAGTTTAGATTTAAGAGACAGAAGTTCATTTTTTGCTATGGTAGTTGCATCTCTAGTGTCTTCCAGCTGTACTTTGACCTCTCGGAGCGCCAACGTCGTGTCTCGAAGCTTCTCGCGCACAGCAATGATGTTGTCTATGTCGGTCCAAATGGTCGAAAAGTCGTCTTCTGAGAGCATCGTCTCTATCAAAGAATTTGATTCCAGTTCATCCGTCTGTTTTATGGCGAGCATTATCGCGTTTACGTTGTTATCGATTGATTCTTCTTTAGTATTTATATCTTTGCCTAAGTTTTGTAGTTGAAAATTTACTTTGTCAATTTTAGTTTGAGTTACGGAAATATCCGCACCCAATTTTTTTCTGGTTATATCGAGCTCTTTAATAGACCCTGCAAGTGAACTCTTTTGCTGACCTAGAGTATTCAGCTCTGCCTGATAGGCTCTGATTTCTTTCTCTAGCTTTTCTATCTCATCGTTCTTTTGGTCTATTTTCTGGTTAAGTTCTTTCACCGACTGCGCAGAAGAAAACACCAAAGGAATTACAAGCAGAATCCCAAGAACTAAAACGCTAAACTGCTTTTTGTAATCGTGATAAAGTTTCATTTTTTCCTATAATCGAAGCGATAATAAACAGGTCCGGAGACTTATCCTTCCCTGATAATGCAAAGCGTACGGGATGCAACAGCTCTCCCCTATTTGGCAATTGGTCGGCGATGAGCATCAAAACATTTTTCACACCACTTTGGGTAAAATCAGCTTCCGGTAGCTCGCCCAATGCTTTAATCGCGAACTGTAAGTTTTCGGTAATTTTTTCCATTGGAGTATTTTTGTAAATGAGTTTTTCTTTTTGGATTTCCGGTGCCTTAAAAAAGGCATCCAGCTCCCCTGCCCCGACCATTTCTTTTACGTCACCCCATTTGGAAATACGCTCCAAAATTATTGGGACTAATTTCGGATTTCTCATGTCTTCCGGCAAATTTTCTAAAATATTTTTTTCTACTTCTTCTGGAGACAATTTTTTTATGTGTTCCTTGTTTATCCAATTCAACTTTTCAATATTAAAAATTCCACCCCCTTTCTGAACTTTGTCTAGGCTAAATTCTTTTAACAATTCGTCTAGTGTAAAAATCTCTTTATCATTTCCTGGATTCCAGCCTATTAAAGCCACGAAATTTAATACTGCTTCTGATAAATAACCCATGTCTCTATACTCAAGGGCAGAAAGAGCGCCGTGTCTTTTAGAAAGTTTTGATTTATCTGGAGAAAGTATCAGAGGTATATGCGCATATATTGGCCTTACCGCACCGAGCGCTTCTAAAATTAAAATTTGTCTAGGAGTATTGGAAACATGGTCTTGCCCGCGAATCACATGCGTCACGCCCATTTCCATATCATCTACTACGACTGCGAAATGATAAAGCGGAGTGTCTAAATCTTTTGCAATCACAAAATCTTTTAAATCAGAAGTGTCAACTTCTATGTCCCCTAAAATCAAATCGTCAAATTTTATTTTTTGATTGGGATTTTTAAATCTTATCACCTCATTTCTGTCTCCTTCTTCTTTCGGTTCTTCTTTAGAAACATAAGCTACTTTTTTTTCTATTAAATCTTTAAGGTATTTTTTATAAACTTCTGTTCTTTCTGATTGTCGATAAAATTCTTCATATGGCATATTAAACCACTTAAAAGACTCAATTATATTGTCTTCATATTCCTTTTTTGATCTTTCTTTGTCAGTATCTTCTATTCGGAGTATAAATTTGCCGTTATTTTGCTTGGCATATAGGTAATTATAAAGAGCCGTTCTAACAGAACCTATATGTAAAGGTCCCGTCGGGGATGGCGGCATTCTGGTAACTATTTTCGGCTCCATAGAGCCATTTTAGCATTTATCGCTCGTGGCTCAAAGCGATATCTACCAATTCGCGCGCGATGGTATAAGCTGCGTTCGGTTTGTGAAAAGCCTTCGCGTTTACCGACATTTTATCTGAGATGACTTTGTTGTTTATGATTCTTTCAACTTCTTCGCTCAAAATACCGGCTGTCATATTCGTCTCTTCAATCACACTGCAAGCACCCGCCCGAGCATAGTTGAAGGCATTCTTTTTGGAATGGTCAGCGTTTGATTCTGAGAACGGTACCAAAATAGATGGCAACCCCCAGCACGCTATCTCAAAGAGAGTTGAGCCCGCTCGAGATATGACGACGCTCGCCGCACCCGCCGCCATCTTCATCGCCAGAGGATTAAAAAAAGAAATGGGTAAATATCTTTGCCTGTTTGCGTCTCCGGAGAGTACGACTTCCGCCTGTCCGGCAACCATCTTGAAATTCTTAACGCCGGTCTGATGAATAACTTGATAATTTTTTATAAGTCTGGGAAGAGCGGTAAGGATGGTGTTGTTTATAAGCTCCGCTCCTTGCGAACCACCTAAGACTAAAATGACAGGCAAGCCGGTCTCTAGTTTAAAATATTCAATGGATTTTTCTCTCTCTGCTGGATTTTCTATCTCAATTCTTATCGGATGCCCTGTCCAAGCTGTTTTATTTTCCGGAAAATAAACTGCTGATTGGTTGAAAGAAATAGCAACTCGCTTTGCGAAACGGCCAGCCCATTTATTTACCCGCCCAGGCACAGAGTCCGATTCATGTATCATCACCGGGATACGCAAAATCCTGGCTGCCAAAATACTCGGGAAAGATGCATACCCTCCTTTACCAAACACAACATCAGGATAAACTAAAAATATTTTATAAACAGCACTTATCGTACCCCCAATCATTTTGAAAATGTCGATAAAATTTTTGAGAGAAAAGTAAGTGCGCATTTTCCCTGCTCCCACCTCTTCATATAAAAGCCCAGCCTCAAAGAGCGCCTCCTTGTCATAAGGGCTATCTGAAAAGTAGTAAAGCTTAACATCTATTATGTTATCTTCATGAACTATTTGATTGACTTTTTGAGCAACAGCAATGATTGGATAAAAGTGTCCGCCTGTTCCTCCACCTGTAAAGACTATTTTCATATTGATTTAGCGAAATCATGTCGCGCAATCGTCCATTTTAGCGCGACGCTGTTAATTAACTGCTCTTTTGAAATTTGGATATGTTTA
>CAYQPS010000049.1:0-5473 GCA_964419555.1 uncultured Candidatus Saccharibacteria bacterium | reverse complement strand
TACCGCTGTTGATAGCATCAATTATGGCTTGTAGGTTGGTACCAGTACCGGCATCAGAAACAAGAACTACTAGTTTTTTCTTAATTTTTGGGGACGTCATAGTTGATTTCTTTTTGTCTTTCTTTTAAATCAATCGGATAAATGCCCGTGAAGAATGAAGTGCAGAGATGATTTTTCGGTATTCCAATTGATTTTATCAAACCATCGAGCGACAGAAAGTGTAACGTGGTGGCCCCGAGGAATTTCCTGATTTGCTCGACAGTTTTATTGGAAGCAATTAACTCTTTTTGCTGTGGCGTATCAATGCCGTAAAAATCTGGAAATCGTACTGGCGGAGAAGAAACTAAAAAATGCACTTCTTTCGCGCCAGCTCTAAATAAAGCCTTGATTAATTTTCTACTAGTGTTGCCTCGGACGATAGAGTCGTCAATTAAAGCAATTTTCTTACCCCGGAGCACCCTATGGAGCGGTATCAATTTGAGGGCTACGCTATTTCGGCGCGACTTTTGGTCCGGTTCAATAAAAGTTCTATGCACGTAGCGATTTTTCACCAAGGCCATCTCAATCGGTATTCCGGAGGAGTCGCTATACCCAAGTGCTACAGGCACGGCAGTATCAGGTACAGGGACAACCATATCCACCTTCAGTTTTTTTTCACGTGCCAGAGCTTTTCCGAAATTTTTCCTAACTTCATAAATCAATTTTCCATTCATTACACTGTCCGGGCGAGCAAAATAAACATATTCAAATATATCGTGCCTGGGAGTTGGCTTGGCCAATTGAAAACTTTTCATTCCCCTCTTATCAATAACAATCATTTCTCCAGGCCTGACGTCTCTCACAAATGATGCTCCGATGGTAAAGAGCGCGCATGTCTCTGAAGCGATAATATAGCCGTCTTTTATTTTTCCCAACACGAGCGGGCGCATACCGTAAGCATCTCTGATGGCTACTAGCGTGTGCCTGTCCATCATGGTGATGGCAAAAGCGCCAGTAATCAGAGGAAAAACTTTTTTAACGGCTTCTGAAATAGAGTCACCTCTTTGGATATAAAAATCTATTGCATCGGCTATTAGCTCTGAGTCACTTCGATTTTTCTTTAGTGCTTTTTTTTCTGCTAAAAATTTTTCAAGTGTTTTTACACTCGGCAAGTTGCCGTTGTGTGCTAGAGCAAAAGATGACTTAGCGTTCACCACAGGTTGTGCGTGTGCCAATGCACCTCCACCGGAAGTTGAATATCTATTGTGCCCTATTGCGATATTTCCTGTTAAGTCGTTTATGGCTTTTTCTGTATACACTTGAGCCACGAGACCAACACCTTTGTGGGTGCGAAGTTTCGTGCCGTCGTTGGTGGTTATGCCGGATGCTTCTTGACCTCTATGTTGAAGAGCAAACAGTCCAAAAAAAGCCAATCGAGAAGCGGGCAATTTCTTGTTGTATATTCCCACAATGCCGCATTTTTCTTTTAGCTCATTCATTTTATGTCAAAATAATTTACTTTTGTTTTGTAACTTTCAATAGAATATTTACAAGCATCAAAAAGATTTTCTGGCAGAGCATCAAAAGAATACCAATCCCATCCCTCACATTTATCAGGTTCTAGATTTTCTGCCTCTCCTCCTTCCCAGTCCGCAATCAGTCCTATGTGAACATAATGCTTCGGCGCATATTTTTTAAGGTTCATTAAGAAAAGAAAATTGATGTTCTTTACTTTTATTCCGCACTCCTCAGCGAGTTCTCTCTCAACGCAATCACTAAATGATTCCATGTATTCAAGATGTCCTCCCGGAAAGCCATACTCGTTTTCTCCATGTGCATTTCTGCGCTTACCCAGTAGTATTTTATTGTCTTTTAAAACCATAATACCTACCCCAACTTTTACCGTATTTTCCATAAACAGATTATATCAGAAAAACAAAGAAGCGTCGGCTCAACGAGGAACCAACGCTTCTAAGAAATCGTAGATCGGAGTCAGGATACTTTCGATACCAACCCCGTCCCTATTCTCAATGATTACAAACTCTGAATACAACTTGCCTGCATTCTCCAGCGTGCCTGGAGACGGCTCGTTTCGCATGACTGCGAGCGCCTCAGCTTCACTCAAGCCTTGCCTTTTCATTATCCTCTGACACCTTTCCTCTGGAGAGGCACAAACGAAGATAAGCAAGGAACATCTTGCGTGAGCTCTGAGTGCCCTAGCCCCTTCGACGGTGACGTCGAGAACTCCGTTCTCGTGACGACAGAATTCTTCTCGAGTAAGTCCTGAAGAATAACGACCGACTCCTTCGCCAACTTGAACCGAGTAGAGAATAGAGTCGCTATTTTTCATACGGAGGTGTGTTCTCTTTGATACGAAGTACATGTCTCTACCATGAACTTCCAACGGCCGTCTAGCGCGAGTTGTGAACGGAACTACCCTGCGAAAGTGTGCTCCATATGGGGAGGACAAAATCGCGTTTACTGTAGTTTCTTTACCGGCCCCACGAGGGCCGCAAACGCAGATCAGATTGTCCATTTACTCCCCCTGTTGAAGACCAGTTTCTAAGTTGAAAATACCACTAAATATAAAAAAAGTCTACCGGGGTCGAGACTAGTTTTTGAAATAATTAACTGCGTTTTTAAATATAGTAATTCCAGCGCCCTCCCCTCCCTTTCGAGACTTTCTGTTTTTCTGCCAAAGTGGTGAATGATGAAAAAACATAGCTCGCTCAGGGTGTGGCATAAGACCGAAGACTCGTCCATCATGTGCTAAAACGCCAGCAATATCATAAGCTGAGCCGTTCGGATTTTTTTCTAGATTTTGGAATTTACAAATATCTCCTTTAATATATTTTAGTGCTACTTTCTCTTTTTTACTTTCCTCAACGTACCTACCTTCACCGTGAGCAATAGGAAGAGATATTTTTTTAATGCCAGTGAGCCATGGACTCTTGCCCACTATTTCCAAATCAACCCAGCGGTCGAGATATTTACCATTTTTATTGTACGTCAGTGCGCCGGGGAGAATTCCCAAGTTGGTCACAATTTGAAACCCATTGCAGATGCCTATTAGGAGTGTGTCACGAGATAGAAACTCATTCAATTCTTTCGATAAATGATTTTTAAATTTATTGGCGTAAGCTTTTCCGCTTCCAGTGTCATCTCCATAAGAAAATCCACCCGGAAATACAGCGATTTGATATTGCGACAATAATTTCGGTTTCTCTATTAAATCGTTGATGTGTACAATATCTGCGACTCCACCCGCAGTGTCAAAAGCGAATTTCGTTTCTTCCTCACAGTTGAGCCCATATCCGGACATTATTATTATTTTTGGTTTCTTTTTTATCATTATTTTATAGGTATTTCCAACGGCTCAACGGCGTTGAGCCGTTAAGAAACTTCCTGCTGGTAACATTCTTTGCAATAAATTAGTTCTGGTTTCTCCGGAGCATACATGGTTTCAAATTTGTTTGCGCACTTGTTTTGGTGGCCATGGTTAGATAAATCACACATGCATTCTCGCTTATAAAAACGAAAAGGATTTTTCCACACCAACCTTTGGTGGTATCTGCAGTTTGGGCAATAACGAGGCAAAGGCAATTTCATTTGTTTATAAAATGAGAACTCGTCCTCAATGATTCTGTATGCTGAAGTGCACTGAGTTTCTACGTTCCCCTGGTTTGGACATTCGATAATTTCTTTGCAAATCTGTTCTTCTACATCATTTATATTTTCAGGCAAATCAGAAGATTTTTGGGTGGAAGTGTAAGATTTTTCTTCCATATCTTTCCACCGATAGCCGAGAGACAATACTTCTTCTTTTGAAAGTGGTTTTTCCTCAAACGCAATAGTTTCGTTATAGGCATAGGGAGAAATTTCTGTTGGAAAACATTCCCCAAAGCCGTATTCAATACTTCTCTTGTCTACAAAAGGCATCTCGTTCATTTGGGTTTTTATTTTTTCTACCAAGACTTCATATTCTTCTTTTGAATATTGCTTGTTAAGAATACAATACTGTTTTTTAATTAAACCAACACAACCAAAGCAATCCGAACAGCCTCGGCAATCATTGCAATAAAATAGGTTTTTACTACCGCTTCCGCAGCTAAAAGACAATACAACCCTATTGCCGCCTCTTCCAGCAAGTATAGCTTCGTAACATTCTTCTAGTTTTCCCGTAGAAACTAAATCCTGGCAATCCTTTGTGGTATTTGCGCCAACTAAAATGTATTTTACGTTTTCCGCGCTTACAAGACCGTAACAATGATAGACATTTTTGGAATTTTCAACAAAATCTCCGATAACGTTAACAGTGTTTTTAAGACGGGCGTATGGATGTATCGATGCTTCGGTTAATTTTTGAAACTCTTCCTTTGCTGTCTTCTGTCCAGAATATGTCTCCAATCGAATATCAGCGATAGCTTTCTTGTATTCTTCTTTCGTAAGTTGCTTATTCCTAAATACATTACTTTTATTTCTTAAACCTGACGACATAAAACAATTCACACAATTTGAACAATCGTATAAAAAATGAGATTCTATGCATTGATCACTTTCAACCAAAAAAGAAGAGTTATAGTTTGAAATGGCTTGGACAACCTCATAACACCTTTCATTTTCTTTTATAAATAAGGAATCAACACAGTTTTTGTTGTTTTTAAATACATAACTCGAATATTTAATATCCTGTGAGCCACCAACATCAAAAGATAGGTAAATATTTTTACTACTGTAGCAGAGATTTGAATATTCGCAGCCACCACCATTCTTTTCATTTTGGTCGAGTGCTCTATGTGGTGTGGAGTACTTTAATTCCTTAAATTGTTCAAAGAAATTTTTAGAAAAATCATAGTCTCTTCCCAGATCTCTAGCATCCCATCCGTCCCCCAAATAACATTTTACACACCAAACAGGAATAGAGGTGTCGGTACTATACATAGAAATCGTAGACTGTTTACAATTTTCACAAATTCTCTTCGAGAGTGAACGATGGTTTATGAAAGTTATCTTGCGTATAAATCTGCAATGAGGACACCAAGTAGGAGAAGGAACTCCTAATTTTTTATAGAAAGCAAAATCCTCACCTTCGATGGTGAAATTTTCTTTACAATTCTGACAATTTCTTATTTCGGTATCCATAAATTATTTCATGCTTTCTGAAAAACTATGATAAATTTTATGCAATTTCTTTACGTCTGTGTTAACTATTTTTTTTGCATCAGTAATCACAAATTTACTATTATTACCTACCTTACCTAGTTTAGCATGAGGAACATTTTTCATTACTTTTTCAAACTTGGTCACATTCTTTGGAGAAATGGAAAGCAACACTCTCCCTTGGCTTTCAGAGAAAAGCTTTACCTGGGGCGATTTAGGGCCTCCAGGCATGCTTTTAACGCTAATTTTAGCTCCAAGCATTCCACCGATTGAAGCTCTGGCTAGGGCGATGGCAAGCCCCCCAGAAGCCACCGATATCGAGGATGCTATAAGT
>CAYQPS010000048.1:0-5537 GCA_964419555.1 uncultured Candidatus Saccharibacteria bacterium | reverse complement strand
GATAGAAATAGGTGATGACATCATCGTCATCGACGCCGGCATGCACTTCTCCAACGAAGAAACTCCCGGAGTAGACTATGTGATTCCTAACACTACCTACCTAGAAGAACGGAAGGACAAAATCCGCGCTCTCTTCGTAACTCACGGTCACCTAGACCACATCGGGGGCGTACCATTAGTGCTCTCCCGCATCGGCAACCCGCCCCTATATTCTAGGAACCTCTCCATACTTATGATGCGCAAGCGCCAAGCAGAATTCCCGCAATTGCCAAAGGTAAATGAAAACATCGTAGAGAAAGATTCCACCATCACCTGCGGAAAAATAAAAATCAGATTTTTCGGCGTCACTCACACTATTCCAGACTCAATGGGCATCATCATAGAAACAGACAAGGGTTGGATTGTAACACCCGGTGACTACAAGCTCGACCAAGTAGACGGAGTAGTTTCTAAAGAAGAAGAAAAGGAATATTCAATCTTTGACAAAGCCAAGGTGCTTCTCCTAATGACTGACTCCACCAATATAGAAAACGAGGGGTTTTCTCTCCCGGAAATAAAAGTGCACCAGGGGCTGGAAAACTTGATAAGAAAAGTAAACGGCCGAATGGTTATCGCCGCTTTTGCTTCGCACATTACTCGTCTGGCTCATATCGTAAAATTCGCAGAAAGCATCGGCAAGAAGATAGCGATAGACGGACGTTCGATGAAAACAAACATAGACGTGGCCATCGAAGCAAAATTGTTTGAACCTAAAAAAGGAACAATCATTCCTATAGAAGAAGTGAACGACTATCCCCCGAACAAAGTTGTCATCCTGATGACCGGTGCTCAGGGTGAAGAATTTGCATCGCTCAATCGTGCAGCCAACAAAACACACACAAAGTTTTCATTACACAAAGGAGATACAATTATTCTGTCTTCTTCGATTGTCCCGGGAAATGAGCTACAGGTACAAAAAATGAAGGACGGACTAACAAGACAAGGTGTACGCATCATCAGCTACCGAACAAGCGGTGAAGACTTTGTACACGCCACCGGCCACGGCAACCAAGAAGACATAAAATGGTTACACCGAAAAACTCATCCAAAATTCTTTATCCCGATTCACGGCTGGCATTCGATGCTCGTGCGACACAAAGAGCTAGCACTCGAGCTCGGCATGTCTGAAGAAAATATCGTCGTACCGGACAATGGTTCAATAATTGAAATCTCAGCTGACGGACAAAAAATTGTATTGCGCAAAGAAAAAGCACCGAGCGGAGCAATGATGGTGGATGGCGTATCGATTAGCGACACACAGGATGTGGTCATACGGGATCGAAAGATGCTCGCGGAAGACGGCATGTTTGTTATTATCGCGCTCATCGACCAGAAAACAGGGAAATTGAAAAAATCTCCAGATTTGATTTCACGCGGATTTGTTTATTTGAAAGAAAATCAGGAACTCTTGCGACAAGTTCGACTAATTATCAAAAAATCCGTAGAAGACGCCACTGCTCGGATGCCTGCCCGCCCTGACGGACATTCAGGTGGGAATCCAGTTGACTTCGACCAAATTAAAGCATCTTTGGGTGAAAATATTTCCAAATTCTTATATCAAAAAACTGCTAAAAGACCCCTAGTCATACCTGTAATATTAAGTACCTAAACAAAAAAGCCCAGAGCAAAAAGCAAAAAAAATTATGCGGAGAAATAGAAAAATAATATATCTGGCTGGTTTCCTCTGCTCTATACCTGTAGCGCTAACTGCCTATATTAACTCTAGTTTTCTAGAAACTTATGTCAACAAGTACAATGTGGGCACTGTATATATAGTAGCCTCTGTTTTGACCATCCTGGGCATGTTGCTTATGCCAAAAATACTGACTCGTCTGGGTAATAGAAAGACAACCTTGGTGTTCGCTCTGCTGATTTTTCTATCATTCATATTACTCGCTTTTGGACGGGGCAGTTCTATCGTAATCCCAGCTTTTATATTGTGTTTTGTTTCGGTTAACTTCCTTTTTGCCTCACTTGATATTTTTATTGAGGATTTTTCTAAAAATTCCGCCATCGGCACTATGCGTGGATTTTATTTAATGATAATCAACGGAGCCTGGGTGGTAGCACAGCTGATTTCCGGTTCAATCATAGCCAAAAGCTCTTTCCGTGGGATATACCTTCTCTCCGCCTTATTCATGGTATTAGTGTCTTTTATGTTTTTTTTGTTCCTGCGAGATTTTGAAGACCCTAAATACAGAAGGGTGTCGGTGATAAAAACAATGCTTTCTTTCTGGCACAAGAAAAATCTGCTCCGAATTTATTTAATAAACTTAATTCTAAAATTCTTTTTCGCCTGGATGATAATCTACACTCCGATATATTTGCATGAATACATCGGCTTCGGTTGGGATAAAATCGGCATAATATTTACGATTATGCTTTTGCCTTTTTTGTTTTTCGATTCGTTGCTTGGCCGACTCTCAGATAAAGTCGGCGAGAAAAAAATTCTCGCTATTGGATTTATAATAAGTGGACTGGCCACGGCAATGATCCCCCTCGTGCTCGCTCCAGAACTTTGGCTGTGGGCAGGAATACTTTTTATGACTCGAGTGGGCGCTGCCACTATCGAAGTTATGAGCGAGAGTTACTTTTTTAAATCAGTAAAAGAAGAAAGTGCGGATGCTTTGAGTTTTTTCCGCAATACTACTCCACTCTCTTATCTCATCGGTCCGCTCGTCGCTATTCCGATTTTAATTTTTGTTCCTTCATTTAAATACCTTTTCTTTGTTCTAAGTGCAGTTTTGTTTCTGGGATTGTTCATCACGCTCCGTCTGCGTGACGTGAAATAAAAATACTTAATTTTTTTCTCGAAGTAAGCGATTTTTAAAAATTTTTTCTTTATAAGGCTTCAATCTGATTATTTTTACTGCCAAACCTCTCTTCCTTAAATCTTTTTTTAGATTTTTCACGTAAAATTTCTGGTCATAACCAAGCGCAATGATATCGGGACGCTCTAAAACGATGTGCGGAAGATGATTTTTGATTCCAGAGAGCACTGCCTTGTCGACTAACTTGCATTTGCGAATTAAATTTATTCTTTTTCTTTCGCTCCGCTTCGGAGACTCTCCTTTTATCACAATTACATTTTTATCTCGTGCAATTGAGACGACAAGAAATGGCTTTAAGGACAATTTTCGTGCCTGTTTAAAGAAATGGAGGTGTCCTTTATGCAATCCATCAAATGTCCCAAAGACCATTATTTTTGTCTGTTTGTTTTTATCTTTCACAGCTGTATTATATCAAAATTTTAAAGGATTTTTCAGGAGCTGTATTGACGAAGCTCCCCTACTTTTTTGTTGTGCTAATTTTCGAGATATTAACTTGCTCTTTGAGAGCTCTGGGAAGTATAATGAACTCTCATGACTTTAACAATCACAAAAAGAGATGGCTCCAGAGTCCCCTTCAACGCGGACCGAATCAATAAATCCATCGAAAGGGCTTGTCATGGTATTAGTGATCCAATTAGTAAAGTCATTCAGATAGCAACAGAGACTAGACTCACATTATATGATGGTATTACGACTGAAGAACTCGATGCAGCGACCATAAATGCAGCTCTACAGAACGCACAGTTCGGTTTGGAGTTTGATAAGATAGCTACTCGCCTGCTACTAAAGGATATTTACAAAAAAGTCATCGGAGACTACGACAATGAAGAGTCTCAGGTCATCACCGAAGAAGAATTTGCTAAACTACACAGCACTCACTTCAAAAATTATGTTTTAAACGCAGTCGAAAGAGGTTTGCTTGATACTAGAATGGCTAGTGTGTTCGACCTCGATGCTCTAGCGGAGAATTTAAAAATAGAAAACGACGAACTCTACAAATATTCCGGACTCTCCACGATGCAGAACCGCTATTTGATAAAAGATGAGAAGCAGTATCCACTCGAGACTCCGCAATATTTCTGGATGCGCGTGGCGATGGGTATGTCGCTCAATGAGAAAGAGCCGACAGTGTGGGCGAAAAAGTTTTATGACAAAATGTCTAAGCTGGAATACCTATCCGCTGGAAGTTCAAACATCGGCGCCGGCACCCCTAAGCCAAAACTTTCAAATTGCTTCTTGATGGAAATGCATGATGACATGGAACACATCGGCAAGACCGTTTCCGATGTACTTTTGCTTTCAAAGGCCACGGGCGGTATCGGTCTCTCAGTTTCAAAATTGCGCGCAGAGGGTTCAGTACTTAAATCCAACAATACAGTCTCTTCTGGTCCGATTCCATTCATGCATATCATTGATTCTGCTGTACGAGCAGTGCAGAGAGGCGGAAAGAAAAAAGGCGCACTGTGTTTTTACATGGAAAACTGGCACCTAAACTTCCAAGATTTCTTGGACCTTAAGCAAAACAGTGGAGACGATTATAGAAGGACCCGCACCGCCAATACGGCTGTATTCATTTCCGATGAATTCATGAAAAGAGTGTTGAATTCTGATGAATGGTATTTATTCGATCCTAAAGAAGTAAAAGACCTAAACGAGCTTTACGGACAAGCATTTTCTAAGAGATACAACGAGTACGTAGACATGGCCAAAGCTGGCAAAATGAAAATGTTCAAAGTTATGCCAGCTAAAGAGCAATATAAGAACATCCTTATATCACTTGAGACTACTTCTCATCCCTGGCTGACATGGAAAGACGCCATAAATGTCCGCGCGCTCAACAATAATACTGGCACAATTCACTGTTCCAACCTTTGCACCGAAGTCACTCTACCAACAGACAGAGACAACGTAGCAGTTTGCAATCTAGTTTCAATAAACATCGCTCAACATATAGTAAACGGGCAAGTTGACTGGCATCGACTAGAAGAATCTGTACGCCTGGCTACCCGCCAGCTTGATAACCTAGTTGATATCAACGAACTTCCGATTGCCGAAGCTATCCGCGCTGATTCGGAGAACCGAGCAGTAGGACTAGGGCTCATGGGCTTCGCGGACTCTTTAGAGAGACTCGGATATTCATACGAAGACAACGAGGCCTACGACTTCGCGGACCAAATATTTGAATTTATTTCTTATATGTCTATCGATGAATCAGCAAACTTGGCAGTAGAGCGTGGAGCATACAAAAATTTCAAAGGTTCAGCTTGGTCTAGAGGTCTAGTGCCTATTGATACCATTTCTCAGCTCGAGAAAGACCGTGACCGCGAACTCACAGTGAAAAAAGAATCCGCGAAGTTGCTTCCCCTCTTAGACTGGGATGCTGTACGCGCTAAAGTAAAACAAGGAATCCGAAACGCAACATTGCTCGCCATTGCTCCGAATGCAAATATCGGTCTAGTGGCCGGAACTTCTCCAGGCATCGATCCACGTTTTACTCAAATGTTTTCTAGAAATAAAATTTCCGGTAAATATCTGGAGGTAAATCCAAATTTAATCGTGGCTCTGCAAAAAGAAAATCTTTGGGAAAGTACTCGCGAAAAAATATTGCAGAATCATGGAGACATCGAAGGAATTTCTTCACTTCCTTCGATGTCTCCATGATTCTGC
>CAYQPS010000047.1:0-5949 GCA_964419555.1 uncultured Candidatus Saccharibacteria bacterium | reverse complement strand
TTTTTTAACTAATGCAATATTTATTGGTCTTCTGAAAGAAGATGTTGCGCCAGGAAAACATTTGATTGCGGATGGTTATCCGAGGACAATTGCTCAAGCGGAGTGCTTTGAAGAAGCGATGGAGTTTTATCAAAGGTCAGACATAAAAATTGTTTATATAAAAATAGGTCACGACGAAGCGATGAAAAGAAATTTATTGCGTGGACGCCCAGATGATACCAAGGAGGGGATAGAGCAAAGATTCCAGGAATATATGAACAATGTTGTGCCAGCTATGAATTATTTTAAAGATAAAAAGGGCTATACTACTTATGAAATAAACGGTGAACAGGCGGTGGAAGACGTACACAAAGATATTATCAAGGCTCTAGGATTTTAGTATGGAAGAAAAAATCATTATCTCACTTGGCGGGTCACTCATCGTGCCAGAGGAAGTCGACAGTGAATTTTTAAAGGAATTCAGAAATTTGATTCTGGCTGAGGTTGAGAAAGGAAGAAAATTTATAATTATCACAGGTGGAGGAAAATTGTGTAGAAAGTACAACGAGGCCGCAGAGAAGGTGAAAGAAGTTACAAAAGAAGAACTTGACTGGCTGGGAATATACTCCACTCGTTTTAACGCAGAGTTTTTGCGTATATTGTTTGGGGAAAAAGCAGAAAGAAATATTATTATTGACCCTACGCTAACAGTAGAATCAACAAAACCGATTATTCTAGCAGGAGGATGGAAGCTGGGAAATAGCACAGACCTGGTTGCGATAGCATTGGCAGTGGCTACTGATGCGAAAAAAGTTATAAACTTATCTAACACAGACTATGTCTATGATTCTGACCCGAAAATTAATCCGGACGCTAAAAAAATTGAGAAAATTTCTTGGGCAGATTACAGGAAAATTATTCCAAAGGAGTGGAACCCGGGGCTCAATTCTCCTTTTGACCCAGTAGCATCATCCATGGCAGAAAAAGAGGGAATGGAAGTGGTAATAATGAACGGCAAGCCGATTAGCAACTTGGCTAATTACTTAAATGGAGAGAAATTTCTAGGAACTGTTATTTCTTAGTTATGATAATTATAAAAACACCAAAAGAAATAGAAATACTTCGTGAAGGAGGCAGACGTTTGGCGACCATTCTTTATAAAGTAAAAGAAAAGGTTGCGCCGGGTGTTTCTACGAAGGAACTGGACGATTATGCATTTCAATTAATCAAAGAAATGGGAGATATTCCGGCTTTTTTAAATTATCGTCCAGAGGGTGCAAACACTCCGTTTCCAGCGAGTCTATGTGTTTCTATAAACGATGAAGTGGTGCATGGAATTCCCAAAAAAGAAAGAATTTTTAAAGAAGGTGATATCGTGTCCATTGACCTCGGACTAAAACATCAAGGTCTTTTTACTGATATGGCACTTACCGTACCTGTGGGTAAAGTAAGCGCGGGGGCAGCGAAGCTCGTAGAAGTCACCGAGAATGCCCTAAGAGTGGGGATTGGGGCTGCTGTGGCAGGTAATACAGTAGGCGACATAGGGTATGCCGTAGAGAGCTTTGTACGGCCTCATAGATATGGCATCGTAGAAGCTCTAGCAGGGCATGGAGTAGGAAGAGCTATTCACGAAGATCCTTTTATTCCAAATTTTGGACAAAAGGGGAAGGGAGAAAAGTTAGTTTCTGGTATGGTTGTGGCACTTGAGCCGATGCTAAACAATGGTACAAAAAATGTCACCCTAGACAAAGATGGATATACTTTCCGCACTGCGGACGGCAAGAAGAGCGCGCACTTCGAACACACCATTCTAATAACAGAAAACGAAGCGGAGATACTGACTAAAGTCTAACGAAGATGTATAATTAAAGTATGTTGGGATTTTCCAGAAAGGAAACACCGAAATTTAAGACTCCCGAAGAGGAGCTTGATTTTTTGCGTGCCCATGTTGCAGAAAGGGAAAAAGAACTCATTGCATCCGGTCACTCTGAGCGTGCGAGAGAAGATGTCGCCAAAAATGTTGTTTCAGCATACAAAAATATACCGGCTGAAAAAGTAATTCACAAAGATAATTTATTAAGTAAGCAAGAAGCCGAAGGCATAGCGCTCAAATTAAAACCTGAAGTCCACGACAGTGTTATGGAAGAGCTCCTCGGTGTCGTGTTAACGAAAGGTGTTAAGAATGCGCTCGCTGTGGCAGAGAGTATGGATAGTCCTCATATTGATGATGATTTTCACAGGCTTCTGGTCCAGTATTTAAAGTCAGGTCAAGCCATCTCGGGCTTCAAAGAAGGGACGCCACTTTTCAAATCTCTCAACATGACCCTTTTTGAAATCACTCTTCCACCTCCTGCCGATGAAGCAGATAAATCCAAGGGGTTTAAAGAATTTATCGGAGCTATGGAGCAATTCTATGCTGGCATGAATTCTATTTCGGAAGGCAAAAATAATGAAAAGGAAAATTATTTTACTCTGGAAGTAGCACTCGGAAATCAAGGGGACGAAGTAGTGGTCTATGCCGCTATTCCAAACAAACATCTATCTCTTTTTGAAAAACAAGTTTTGGCATATTACCATGACGCGAAAATTCACGAGACTCCGGATGATTACAACATCTTCAATGAAAGAGGTGCTTCGACTGGTGCCTACGCGCATTTCTCTGAGCGTCCGGTGATGCCACTTAAAACATATGATGAGATAGAGCACGACCCCATGAATACCATCTTGAATGTTTTCTCCAAGCTCCAAACCGAAGGGGAAGGAGCAGCTATCCAGCTAGTGGTTGCACCGGCTGGCGAAAAATTTATAAACGAATTTCATCGAATTCTAGACGACGTAAAGGATGGGATATCTGTGAAGCACGCGGCTGATAGTTTATATAAATTCAATTCAGCCATTATACAGACAGGCAAAGAAATTATTTTTGGGGTCAAAGAAAAAACCGGAGAAAAAAAAGAAAAAGATATGAAGGGCCGACGTGCAGTGGACGAAGGGGCCGTGGAAAAAATAGGTAAAAAAATAAAAAGCAGCGTCATGAAAGCCAACATTCGCATCATCACTTCCGGTGCGACGAGGGAGCGAGCAGGCGCCATACTCAAAGAAATAGAGTCTTCCTTCAACCAATTTACCGAAGCAGCCAGCAACTCTATTGTCTTTGAAGAGATTCGTGGGAGCGACCTGCGAAAGTTTTTCCACGACTTTTCTTTCCGTAATTTCTCGACGGAAAAAGTATTGCCCATGAACCTAAAGGAGCTCTCCTCAGTGTTTCACTTTCCTGTGGGTATCGGAAGCCAGCCCCAATTAAAAGAGGCAAAATCTGGCATCGCTCCAGCCCCACTTGAGGTAGGCAAAGAGGGAATCCTTCTCGGCATAAATAGCTACCGAGGCAAAGATACCCCCATCCACATGGCCCGTGAGGACCGTATGAGGCATTTCTACGTGATTGGACAGACCGGAACAGGTAAGACGAACATAATGCTAAATATGATTACTCAGGACATAAAGAATGGTGATGGGTGTTGTTACATTGACCCACACGGGACGGACATACAAACTATCCTCTCTAGAATTCCAAAGGAACGTATTGATGATGTTATTTATTTTGACCCGGCGTATACTCCCCGTCCAATGGGATTAAACATGTTAGAGTACGATACCAAATATCCTGAGCAGAAAACTTTTGTAGTAAATGAAATGATGGGAATTTTCAATAAACTTTTTGATATGAAAGTAGGAGGCGGGGCAATGTTTGAGCAGTATTTCCGAAACAGCGCTTTTCTGGTGATGGAAGACCCGGAGTCTGGCTCTACTCTACTTGAGATAACCAGAGTTCTTGGAGACAAAGAGTTTCGCGACATGAAACTCGCTAAGTGCAAAAATCCGATTATCAAGCAGTTCTGGGTTTCAGCAGAACAGACCACTGGCGACCAGAGTCTGGCAAACTTCGTGCCTTATATTTCGTCCAAATTCGATAACTTCATTTCAAATGACATTATGCGCCCAGTGGTGCTTCAACAGAATTCTGTTTTTAATTTTAGAAAAATAATGGATGAGAAAAAAATTCTGCTAGTTAATCTATCGAAGGGAAGGCTCGGAGACATCAATGCGAATTTAATCGGTTTAGTGCTGGTGGGAAAAATTCAAATGGCTGCGCTCTCAAGAGTAGACATGTTTGGTAAGCCGATGAATGATTTTTATCTATACATTGATGAATTCCAAAACGTGACCACTGATTCTATCGCATCTATTCTTTCAGAAGCCAGAAAGTACCGATTGTCGCTCAATATTGCGCATCAATATATCGCCCAGCTTGAAGATAATATTAAAAATGCTGTTTTCGGCAACGTGGGTTCGATGGCAGTGTTCCGTGTAGGCACAGAGGATGCGAATTTCTTGGAGTCGAGATTCAAACCTATATTCACCGCCCAAGATATCGCCAAGCTCGACAACTACAATACCTATATGAACTTGCTGGTAAAAGGTCAACCAACTAAACCTTTCAACTTACATACTTTACCTCCAGAGAAAGGCAATCCAGAAATTGTGGACAATCTGAAAGAACTTTCTTATGTTAAATACGGCCGCGACCGTGCTGAAGTGGAATCTGAAATCATGGCCAGGTACACATCGATGAAGTAGTCATGGAAGAATTCGAAATAAAATTTTTGGAAGTTGATGTGCCTGAATTGGAGAAGAAACTTCTCCATATAGGTGCAGAAAAAGTGGGAGAGTACTTCTACAAGCGACGTCATTTTGATTATCCCGATTTTCGTCTTGATGATAGTGGCCAATGGATTCGTGTGCGCGACGAAGGAAACAAAATAACCATGGCTCATAAGAGAATTGCTAATTTTGACCTAAATAAAAAGGATAGAAAGAATGTAATAATTGAAGAAACAGAAATTACCATAAGTGATTTTGATTCAGCTTGCCAAATTTTATTTTCAATTGGACTGATAGAAAAAAATTATATAGAAAATAAAAGAACCCGTTACATAAAAGATGCTGTTGAGTATGATATTGATACCTTTCCGCAACTTCCGTCGTATCTTGAAATAGAAGGAAAAAGCTTAGCGAGCGTGGAGAAAGCAGCCAGTGAACTTGGTTTTGATGTTAGTAAATCTGTGCGGTATACAGCGACGCAAATGTATAAAGACCGAGGCATTGATTTGCGTGATTATCAGACCATAACTTTTGAGGGTTTGATAAAAAAATAAATTTTACAAATTAAATTTTTTCTGCTAGAATAGCAAACATGAAACATCCAAAGGAAGAGAAAACATATGTAATGTTAAAACCTGATGGCGTACGCAAGGGGCTAATTGGGGAGGTTATAAAGCGTTTTGAACAGCGAGATTTGAAGATTGTGGCTCTTGAAATGTTCCAGCCCTCACACGACCAGATTGATACTCATTATCCTAAAAAAGAAGAATGGATTACTAGGCTCGGGCACAAGACTCTTTCGACTTATGAAAAGTATGGCTATGATGCAATGCTTGATTTTGGTACCATAGAGCCAGAAAAAATTGGCCCAGAAGTTCGCAAATGGCTTGTTGAATACATGAAGTCGGCTCCTTTGGTGAAAATGGTTGTGCAGGGGGTACATGCCGTTGATGTCGTTCGCAAGATTGCCGGCCCCACAATGCCATATTTGGCTGAAATGGGTACGATTAGAGGAGACTTCTCCATTGACTCTCCAGCATTAGCAAATAAAGAAAAAAGAGCGGTAATGAACGTTGTGCACTGCTCAGAAACTCCAGAAGAAGCAGAACATGAAATCAAACACTGGTTTGGTGAAAGCAAAACTTACGACTACAAACGCTTTGGAGTGGACGAATAATCTATGTACGAAGTTGAGGTAAAGGCACATCTCAAAAATAGAGAAGAAGTTGTAAAAAAGCTAAAAGACTTAGGCTGTGAGTTCTCCGAGGAACTTCATCAGGTTGATGATATTTTTACTCCAGCCGTCGA
>CAYQPS010000046.1:0-6115 GCA_964419555.1 uncultured Candidatus Saccharibacteria bacterium | reverse complement strand
AAGTCCTCTCTCCTGCAGAATTATTACCAAACATGCCTCCGACTGCATTTAAACTTTTGGATGCCGTATAACAAGGCAAAATCAATTCTTTCTCTAATGTTATTTTTTCAAAATCGCGATAAAACATTCCGGGCTCTACAGTAATAGAAAGAGTCTCAGGATTAAAATTAATTAATTTATTCATGTGCCGAGTGAAATCAAGAATCAGAGATTCTCCGATGGCTCCGCCCGACATATCCGTGCCTGCACAGCGCGGAGTTATGGAAAGAGCTGGATACTTGCCTTTGTTTTCATTTATCCATTTAACTAAATTTTTCACGTCTTCAGAATCTTTTGGAAAAAGTACTAGTTGTGGAGGAATTTCAAAAATACTAGCATCCCGCGAGTATGCTTTTAGAACTTCCCTACTATCTTCCACTTCTCCCTTAAATATTTTTTTTATCTCTTCTTTCATCTACTGTATTCCATTAAAAAGTTTCAGTCTTTCCTCAACTATTTTCTCGACATTGTCTAGTGCAGGTTGTAAAACTTTGTAAGGCGCAACCTCATCTGGATTATCTTTTAGAGATTCTTTCAAGCCCTCAACATACCCCACACGTATTTCAGTATTGATGTGAACTATTGAAATACCCCCCGCAATTGCGTTTGTAAAGTCTTCATCACGGAGCCCAGAGCCCCCGTGGAGCACCAAGGGCACCCCGACAGCTTTTCTGATTTCCGCTACGAGTTTTCCATCTATGTGGGGCTTTCCGCTTTTAATCAGCCCGTGAATACTGCCGACAGATGGAGCGAGTAGGTCAATGCCCGTCATCTCAACAAATTTTTTAGCTTCTTCGGGTTTGGTTTTAATTCCCGCGCCTTCAGGTATAGTATCTTTTATGTTTGAGCCAGAACCAATGTAGCCCAGCTCTGCTTCCACCAGTACATCTTTGCCACTTTGACGAGCATAATCCACGCACTGCTTAGTAATTTTTACGTTTTCTTCAAAACTCAACTTCGCGGCGTCTATAATGACGGCATCAAACCCGGCATCGATAGCACTCTTCACTGTCTCAAAACTGCCATGGTGGTCGGCATTTAAAAATATCGGGTAGTTGTCGCGCTCGCGTATGGTTTGGACCAGTGCCACTGCTTCGTCTATACCCACGAAAGATTCTTCTCCTTCGGAGACGCCGATTATCACGGGAACATTTAGCTTCTTGGCCGCATTGTATATGGCATGCAAACCTTCTAAATTAGAAATATTAAAATGTCCTATGGCTACCTTTTTTTCTTCCGCTTCTTTGATGCATTCTCTTAAAGTTTTAGTCATGAGTTTTTCCGCCCAAGGCGGACCAGCCTCGGGCTGGCATCTGTTTATTTTAACCCGCCTTTGCTTAAAAAGCTACGGACGGGCAAGCATTTTCTTCAGTAATTTAATAACGACTTGAGGGTTGGCAGAGCCATTGGATTCTTTTATAATTTTACCAACCAAAGACATTATGGCATTCTCTTTACCTCCTTTGTATACGGCGACAACTTCTGGATTCTCATCCATTATTTTCTTTACTATTCCTTTCAGTGCCCCCTCGTCACTACTTTGCAATAAATTTTTCTCTGTTGCGATTTTAAGCGGAGAATCATCGTTCACCACAATCATGGCTAAAATATCTTTAGCGACTCGAGATGAAATTTTATTATCGGATACTAAATTTATAAGTTCTGTGAAATTCTTTGAGCTAGGTAATTTAACTCCTTCATTGTTTTTCTTAAGACCTAGAAAATCTGAAGTGATGTAATTGGAAGCAATTTTTGTTTTTTCTTTGTCATCAAGAATTTTTGCGACGTCTTCAAACCAAACACCGAGAGTCATGTCATTCATATATACTTCTATATCTTCATCTTTAATACCAAAATCTTTTTTGTATCTTGCACGCTTTGCTGCTGGCAACTCCGGTAAATCCTTCTTCATCTGTTTTAAATCAAATGCTTCATGAAGCTTCATCTTCGGCAAATCTGGCTCTGGGAAATATCTATAATCATGACTTGATTCTTTTTTTCTTTGAGAAAATGTTTTTTGTTTGCTTTCATCCCATCCTCTAGTCTCCTGTACTATTTCTTCACTCTTTCCTTCTTCCAAAAGCCCGGTCATCCTGTCGAATTCATGTTTGATGGCGCGCTCAACACTTCGAAAAGAGTTCAAGTTTTTAACTTCAACTTTTGTGCCAAATTTCTTTTTATCTTCTGACACTGAAATATTCGCCTCTACTCGCATTTCGCCTTTCTCCATGTTGGCCTCAGATACCCCGAGATACCAAAGTAGTAATTGATACTCCTTTGCGAAATTTGTCGCTGCTTTAGCAGTCTCTTCCGCACTCTCGAATGTATGCGCCTCAGTAACGAGCTCCATTAAAGGCACTCCGGCGCGGTTGAAATCTATAAGTGAAAAATCTCCCCTGTCGTGCTTATTGTTCGCAGTATCTTCTTCTAAATGCACGCGAGTAATATCAAATTCACCCAAGCGTCCACCAGAAACTATTGGGTATTTGTATTGCGAAATCTGATAACCTTTAGGAATATCTGGATAAAAATAATTCTTGCGGTCAAATTCTGTAAAGTCCGCAATTTTACCGTCGAGCGCCAAGCCGACTTTAATGACATTCTCCACCGCCTTTTTATTGATTACCGGTAACGCCCCCGGATGCGCCATGCAGACTGGACAGATGTTTACATTCGGCCTTTCTTCGTCCGGGTCATTCTTGCAAGCACAAAACATCTTGGTGTTTGTTTTTAATTCGGCGTGTATTTCAAGACCTATAGTAAAATAATACCTATTTTCCATTGTGATTATATTATCATATTTTCTTGCTTTTAAATATATAAAAACAGAAACCGCCCACAGAGAGCCCGTGGGCAATCTCTGTGAGCGGTGATTTACTCAAAACAACCTTACGACGAGGATGAAAAACCTCGTACCTTCTTTCATGTAAATACCCCACCCGCCCGGCATCCATGAAAAGCAACTTCGAGTGCCAACCAAGCGAGGAGGCCTATTCTGGGCGATATCTGGTCGCCTACGAGTTCTCCTGGTGCAAGCGAAGAAATCATTGTTGCGACGAACGATCAGGGTGCCACCAGAATCCACACCCCAGGTTTCCCAGCGATGGCGACCTAGCGATTTCTCGTCGACTCCAAAGGAAAAGAAGTGGTTTCCCCGACGCAGGTACAACCGTCGATCCCTGCCGACCTTCCACTCATCGCACGAATGGACCCCCAGAGATGTTATTTTATCCTCCCAGATCACGAAGAATTCATCTCCTTTCATCTGAAGATACAGTGTTCCATTGTCTCCCAGATCCCATGTCTTGCAGTCAAAATTGCCGAGATAAAAAGGTTCTTCTCTTCTTCCCAAGCGGAAACTCAGGCGGAAAAAAGAGTTATCGGCAAGGCGATAGTACAAACTACTGTAATTATCGATGCGCCATTCTTGAGCGGGTCCGCTGTTGTACATAAAAAAAGTACTGCCATCGCCGTTAACGCCGTAGATGTCGTTGCCCTCGGTGCGAAAGTAAAGGAGTCCATCGAGACTGATGCCCCATTCATAAAAATCGTACACACCTAACTCGACCACCGAACCAGACTCAGCATCCAAACAACGCCGTCCAACGTCTTGCTTTCCTCCTGCCAAAGTTGTATTCATCAAGGATTCCTCCTAAAGGTGACAATGATCAAGACTATTTTGATAGTACAACTATTACAAATTTTGTCAAAACAAAGTTATTTCTTTTTCTTTAGAATTTTTACGAGTTCGTCTCTGAATTTTTTTACAGATTTATCGTCGTAAAGAGTCAGAGTGAAAACTTTACTACTGAACTTTTTAAAATCTTTTATCTTTTTATTTATATCTTTAACATCTTTTGCTACATCTGATTTGGTGAGAACAATTATTTCTTCTTTCTCTGAAAGCCCGTCGTCCCCCAGTTTTAATTTCTTGTCATACTTCGCGAGTTCTTTGCGAATTTCTTTGTAAGCCTTGCCCATGTTGGCGTTGTCAAAAGATACTAAGTGCGCGAGCATTTTCGTACGCTTAATGTGACGGAGGAATTTCACGCCGAGACCCTTGCCTTCTGAAGCGCCTTCAATGACTCCTGGAATATCGGCGATAATGTGTCCGTAAAAATCTCCTAAGTTTGGGTCAAGAGTTGTGAAAGGATAGTCCCCCACTTTTGCCTCCGCATTGGTTAAAGTATTTAGTAAAGAAGATTTACCAGCATTCGGAAGGCCTATTAATCCAACATCGGCGAAAAGCTCAAGCTCTATTTTAAAATTTCCACTCTCTCCATCCTGTCCCGGGCGCCATTCCATGGGAGTTGTATTTGTCGAACTTTTAAAATGTTCGTTACCGAATCCTCCGTATCCTCCGCGAAGGAGCAGAACTTTCTGCCCTTCTTCGGATAGCACCCAAGTTTGGTCAGTTGTATTGTTTGTGATAATAGAACCAACCGGCAACTCTAAGGCAAAGTCCTCACCATTCTTGCCATGCAAACTTTTATTACTGCCATCTCCTCCGCGCCCAGCGCTGAAACTTTTCTTTGCTTTATATTTCGAGAGCACGTGCACATTTCGCACAGCCATGGCAAAAAAGTCGCCTCCACGGCCTCCGTCGCCTCCTGAGGGCCCGCCCTTGGGCACGAATTTCTCCTGCCGCCATCTGACCACACCGTCGCCTCCACGCCCCGCCTCGGCGTAAATCTTCATTTCGTCTACGAAAGCCATATATTTACGATTCTAGCGCAATCTCCGCCAATTTAATAGCTCCTTCTTTGGAGCCAGCCACCGCCAGAAAAAGTCCACGATGACAAAAAACAGCGTCTGGCACGCCAGAAACTTTCTGTAATTCTTCATCACGCAATCCCGCCCAGCTTGAAGGGAAATTTTTTCTATTCTTAAAAGTTTTCGGGTCTTCTCTTATCGCTACAACTCCCCATAACTTGTCGGTGTCTCTTTCGTATATTGCAAAAAGTGGTTCAGGAAAATTATGTAGAACATATTCAAACGGGTATCTTTTGTCTAAAACTATTATTTTTTTATTTTCTGTTTTGTTGTAAATAGAAATAACAGATTCTTCGGCAAGCATCGCATCCATGGCCTGTACTATCTCACGAGATAAAACAGTTTTAGCAATTTTTACACACTCTAAAAATATTTCATCTTTACTTAAACTTTCTTCTCTCCAAGTAGGCCTCATGGAGTAAAAAAATTGCTGTATAAAATATGGGGAGATTTTGTGTTTATTTTCAACCAAATCAAAACCATTGTCTGCCGCGTCTATCGGGGCAACCAGTTTATCTTCAATTAAATCAAATACTTTTTTGTCTCCGCAAAGCTCCATACCGAATTTCTTCCAAACCAATCCAAACGAAGCATATTCTATGCCATTGAGTCTTTTGCCCGCGCCGCCCACTTGATGATGGTCAAATCTATTGCTCTCTTCATCATACACACCACCGACATCGAAAACATAGTCCCCCGTCTTTATTTTTTCTTCATCTCTCGTTCGAATTACTTCAAATTGTTCATTTTTATTTTCTAAAATTAAAGAGAGTGTCGCGCAGGCAAAAATATCATCTGCGTGAAAAGAGCCGTCGTGTGTAACTAAAGTAATTTTTTTACTAAACATTCCCATTTTAGAAAAGAGAATCCACTGCTTCTTTCACCACAGAGCCGTCGGCTTTGCCTTTCAAATCTTTCATTAGTGCTGACATCAGCATGCCTTTCTTGGTGGCGTCCGTAATTCCGAGTTCATCTTTCTTGGCGCGGGCAATTTTCTCAACCTCGCTTTTATCCATAAGTTTCGGCAAATAAGTCAGAAGTATGGCAAGCTGGGCTTCTTCTTCTTTTACTAGGTCATCTCTGTTACCCGCTTTAAATTGTTCAATAGAATCTTTTCTTTGTTTGGAAAGGCGAGTGATGACGGCAAGCGCCTCTTCATCTACAAGCATCTCGTTCGGCTTTCTACCTTTGGCCACGAGTTCGTTGGTAAAAGCAGCCGACATGCCCCGCATAGTTTCCAGCCGGACGGTGTCTTTTGCCATCATTGCTTCTTTTATGCCGTTTTTGATTTGTTCATGTAGCA
>CAYQPS010000045.1:0-6141 GCA_964419555.1 uncultured Candidatus Saccharibacteria bacterium | reverse complement strand
GGGAAACCGAGGACCTGAGAAAATTCTGCTGAATTTGCCTTCTGCCCACTACTAAAAAAGGTTTTGAGTCGTGCAAATAAGCTACGAAATTCAAATTCTGTAAAAACTTTACCTACTTTTTCTATATCTGCCGACTGCCAAAAACTTTTCTCTGGTAATTTAAATTTTATGGGCGCATCTGTGCGAATTGTTGCCAGGGTTTTCGAAAATAAAGCTTCTTCTTCGTTGCTCTTAACTAATTCAATTATTCTAGGACTTGCCCCGGATTTTTTAAATAATTCAGGTTCTTTCTTTATTTTTTTGTAAATTTCTTCAATGGTTCCAAAATTTTGAATCAACGAAGTTGCTGTTTTTTCTCCAATACCTTTTATTCCAATGATGTTGTCTGATGTATCCCCTCGTAGTCCTTTATAGTCAGGAAGCAACACCGGCTTGAAACCAAATCTAGAAACAACCGCACCCTCATCATATAAAATACTGTCATTTATCCCTTTCTTAAGAGTGTAGACTTGGGTTTTTTTATCATCTACCAACTGCATGGTGTCCATATCACCAGAAGCAATGATAATATTCACATTTTTATCTTTTTTGAATTGCTTAACTATCGTACCCAGTACGTCGTCCGCCTCAAATCCAGGACTGTCATATATCGGAATACTGAAACTGTCAAAAATTTTGCGTGAATTTTTTAGTTGTGCGATTAGGGCATCGTCAGCCTTGGCTCTTCCTGCTTTGTATGCGCTATAAGCTTCGTGCCTGAAAGTCTTACCAGGTAAATCGTAGCAAGCTATAATGTAGTCAGGCTTAAGCTCAGTAATAATTTTCATGAGCATACTTGAAAGACCGTACAGAGCTCCTGTGGGTTCACCCTTCGAGGACAAAAACTCGGGCAGGGCATGATACGCACGGTGAATGATGGCGTGGGCATCAAGTAAAACCAAGGTTTTAGGCTTTTGCGGCATTATGTAAATTGTACCATTTAAGATATACTTTATATATTATGGCGGATTTTGATGAAGAAAAACAAAACAAACAGCTGGATGATTTGCATAAAGTAGAAGAGGAAGAATTGATAGAAGCACTCTCGCAGTCAAAATACGGTCTCCCTTATGTTAACCTCGCCGGACTGAGTGTGGACAATGAAGCCTTGCGGTCAATACCGGAGAAAGATGCGCGTGAAATGAAAGTCGCGCCTTTTAAGCTCAATGGTAAAAACATTTTGGTCGCTTTGCGTTCCCCTTCGGATGAACTTGTCGCGACACTTCGAGAAAAAATCGAAAAACAAAGTTTGGTTCCTGTTTTTTACATGGCCTCTTGGGCAAGTTTGAATAAAGTTTGGGATAGATATAAAGAACTTTCAATGGCAGAGGGCACAAAGGCTGGGGGGTTGGATATCTCAGTTAAAGTACTTCGTGATACCACGAAAAACATAACCAAGATGCAAGACATAGAGAAATTAATTACCTCCGCAGTTAAAGGCGACCAAATTCACAAAGTTTCTCACTTGCTTGAAATAATTTTGGCCGGTGGAATTGCCATTAAGGCTTCCGATATTCACCTGGAACCAGAAAAGGAAAGAAGTAGATTGCGATTACGTCTCGATGGTGTTCTTGAAGATGTTGCTTTTTTGAGTTTAGATATATACAAGCTTTTAAATTCTCGCATCAAACTCCTCTCGGGCATGAAACTAAATTCAAAAATGGCACAGGATGGACGCTTTGCTATTATGGAAGTGGATGAAGAAATAAATATCCGTAGTTCTCTAATTCCGGGAGCGTATGGTGAGGCCATTGTGATGCGAATACTCGACCCCAAGTCCATACGCGTGGATTTCAAAGATTTGGGAATTGAGCCGTCTCTTTTGGATATGATAAAAGAGGAAATTGCGAAACCAAACGGCATGATTTTGGTCACAGGTCCGACTGGGTCTGGAAAAACGACTACTCTTTATGCATTCTTGCGAGAAATATATTCTACCGAAATAAATATAATTACCATTGAAGACCCGATAGAATACCACCTCTCCGGCATAACCCAGACTCAAGTAAACATAAAGAAGGGCTACACATTCCCAGAAGGACTGCATTCAGCGCTCCGCCAAGACCCAGACGTAATCATGGTAGGTGAAATCCGTGACGAAGAGACTGCGCAAATCGCCGTGCAATCTGCTCTTACTGGACACATGGTTTATTCCACACTCCACACAAACAATGCTGCTGGTGTTATCCCCCGACTCATCGACCTTAAGGTTAATCCGAAAATAATGGTCTCTGCTCTGTCCATCTCTATCGCCCAACGTCTGGTGCGAAAACTCTGCTTAGAATGCAAAGTGGAGAAAGCTCCAAGCGAGGAAGAATCTAAAATAATCAAAGCGATATTGGTGAGTATAAAAGAAGAAGGCAAAGATGTGTCTAAATATAATATAAAAACAGACGTGCCCTCCAAATTTTTCTACCCTACTGGTTGTGAGAAATGCAATATGACCGGATACAGTGGACGAATAGGAATTTTTGAAGCAATTAAAACTGACGAAAATATAGAAAAAATAATTTTAGAAAATCCAAGCGAACGTGAAGTTAAAAAAATCGCCCGAACCCAAGGAATACTTTCTATGCGCCAAGATGGCATAGTAAAAGTCATAAATGGAATTACTTCACTAGAAGAAGTGGCAAGTGTGGTGAGCCTAGACGAGGAATAGAAATAAAAAAACACTAATCTCTAAACAATCCTTTTAGGGCTAAGCCCAGAAAGTAACAAATTTTTGAAGGATAACCCCAGAGAACTAATAAAAGTTACCAGAACGTCCTGCGCAAACTTGTATAACCAATGGCTGATTGCTTAGAGATTAGTGTCTTCTTCAACACGAACTCTTAGAACAATTATACTGTATGTAAAAAACTACAAATGCTATAATGTGTATATAGCTGTGTATACCATGTTGATAAAATACCTACTCTTATAGTATAGCATAATATGAAATTAAAGTCAAGTAAAAAGCCGAAAGAGGCAACCAATACAAGCCAGAAAGAAGTAGATGATTTAGGGGATTTGGTCTTAGACCAAACTCTCCGGCCAGCCTCCTGGGGAGAATATATTGGCCAAAAACACATAAAAGATAACGTTAAGATCCTACTCGAGGCTGCTTCCGCACGAGGGCATATACCTGAGCACATTCTTTTCTACGGGCCTCCAGGATTGGGTAAAACGACCCTAGCACACCTCATTGCCAAGGAGACGGGCAAACAGATGAAAATAACTTCTGGACCCGCTATTGAGAAAGTAGGCGACTTGGCTTCGATTCTTACCAACCTCACCTCTGGTGACATACTTTTTATAGACGAGATTCATAGGTTAAATAAAATGGTAGAAGAAATTCTCTATCCTGCTATGGAGTCTGGAGTTTTGGATATAATTATCGGCAAAGGACCTTCGGCTCGCACTATTCAACTAGACTTGCCACCTTTTACTCTGATTGCAGCGACGACCCGGGTAGCACTCGTCTCCTCCCCTCTTCGTTCCCGTTTCTCCGGTGGAGTTTTCCGGTTAGAATTTTATTCTGAAAAAGAAATTGCGGAAATAATAAGAAGGTCCAGTAAATTGCTCAAAACAGAATTGGAAGAAGAAGCACTGATGGAGATTGCCAAGAGAAGCCGATTCACTCCGCGCACCGCAAATTATTTTCTAAAAAGAGTCCGTGACTTTGCACAGGTAAACAAGAAAGGTTTGGATAAAAAAACTGTAAAAGATGCTCTGCACATGCTGGCAGTCGATGACATCGGACTGAATTCTTCCGATAGAAAATTTCTGGAAGTTTTAATTGAAAAATTCAAAGGCGGGCCTGTCGGCTTAAACACCATGAGTGCAGCACTATCTGAAGAAGAAGCGACTATCGAGGAAGTAATCGAGCCTTACTTGATTCAGCTCGGACTTTTGGAGCGTACTGCGCGCGGACGAGTCGCTACCAAGAAGGCGTATGCGCATTTAGGATTTACGTTAAAAGAAGAAAAACAGGACAAGCTTCTATGAGAATTTTAGGAATAGATCCAGGGTACGAGCGATTGGGTATCGCTGTGCTTGAAAAGAACAAGAGTGAAAAAAGAGAAACAGTGTTGTATTCGGAATGTTTTAAAACTTCTGCGAAACTTCCATTCGGTGAAAGACTAAGCTTGATCGGCGAAGAAGTAAAGAGGGTAATAAAGAAATACCAACCGGAAGTATTATCTATAGAAACTTTGTTCCTGACCACCAACCAGAAAACAGTGATGCGTGTGTCGGAGGCGCGTGGGGTTGTAATTTATGAAGCAAATTGCGCTGGACTTAAAATTTTTGAAGCTTCTCCCCCTCAAATAAAAATAGCTACAACTGGTTATGGCCGGGCGACTAAAGACCAGATGATGAAGATGGTAAAAATGTTGGTAGAGATGGACAATTCTAAGACTTCGGACGACGAACTAGACGCTATGGCCATAGCTATTACTGCTTTTGCGCATAAAATATGATAGGTGTAGGAGTTATCCACATATTCTATTGCCAAGCATCTGATATTTTGTTACAAAATAAGAAATTTCAACCCAGGGTTAATTTAACCTTGGTGAAAAAAAATTTTATTAGCAGGTTACTAAAAAAATTTAGAAAACTTATGAGTTATGACGATGAGGAGTTGGTAGAAGAAAAAAGTTTTAAGATAAATGATGAAGAAGATGGAGAGCCGATAGAACCAGTAGAAGAACTGAGTGATTTTGATTCAGATGATGATGACCCAGACAACAGATACCACTAAAAATAATCCCGGCCCAGGTCGGGGTTATTTTATTTTTATAAAGCGGTGTTTCCCAATTTTGTAAACATGTCCTGTTTGAAATTTATCTTTGGCAGTTAGTTTCTTGTCGTCGGTCATGTCAGTGATTGCTCCGGCTTCAAATAAACGCCTGGCGGCAGAAGTTGACTCTGCAACTCCAGCATCTACTAATACATCTACTGACCTATTTCCTCCTTTTATCTCTTCAATTTCTTCTGGAATTTCTTTTTTTTGAAAAGTGTTGCTGAAATTCTTCTCCGCATCTACTGCCTCCTTTTCACTATGAAGCGCGGCAACCAAGAGAGATGCCACTCTTTTCTTTAAGACCATCGCTTCTTTTTTTAGGTTTAATTTTAATATTTCTTCCAGTGGTACATCTGTTAAGAGCGTAAACATTGGAATAATTGCATCATCACCCAAAGACATAATTTTGCCAAACAAATCCCCAGGTGTGTCAGTCAGACCTATGACATTGCCTTCCGTTTTTCCAATTTTAACGCCCTTGGAGTCAGAGAGAAGCGGTGTGGTCATTACAAATTTTTCTTTATTCTTCATGGCTTTCATTAAAGAACGCCCAGCAAGCATGTTGAATGTTTGGTCTGAGCCACCTAATTCCAAATCTACATCCATGGCCACAGAATCATATCCTTGCAAGAGTGGATATAGAAATTCTCGCAAATTTATGGACTCTCCACTTTTTAGTCGCTCTTGAAACATATCTCTCTCTATTAGTTGTTGAACTGAAAAGTGTTGCGCAATATCCAAAATATCTACCAAGTGTAGTTTGTTTAGCCAATCTCCGTTGTACATAATTTTGATAGGATTTTCTCCATCAAAACGTACAACTTTAGAAGCCTGGGTTAAATAATCTTTTGCGTTTGCTCGTAGCTCTTCTTGGGTAAAAAATTTTTCTCGTGTTTTTTGCTTGCCAGAAGGATCCCCTGCTTGACCAGTACCATCACCAATAAGAAAAATTACCTCGTGGCCTAGGTCTTGCCACTGGCGATGCTTGCGAAAACCCACCATATGACCAATGTGCAATTTTGTGCCTGTTGGGTCGAAACCTTGATAGAGTTTTAGTTTTTTGCCGGAACGCAGAACTTGTTCTAACGACTTTTTGGAAGGATAGATTTTATCAACTCCGCGAGTAAGCAGCTCATCGATTTTGTCCATGCTGGAAGTATAGCATTTCAACTAATATTTGAAAATTTTTTACGCTGAAGTTCTTTTTGGCCTGCTTTTCTGTTATGATTAGAATTGTGATGGAATTTGATATAAAAAGGACAAAAACTCACCTAAAAACCGCTGCAAAAATAAGCCAAAAATGGTTGCTTCGGGTAAAG
>CAYQPS010000044.1:0-6145 GCA_964419555.1 uncultured Candidatus Saccharibacteria bacterium | reverse complement strand
TCTCGGTATTGTCAAAATGTTTCTAATGAGTAAGACAGTGTCTACTCCTGAAGCGGCAGTCAAACTAGAAAACCAAGAATCACCAAACTCTTAAACATTACACAATGTAATTTTTCTACTTCGAAGACGGCACTATAAAAAGAGTGTACAAACAGTAGTAGGTCGATTGTATAAAAATTAACAAAGAATAAATAAAATGGAAAATAAAATTATAAAAAACGCAGAAGATACAACACCAACTCCACAACCAGCTCCAACTCCAACTCCAACATCACCAATAAAATAAATCTAATTTAAAAACTCTCTAGATAGATAGCAACATATATTTCGACATATTTTGCAAAGACCACCCTGCCTCTAGCAGGGTGGTCTTGTTTTGTAATAATTAAAGACACAGTACGGCTTCGGATGTATGAAGAAACCCGTAACAATAATAACGAGAATATCGCTTATGATTTTGCCCATCATGTTATTTTTCTCTCTTTATTCTTTTTCTGCTTTTGCAAACTTAGAAGACGACCGTGTGAATGAATATGACAGCATGTATAGATACAACGCTCTAGAAAATAAAGTTGATTTTCTCAGTATAATAAGTGATGACAAGGTCCTGACAGAGCATGAAGTGGTAGCAGAAGAAAATATAAAAAAATTAAAAGATGTCACTGAAAAACAAAGTAGTTCCATGGAAAAATCTGAAAACGCCATCAGTGCCATAGAAAACAGGAGTGCTTTAAGAACATTTCTGATGGGTAATAAACTAGGGGTGCTCAGATTTCAGATGGTTCAAATGAAAGATCAAAGTTATATTCTCGACACTTTAGCCTTAAAAACAGAAAGCTCCGCAGAAAGAACCCAAATTGAAAGCCAAGCAGATATTTCAAAACAACAACAAAAAAAGGTCGAGAATTTAATCCTTGAACAAGAGGATAAGTTCAGTTTGTTTGGATGGCTTATAAGTTCGCTTTAATAATTAATCTCTATAAAAAGAAAAATTAAAATTTTATGACAACAGTAATAAATACACCATCTAGCGGACAGAGTAGTGATTCGGGCTTAGGTTTAATAGTAGGAGTAATAATTGCGCTTGCATTAGTTGCGCTTTTCTTTTTCTACGGCTTACCAGCTATACGTAACAATAGTAATAATCCTGGTAACACAAACGTTATAACAGTACCATTACCGGGTCCTACAGGCGCCACGGGAGCTACTGGGGCTACAGGTTCTACAGGTTCTACAGGAGCCACTGGTGCTGCAGGAAACTAGCAAGTCTATTATAAAAATTAACAAAAAATTATGATTACAACAATAGCAGTAATTTTGGTTATTCTCTGGCTTCTCGGCATGGTGACTTCGTATACTATAGGAGGATTTATTCATGTACTTCTTGTGGTAGCGATTATAATCGTACTCGTCAGAGTTATCAAAGGACAGAAAATATTGAGCTAATTCCAAGACAACTTTCAGATTTCGTTTTTAAAATTGTCATTGCGGAGATGGGAGGATTCGAACCTCCGATGCTTTTCAGCATGCCGGTTTTCGAAACCGGTGCATTCAACCTCTCTGCCACATCTCCGTATCAAAAATTTAGCATTTATTACACAAAAGAAAAAGGCGAGGTGGTGTCGTCAGACACCGCTCCTCGCCTTTTTTTCGCTTCACTTCCTGACTAGGCGGATTTTGTTACTTCCGCAACAGGAGAGTCCAACACAACTCGGAGCAAGGGCCGAACTGGAATGTTGCCCTTACAGTCTTTACACACTCCTGGAGATACGCCCGGAATTTCTAGTGGAGGCTGCTCCCCCACGCGCTCTCCGCAACCTACGCAAACTATCACCATTATTCGGCCCCCAATATTTCATTGTTTCTAGACGAACTGCCCTACTATCGTTTATATCATAATCAAGAATTTCCACAAGAAAACTTTAATATAAAAAACTCGAGCTCGGCCGTCTATAGGACGGCCGAGCTCTTCGATACTGCAAGGACTGTCAGAATCCAACTGTGGCAGCTGACTCTTCCCTGACGTCTGATGACGTATTTCCGAGAGAAGCCATGACCTCTCCCAGATTGGGACACACATCGGCATTGCCATCGACAATTATCCGCACCGAAGTGTCTTCCAAAATAACCTTACCTCTCTCATACACCAATACCGGTGACCCATCGAGCGACTGCACAACAAGTGTTCGCACGTTTCCCCCTCACTTGAACTTCGTTTCAATCGGCCGGTCGGACGATTGCCTTACTACTTCTCTAGAAAAACCAAGATGCCATTGCCATTCTTCTTCCACCCCTCACAAAGTGGTGAAAAAGACTGTGAAGTGAAAATCAGAATTTCTGACCCGGCAAAATACCGCGTCAGACCATCCACTCCTTTGACACCTATCCCGCAACCAGCAGGAACAACGATTGGTCCATCTTTCCTTTTCTCTCTTGGGGGAGGCGAAGAATCGTCCTCTAGACTGAAGAACTGTATGATGTCTCCATCTTCATGACGATGAAAAACCCCGTTCGCGTCCTTCCCTATCATCCCGCACCCTGGCGGGAGAACTATGGGTTTTCCTGTGGCTTTCAAGGTGTGTCTCCGTAGGAGTTAAAATCGGCTTAAGCCGAGGAGCTCGAAAGAGCATTTCTTTCTGTATTAAGATTATGCTTAAAAAAGCAAAAGTCAAATAAAAGAGTTAAAAAAATTGTGACGTAATTATATCCTTTGCGCGAAATTATTTCCAACAAAACTACTAAAATGGACTCGGCAGGGCGAAACAATATTTTTGGGGATATGGATTCGCCCTGCCTCGACTAATGTATTTCGGCGAGATTCACCCGCAGGAGGGGTTTGGGGAGGAATGCGGGTGGTATTGATTGAATTAGAAGTTTGTTGTATTGTAAGCGTTGGCGTTGTTCTGTAACAAAAAAACTTAGCTCCGCACTAGCGGGAGGTGAAGTATGAGTAATATACGAAACATGATGCGTCGTGGACTGGATGTGTCCATTATGTTTGGTTTTATGTTTGCGTGTGTCATGACCGTCTTCGCTTTTACCGGCTTGTGTATCAAGCGCGGTAGTTGTGATTCATCGGAATGGAGTTTGGGCCTCTATTTGTATGTATTTCTAACTTTCTGGTACGCCGGCTCTGCTTTCTGTTGGATGATATTCGAAATCCCAGAAGACGATAACTTGCCAAAGCCGACGATTCACTCAACGAACGGGAGACCGAACAATGAAAGCAAGGACTGAAGTTCGTGGATTCGTGTGGACTTTGAAAGGATTAGCGGTGCTCGGAGCGTTTCTGCTTTACCCAATCATCTGCGCCCGGTACTACCGCTTCATGAAGCAAGAGGGCAACCATGCCGATGCCAGCAAGTTCGTGAAGTATGGGGTACTGGGAACAATCGGTATCGCTGGGTATGTATCAACCTTCTGGATGGGAATGCTCTCGTATACGATTGTTGTCGGAGTGCCTTCCTTGCTCCTGTACTGTAGAGGGTGTGGAAGCATGTTCAAACTCATCCGGCAAAGTAGAAAAGTGCCGGTTTGATACATTACCGTTCCGGCTCGCCGGACTAAATGAAAGGAGATTCAATGACAGCAGGACGTGAAGTGGGCTCTGAGAATGAGTCTGGGACCATGATGTTGTTTCAGCAAGCGTGGACGGGACTATCGTGTATTTACATCGGGGATGCGGAACCGACTGATGATGACTGCGCGGCATGGAGCGAATTGGCTGATCTGTTGGAACTCGAAAACAGATCAAGCGGACCAATCGATCAATCCGCAGAGTCAGTTGGACGCTTGCTCGATAGAGCGCGTGTACCAGAGGCCGTGAAAGCACTTGCAAGGGCTCTCGGCAAGGAATCGGTGGAGTCTTCGGCGATAGCGCAACATGTGAGCGATTTACGAAAGGTTGCGCTCACTCCCATCATAAACCCAGACGAACGGCAAAGGTTGATGGTGGTGTACGCTGAGTTGGAAACCATCTGGCGCACAACGGCGAGAAGCGTACTCGCTGGTTGAGAGTTGAAAATGAAGACGGCGAGCTCCTAGATCGGGGCTCGCTTTTTTTTACGCCAACGGCTCAACGGCGTTGAGCCGTTGTGATATAATTAAAAACACGAAATGAAGTATTGGATTAACAGACTTTCCCATCCACTCCGAGGACTAAAATATGCTTTCACCCGCGACTTCGCTGTTCGCTTCGAAACAATTGTTTTTGGAATTATTGGAATATCAGCAGTATATTTTCTTTTCGGACCACTTTCAGCTCACGAATTACTATTGTTAATCTTTTGTTGGTTTTTTATTGTAGTTACCGAAATTCAAAATACATCTATCGAAATAGCTCTTACTAAACTCCATCCCGATCAAGATGAAGCAATTGGTAGGAGTAAAGATTTGGCCTCAGCAGCCGTAGTATTGGCATTTGTATTTGGACTCATCAGCCTCTTTTTTGTATTGAGCGGAAAAATCTAATCAGTCAGTAGGATTCAACGGCTCAACGGCCGTTGAGCCGTTTATTAGCTTAAAAACAAAGGGTTTTTTACTTGACTTTTTAACTTAAAGGGTGTATAATATAAGGGTACGCAGGTCTCCCTCAAGTCATCTCTCATCCCGGAGTACTATAATGCGCCCGTTCTTTACATTCGTGTTCGTCGCCGTCACTCTCGTGGTTTCCACTACTGTGTCGGCACAACCGGTACCGGTTGATTCTGTCAAAGTGGGAATGTATCCTCGCTCTGCCTTCGAGAAAAAATCTCTTGCTGTTGGCACGCCAGTATGGGTGAACATCGGGGACGACGTTTGCGCCTACGGCCAGAAGTACCCGCTCGCCGTTGACCGCTGCTTCGAGAATGAGTATGCCAAAGGAAAGATTGTCGAAGTGTATTCTCGCAACAGCAAATTGTGGTATCGGATTGAATATCAATTCCGAAACTACAAAGGTGGCGCGGAAGCCGTACTGGACGCGTCATACCTGACTTACAATTTGCCCACAAAGTGGGCTGAGCACTCCACATTTTTCATCCTCATCAACTGGTGAGTGGGTGTTCAAAAACGGGCCGGGACCGATTCACGAAGGTCCCGAGCCCGTCAAGCAGTAAATTTCGTGAGCAAAACACCGCTCGAAGGGAAAACCCAACGAGCGGTTTTCTTTTGGAATTTAAAATTTGGTATAATATACAAAACATGAAATCCCCAGAAAGAGTGATTCGCCAAGAAGCCAACCCCGAAGTTCGTAAATCAACACAAGAAATTGGAAGTGCTTTTGTGCGTGACCTATTTTCACTTAACCAGGCAGAAAGATCGAAGCTCCAAGCAAGTATTTTGAAAAATCGGGGCGCTATTAGAATAATGGTTCACCCTTACTATGTTAAACAAACTCATCATCCAGATGTTCATGCTGCTAAAGTTCGTGAGCCTGACTCAAGAATTGATATAGTGGAAAAAGGTTTTGAGCGAATTTTAAAAGCGAAAAAAGGTGCCCCTGTTTTACTTTTTGAAGGACACAATCAAGTAAGTAATACGACTCGAGAAATCTCTCCAATTTTAAAAGATTCTGGAAATGAAATTTATATTGTGCCCACACACAACAATGACCCCCACCCATTTTTTGAGGGTGTTTCTATAAATGATTCTTGGCGAAACTTAATAGAAACCTTAAAAGAACTAGGAGTCACTAAATGTGTAGTCGGTGGAATGCATCTAACTTTAGGAGATTTTGGAAAAGAAGGATGCGCAGGATACACCATTGAGCAATTAAAAAATCATTTTGAGCTACAAGTTTCATCCTTGGCTCATCCATTATCGAGAGGAGATATGAGTAAGCCAGATAGCAGACCAGATGATTTTTAAATTGACATTTAAACTTAATGCCCCCGCATTCCTCCCCAAACCCCTCCTGCGGGCAGAATCTCGTGAAAAAATAATTAAGTCGAGGCAGGGCGAATCCATATCCCCAAAAATATTGTTTCGCCCTGCCGAGTCCATTTTAGTAGTTTTGTTGGAAATAATTTCGCGCAAAGGATATAATTACTTCACATTCCGAAACTTCTGCAGTTGTGAGAGAAAAATGCGGGCGCGCCGAAGGCGCGCTGTATGGCGAAGAAATTAAATCCTGCTTGCGGATGCGGGCGAAAATGGAGGGCGGGCA
>CAYQPS010000043.1:0-6171 GCA_964419555.1 uncultured Candidatus Saccharibacteria bacterium | reverse complement strand
CGATTTGAATTGTTCAGCCATGGTGTGGAGGATTATACCATTTCCTTTCATTTCCGAGTATAATACTCTTTATGAAACCACTGAACCAACTTACGAAGAAAGAACTGAGGCCAATTAAGATGATTGTTTTTGATGTCGATGGTGTACTAGTACCTCGAGGTACTAAGATAAAACAAGTTGGCAATACTACTACTTTAGAAACAAAAGTAATCGAGAAAAGACAAATAGAGCAGATAACGCAGCTGAACGAGAAGGGGTTTCTGATAAATATTAGTTCTGGCCGAGGACTTTATATGTTGCAAGAAATGTTCCGAGAGGTTTTGCCTTTTGTCAGCCTAACTTATGAAAATGGTAGTGCTACTTGGCACAGGGGGAAAATTTATCAACACATAAATAGTTTTGGAGTTTTCAAAAATATTTTTCCAAAATTAAAAATAATCAGAAATAAAGACATAAAAGGTTTCGAACCGAAAGAATTTATCATCACCATCCACTGTAAAAATAAAATCAAAAAAATTGAAGACATAGTAAAAAAAGATAAAAAATTATATACAGTCTGGAATGGTGAGGCATATGATATTGGTATAAAGAAACATCAAACTAAAGCTTTGGGTGTAAGAAATGCGATGAAAATTTTTAAATTAAAAAGAGAGAATGTAATGGCCATAGGAGACAATTACAATGACCATGAACTGCTACAGGCTATTGGGATGCCTATTTCGGCTGATAAAACTAGGGTGAAAGGAAAATTCTATGTTCCGCTAAAAGGTAAGTTTCTGCCAGCCGATGCTTTAATGCAACAAATATTGACTTTAAAGGGCAAATAAGCTATTATCTGTCAGTCAAAGTATTCATCGTTATCCATTGCGTGAACGAATAAACAATCAAATACGAGCTAAAGAACTGCGGGTTATAGATAATGAAAATCAAAATCTCGGTCTTTTGAGTATAAAAGATGCGTTGGAATTGGCTCAAAGTAAAGGTTTAGATTTGATTGAAATATCACCGAATGCAAATCCGCCAGTGGCGAAGATAATGGATTTCGGTAAGTATCAGTATGAAGCAAGCAAAAAGTTGAAACGAGCCAAGGCCGGAGCCAAGAGCACCGAAACCAAATCGATTCAAGTAAAAATAGGCACAGGCGAACACGACCTCGAGCTCAAAGCGAAAAACGCTTCGAAATGGCTCAAGGAAGGACATCGCATCAAAGTAGAACTTTTCCTGGCTGGACGTGCGAAGTATATGGATGAAAAGTTTCTGAAAGAACGCTTAGATAGAGTTTTACATCTGATTACAGTGGAATATAAAGTGTCCGATAGCTATAAAAGAGGTCCGAAAGGCTTGATTACAACAATAGAAAAAGCAAAATAATATTATGATGAAAACAAATAAATCATTTTCAAAGAGACTGAAGCTTACCAAAAATGGTAAGGTAATTTCACGCAAGCCAGGATTCAACCACTTCAATGCCAAACAGTCACGCAACAAACAGCTTGCCGGTCGCAAGGGTCTTAGCTTTTTAATTAAAAATAAACCAAAAAGTCATTTACTGCCTTTCAGTTAATGCTTTGTAATTTTAAACCAATACCATGACAAGAGTTAAAAAGGGAGTACACGCGCTGAAGCGAAGGAGAAGTGTTTTAAAACAAACAAAAGGATTTAGACACGGACGTAGCACTAAAGAGCGCCAAGCAAAGGAAGCCCTTCTTCATGCTGGAAATTATGCTTTCGCCCACCGACGCGACAAGAAATCACACAACAGAAAACTCTGGAACATCAAGATAAATGCTGGTGCACGAGAACTAGGCATGTCTTACTCCAGACTAATTGATGCTCTAAAAAAGAATAAAATATTATTAGACAGAAAGATTTTGTCTGACTTAGCAGAAAACCATCCAGAAACTTTCTCCAGAGTTCTAAAAAGCTTGAAGTAAATTTACGAGTTTGTTATTTTCAATTCGCCTGTTTTATGCTTCTTGACCATAGTGATAATGTCTTCCACAAGCTTTTTGGGGTTATCTCCTTTAACGACTTTATCAAAAGGGCGATGACTTTTATCTATAATTTCTTGTAGCTGGTTTCCCATCTCCCACGGTCCTTCGAAAATACCTATCGGTTTTGACTCTTCGAATGCAATGGTGAATTCATGAATAGTACCCACTCGTCCACAACCGCAAATAACCGCGTCCACACAGCGAGTAAGTAGCAAGTCGCGCCCGGAATAGCCGAAACCAGTGTAAATAATCAAATCCAGGTAATCAATCGGGAGTTTATAAACTTCCATGTGTTCCCTTTCTGAAGCTGCTGGAGAAAAGCCTATTGATATTCCATTTAGCTCTTTGGCGCCCATAGCTACCCAAAGCGGGAAACCTGTTGTAGCACCAGTGACTAGTATCGCTCCCTGACGAGCGATTTCACGCCCCAGTTCTTTTGCTTTATCTAGCGCATCCACTCCGCAATGACCAGTTTCAGCCGCACCAGAAACACAAATTTTTATTTGAGTGTGTCCGTGTTTGCCATTGGCAAGATTGGTAAGACTTGAAGAATTTGAATCCATATTTATGGTTATATAATAACAAATAAACAACTAACAAGGTAGTTCAACGCTCTCTCCCCGCTGTGGCGCGTATGCCTGTACTCCTAGATTGTCTCGAAGCTTCTGCACTAAAAACATTGAGGACTTCGGCTCGCCCATGACTAAAAAAACTTTTTGCAATGTTTCTTGCATATCAAATACGAAATCAAGTAGACCATCCGAATCTTTGTGGCCAGAATAGCCGTTGATGGTTTTAACCTTTGCCCGCACCGACACGTCTTCTCCGGTAATGCGAACCGTTTTCATTCCTTCCTGAATCAAACGTCCAGGCGAACCGACAGACTGATAGCCTAAAAGTAGAATGGTGTTGTTTGGGTCGGGTAGATAATGTCTTTCGTGATGCACGATGCGTCCACCGGAGGACATGCCTGAACCAGCTATTATTACTTTCGGATTGGGAACAGAGTTTATCATTTTTGATTCTTCGGATTTTAAAGTGGAATGCAATCCTGGGAAATCAAACAAATATTTGTCACTCCGCATGGCTTTCTGTGCTGTTTCGTTTAAATAATCTTTATATTGTTTAAAAATTTCTGTTAAGCGAATCGCCAGAGGGGAATCAAAGAATATAGGCATTACGGGTATGCGATTCCCCTCTACTAGGCTATTGAGCTCAAATAGGAGCTCCTGGGAACGTTCCAGAGAAAAAGTGGGAATAATCAGCGTCCCTTTTCTTTTGTAGTTGTCTTCAATCGCTTCTTCTAAAAACTTTCGGCGCTCGCTTCTGGACTCGTGATTTCTGTCACCATAAACACTTTCCATTATTAAGTAATTGGCGTCCGTAACTTTATCTGTATCTGGGAGTATGGGTGAGGGGCTGTTGCCCAAGTCTCCAGTAAAAAGAATTTTCTTGCCGTTGTAAACAAACTCCGTCATCGCTGAGCCTAAAATATGGCCAGCGTTTAAGAAAGATACCTCCAAGTTGTCGGTGATTTTTATTTTTTCACGATAATTAAATCCGCTCCAAAGTGAAATAGCTATTTTAAGATTCTCTGGCGTGTAAATTTTATTCAAATTAAATTCAGTATTCTTTGAAAGAATACCCATGGTGTCTTCAAGCATCGGCCCGGCAAGTGCCTTGGTAGGATGAGTGGAAAATATTTTTCCGCGAAATCCTTCACTTACCAATTTAGGAATTCTACCCAAATGGTCCACATGGGCGTGAGTAACAAAAAGCATATCTATCTCCTTCGCATCATAAATAAATGGCTCCCAGTTCACGTCGTCTGCTACCTTGCTTCCTTGAGTAAGCCCACAATCAACTAATATTTTTTTACCATCGGCCTCCATTAGAAAATTAGCTCCCGTCACTGAGCCCGTCCCACCGCAAAATGTTACTTTGGCAATATTAGACATAATTTTTTGTCCTTCTTAAAATATAAAAGGTTGCGAAAAATCCACCTGCTAAGTCAAAACAAATATCGGAAGCAACGTCGAAGCTATCAAAAGCATTTTGGGTAGAAAAATTGTTAACCAGAACCTCGAATAACTCCCATGAAACTCCGACTAGAAGCACCCCCAGCATAACTTTTAACATTAGTGTTGTAGATAATGTAAAATTCGAATTTGGAGAAGAGAAAAACCAAAGAGAAGCGAGGCCCAACCATAATCCTCCAAAAAAGTGCATCGGCATATCGAGCCACCAGATTGCATAGTACCAGTAAAACTTCATAGCTGCTAAATTTGCTATAAAAATAAAGAGGATGAGCAGAGCCAAACGTATTGAGAGCTTTTTACGGTCCATATCTGTATTGTAGCCCAAAAAAACCAAAAGTTAAAGAAAAAATCCGCTTTAAAAGCGGAGTCCTTCTTAGGACTATTTCCAATGTATTACCATAGCTTAAAGCTAAGTGGGTGTCAGACGTATTGGGCCAAGGCCCAACTCGATCGAGACTCCCATAAGTTAGTGTTCTAGGTAATAATTGAAAATAACCCTACTTTCAGTATACTCCCCTCTCAGCTTTTCGCAATAGTTCTCCGTAAAAAAACACGGATTTGCGAAAAAGACAAATGCAAAACAAGTTAATATTTTAAAAACGCATATTGCACCAGTCTAATCCGTACTCTTTTTCAATTAAAATTCTTTCTCCTTCGCCAATACTTTTGTGATTTTCTAAATTTAAAAGTTTTATCGCTTCCTGTACGTGTTCATGGCTCTTTCCTTCTATTTCTAAGTACGCAGGCATCCCGGGATACTGGTCTAGGTCAAAATTCCAGTCTTTAAAAACAAAGGAGGTTCGATCCTTCTCTTGATGTGCATAATTTTCTAAGCCAATACTTTCAAGAATTTTACCTGTGAGGATAGCATTATTTACATTAACGTTAATCTCGTCAGAATGTCTCGTGTTGCCAGTTATTTTAGGCAACGACTTATAACTTATCTCACTTTTCCCATCTGATGTCGTGCGAATTCTCAAATACCAAGTATGTTCATCTTGTTTCGTTCCTTTCAAGCAATACCAGTCAACAAAAAGACGTGTGTTTTGAGTTTCTTTCGCACCAAGTAATTTAAGTTTTTGTTTAATTTCTTCTACGTCTACTTCAAGAACCTTGGTTTCAATTTCATGCATATTATTTAATCTATTTGATAGTCCCAGCCAGGTTGCCAAGCCTTAATTTTTCTCCAATCTTCCGTTATAGCTTGTTCCCAAGTTTTATTGTTTAATAATACCTCCAGGGCCAATTGCGGTGCTTGGTGAGCCAATATAGCTACATGCTTGCCTTCGTAATTCTGCTTTATGCTGGAAACAAAATCATCCATTCTTTTTTCGACATCTTTATAACTTTCCCCGTTAGGAAAAGGTCTGTCGATATATTTCTGCTTTCGCTCTACGACTTCATTGAATCCTGCTCTCTCGCCATTCCAGTCTCCATAATTGCATTCTCGCAATCTCGCATCTGGCGTAATCATGTATTCATCTTCAAATCCAAGTTTTGCAGAATCAACTGCTCTTTTTAAGTCCGAACAAAACAGGGCATCAAAATGCTTATCGGCAACAAGCTTGCCAAGTTCTTTTGCTTGTTCTATGCCTAATGTAGACAATTCGCCAGGCAACCAACCTGTGGGAATGTCTTTTTCATTGTCAGTAGTTGTTCCGTGGACAAAATAAGTTATTTTCACAGACATAAATTTATTTAACTCTAAATTTTTCAAAAAGCATTATGTCGTATTTCCCATCGATAACCTGGTCTTCTTTTGAAATACCGAGCGTCTCTAAAAAAGCGAACAGCTCATCTTGAATCTTTTTTCTTTCCTCTGGATTCTCTTCGGTTACCACTTTTTCAGCCTCCACAAAGTCTCCTAAATGCTCTACTTTATCTAAAACTATTTCCATATCCTTGTATTTTGTCTTAATGCGTTTTTTGTCTACTGTAACGTCTTTTTTATACCCAAGCAGTATAAATATTTTCTCCATTTCTTCTTTGGTCGCAATTTCAACTTCATGCTCAATGCAATCTTGCCTGCTGGACTGATTAATTTTCAAAGTAAAAATATATTTACCATTCTGATTTCTTATTCGAAGAACTGGTATCCCTCTAGGTGGAGGAAAGACATCGACGGCTGGAGTAAAAAT
>CAYQPS010000042.1:0-6351 GCA_964419555.1 uncultured Candidatus Saccharibacteria bacterium | reverse complement strand
AATATACATTCGTTCTTTTGTCCTGCACCGACAGATATATTTCACTTCAGCGGGTTCGCATCGTAACCATTACTGATTACGATTATATGGGTTTACCATATAGGGTTTCCCCATTCGGAAATCTCCGGATCAAAGGTTGCTACACACCTCCCCGAAGCTTATCGCAGCTACGCCACGTCCTTCATCGCCACTTTTAGTCTAGGCATCCACCGTACGCCCTTAAATTTCCTGTTAAGAAATTTGAAAACCACAATCCGTCTTTCGACGGAACTTAAGCTTTAAAAAAAATTTATCCCGACCGCTCGGGAATCAAAATCCTTTAAAGCTTGCCCCTGTCTCCCCACACAAAAAGACCCTCGAAGTGGAGAACAGGGATTATGTTGTCAATATTCAAGCCTTACTTACCAAACAAAAAACCGCCTTTCGGGCGGCCGACAGACAAAAGAAAAAGTCTGCTAGGGCCTCCCTTTTAAGCTATTTCTTGAAATAATCATACGGATAAAGAGAGTATATACGAAATCAAAAAGGATGTCAAACTTTGACATCCTTTTTGTAGAAAAAGCTATTTTTACTGTTTACAGGATTGGCCAGTTGTGGCACTAAACCCTAATAATGAAGTGCAGCCAGGTTTTAAGTTAATATATGCACCGAGAACACTCCCGCAAGACTCGCCGGTAGTCGTACTCCAACCTTCATTTGAGGAACAACCAGCTGGGTAATTTCCAGCATAGATAATTAGAGAATCACTGGCATTTTGGTTAATACTGTTGTAGCAAACCATTTGAAATGTAGTAGTTTCCTGAATGTTGCTTACTCTGGCGGTACCGTGAGTATTTTTAAGTGTAGTCCAACCATTATGCGCTTCGCATCTTTCTGCATTTGTTGATGACCAAGAAATATCAGCGGTCCATCCTGAGGCAGATTGTGTAGCCGGGCTCATCATGTAAACATTGACTGACGGAAATGGAACTTCTCCGCAAGGTAAACCTGTCGTGGTACTCCATCCAGAATTAGTACTACATCCGCAAAGCAGACCTGTTCTTGTATCGTATCCGGAATCGGAACAAGTTGATGCAGGAGGATGAATCCAAACCATTACACTATCGCTTACGGTATCCATTGTCACATTCGGGCCACACTTAATTGTAAAAGTATAAGCATGTGAGGTCGATAAACTAGCTGGTCGATAACTGTCACTAATAGGTGATATGTTGTAGTTAGTTGTCAGTCCTATTTGTGATACTTGATCATATAGACGACACGAACCCACTCCCGCACCTTTCCACGACAGAATTACTGGGTCACCCGAGTTTATATTTATCATCCCCGCATCATTTCCCAAACCGTTTGCTTTTAAAGTAATCGAAGGAGGAGTATTGCCTCCGCAGGACACCCCTGTCGTAGTACTCCAGCCGGAATTTGTAGTACATCCGCACGGTAAACCGGTTCTGGCGTCAAAGCCAAAATCTGAACAAGTTGATATCGGCGTTATGGTATACGTGATTGAGTCAGAAGCGTTACTTTGCAAGTTCTTAACTGAAACTTTGTAAGTTCCGGGATTAAATATTTTATCGTACAGGGTGTTTAAAAAATAACTACATTCATTACTTGCAGAACATTCAGCACCAGCGCTAGACAAAGTCACAGCAGCAAGTGTGGTTCCGGTAATGTATGGTTTCACACTAACTGCTTTTAACACAACCTCATACCTGTCATTAGAATTTGATGTATCAGAATTTCTCCATCTTAACTTATCAAGCTGTGTGCTATACGAACCGTTATTTTTAGGAGCAATGATAGTGAGAGTTGAGGAAGACGATACGTTTACATTAACTTTCATACTATCAGAAACTGTTTTTGTGAGCCCTTTGCAGGAAATGGTATATTCCGCTGATTTCTCCGGACGTACGCTTATGTACCCAGTCGTAGTTAATTCATCAGAAAGTTGGTCGCGCACGGAGTCCCAAGAGGACCCTACCGCGGTGCAAGAATACGTATTGAGAGATGTCCAGTGGATGTACGCAAATTCTCCTTTATTAATATTCGCTATCTTCTCTCCATTATTTGATTTTACCTCTACCCAAGGCTCGGGATAATTAGTTTGTCCGCATGGCATCCCAGTCACTGAACTAAAGCCTGAAGTTGACCAGCATCCCGGAGGTAAATTTGGATTGCAGGGTTTACCGTTCTCTGAACTAAACACTGCGCCCTTGGGACAAGGGTTAGGTCGAGGTGTGGGTGTAGGTTGCGGAGTTGTTATTCCTCCGCAAGTTAGAGTTTTTATTTTCGCTCTCGTAAGAGGTCCCACATAACCCGTTCCTTCGATTCCATTTGATATCTGGAATTTTTTTACAGCAGCTAAAGTCATTAAACCAAAATATCCCGTCGGTTCGGAATTTAGATATCCTTTGGATTGCAAAAAATCCTGCAGAGTTGAAACTTCGCCATTGGTATTAACGTCACGAGATTGATAGCGAAGATTATTATTAATAGAAACGCAACTGGAGGTGTTAGGGTTTGGGTCAATATCTGCATTGAAGTATTGAGCAAACGAAGAAGCTGGCACAAGAACGCTAAGCACTAATAACCCTGAGATTATATGTTTTTTCATAATGATAATTATACCTCCTATTGTTCAAATCGCAAGTCAAGATTTTAAGTAATCCAATATAAAAGCGAAAACCCGGAGCGATATTGCCCCGGGGGTATATTTTATGAGAATGCGCACGCCACTCTCGAGCGTTTATTCAGCGCAAGCTCAACCTAAAGCAGCGAATGACCCATTCAGGTTCGAAGAACAGATCGAATGACATCCACATGAGCTCGCCCTGAAGCGTCATGACAGGAGCCAATCGTTCTTTGTCTGGACGCATAACTGCCGACTTAGCGTAAACGCCAGGAATAATCACCCCGGCTTGCTTGGTCGCAATGGCGTCTGTAATTCCCAACCATTGAACTTGATCTCTCCGCTTGCTGACGTAGTTGAAAATCTCACCGCCTTTCACTCGTCCCGAGGACATCGAATCACGCTTCTGCTTTGGGTGGGCAATAGGCATGACATCACTTGCAGTGTACTCCGCAAATCCCGTTTGTTGGAGTTCCGGGAACATGAAGCGCGTCCCCTCGTGGATGAATTGCCTAGAAAAGGGTTCCATCATCTCCAATCCGGTCGTCGGAAATACAATCTGTGAACGGTCTACCCTGATAATCTGAGACATCTATTATTTCTCCTCGAGCTTTCGCTCCATTAAGAACATCGTTATCTGTATATTATACACCCAAATCGACTTTTTGTCAATCTAACTAAAGCAACAAAAAAAGGCGCCGTTGTAGCGCCTTTTTTTGTTGCTTTTAAAGTTAATTGGAACTATCCCCTGTGAGACATTTCATCTTTAACCTTGGCAATGAATTGCGCAGCCGCATCTTTGCCACCCAAACCGAAAGCAAGAGCGCCACCGAGAGCGAGCATGCCGATGATTCCGGCAAAGAGAGTACTCATGTACCCTTCTGCAACTCCGAGTTCGCCAAGCACAATAATGAAAGCAAAAATCCAAACTGCATACTTAGCAACAGTGCCAAGCATATTTGCGGAACTAAGGCCCATAGACTTTGACCCAGCCACAACTGTCTTGGAAAGAGTATCCGCGATAATCGTAGCAATTATCAAGACAAAAGCAGCGATGAATACGTGAGGCAAGAATCCAAGCACATCATCTTTCAAGAAAGCCGCAATATCGTTTAATCCAACCAAGCTGAGCGAGGAGAGAAGAAATACGATAATCACGAACCACTTCGTCAGTTGTCCGATAAAATACCCGGTGTTGAGATTTACCCCCGCTTTTCTAAACAAATCCCCTGCGCCGATAGACTGCAAAAGCTTGTCTATTTTCAAAGCACCTAAAACATGCTCAAAGGCCTTGGCAATCAAGGAGCCCAAAACCCAGCCGACGATAAAGAGGAGGATGGCGACGATAAGTCTAGGGGTAAATTGTATAAAACCCCACCACAACTCCTGAAGGGATGCATTAAAGACATCACCCCATGTAACCCAAATATTATTCATAGTAAATTAAAAAACTTAGCTAATAAACACTTTTAAAGTTTCGACCTTTTAAAGTTCTAGCCTTCATTATATCAAATCCTAGCTCTTTTTTGAGGTTAGTGTGGATAACTCTTTAGACTGTAAAACAACCTTATATGGGAAGTCCAAAACATCTCGAATAAGCTTGTCATACATGCTCATTCTGTAGACGAACTCTTTAGTGTCGAAAACGGCATAGCGGAGCTCTACCCCGAGCTCAGCCTCTAGTTTGCGCACTTCTTCGTCGATTTTACCTCTTTTAAGCTTATCCCCTGCTATCAACAAATCGAGCCTGGTATCCTTATTTTTTATAAATACACCGGAAATTATCAGAAGTTTCACCCGGCCTGCTCTTTTGAAGTTGTTGGCGATTTCTTCACTGTCTAGTGTGTCGGAATTAACAAAAAGAGCCTCGATTTCGTTGGCATAGCGAAAAGAATAATCGAAAGACCAGTTTTTGGTTCTTTTTCTTATAAAACCTATTGAGGCTAAAAGCTTGGTTTCTCGACGCACAATATCAGCACTGACTCGGCTCCTTTTTACTATATCCTTGTTGGCAAACACCCTACTCGGATTGAGTAAGAAAAGACGCATTATTTTCACCCTAGCGGGACTACCCAAGACTTTCCCTAGAATTTCCATCCATAAGTTATACTTTATATTTGTTAAAAATACAAGCAACAAAAAAGCCCCCTTCGGGGCTTTTTTGTTTTACTTAAATTCTATTTTACCACCAGCTTCCTCAATTTTCTTCTTGAATTCATCAGCTTCAGCTTTCTTCATACCATCTTTGAGTGTCGATGGTGCAGCGTCAACTAAATCTTTCGCCTCTTTCAATCCGAGACCCAAGACTTCTTTGACCACTTTCATCACAGCAATCTTCTGTTCTCCGGCAGAAGCGAGTACTACAGTAACAGTAGACTTCTCTTCTCCAGCATCTGCGGCGGCGGCACCGGCTGGAGCAGCAGCCACAGCGGCAGCCGAAACTCCGAATTTTTCTTCTATAGCTTTAACAACTTCGTTTAGTTCTAGTGTTGTTGCTTTATCCAACCACTCTAACAATGTATCTTTATTCATATAATTTTATTTTTTTTAAGCTTATAATTCTATTTTTTCTTTGACACTTCACCCAGAGCTATGGCAAAGCGTTGTATAGGACTCTTGAATAGGAATGCCAATTTTGAGAGCAAGACTTCTTTACTTGGGATTGTTGCAATTTCGGTCATGTAAGCTCCATCCACAAACTTCCCATTAAAGATTCCACCCAAAATTTGGAGCAAATCTTTGTGAGTTTTTTGGAAATTGTAAATTGAGCGCGCAGATGAAGTCGCGTCTTTCGAGTACGCTATGGCAACTTCTCCAGGAAGCTCAGGTATTTCTCCTTCTGCTTTGCCTGTGAGTACTCGACGTAGAAGTGTCTTTCTGGAAACTTTGTATCCTACGCCTTCTGCTCGAAGTCCCCTTCGAAGCACTGTCTCATCAGCAACATTGATGCCGTGGAAATTAACAAAGACAACAGATTCGGATTCTTTCACTGTCTTTTCCAAGTCTCGCATCATTTCTTCTTTTTTTGCTTTTTGTAACATATGTTTATTTTCCTAACTTAAAAACAAAAAAGCGGCTTTCGCCGCAAACACAAATATCGACCCACTAAATAGGATTTACTTGTCCCGCTAGGGACAAACCTATTTTCTTTGCGGTAAATTCATTTTAGCACAAACTAAAAAAAAGGCAAATTATTCTGCTACTTGGGTTTCATCACCTCGGGGCTCTGCACTATCAAAGTATCCAACCAAAAAAACTCCTAGAAGTCCAAGGGTTATCATTCCTGCGAAAATAATCAGCGTCTTAATAAAATGTTTTGTCAGCATGCCTTAAAATTGTAACACAAATATAGAAATTGCTTAACGATAGCCCAAGAGTAACAAAATAATCAGGAGAAGAATAAGTAACATCAGTAAAACATATGGGACCTTCCACCACCAGTCTTTTTCGTTTATAACTTTTTTCAGCATTTTTAAACCCTCCATGAAAATCCAGGCTGGTAAAACAATAAACATTATTTTTAATATCTGTAGAAAAAATGGCATATCTATATTTTACAATATTTTTCCGAAAAACAAAAACCGCTTAAGCAAGGACCGTCCTTGCTTAATGTTTTTCTGGTTCGTAATATGCAAAAAGTGCTTTAACGCCGGCCAGATTTTGTTCCCACTCTACTCCCTCATGAGTTTTTAGCTCCACCGTTATGGCGGGAATACCTATTTTCG
>CAYQPS010000041.1:0-6669 GCA_964419555.1 uncultured Candidatus Saccharibacteria bacterium | reverse complement strand
AAACCGCTGCCTATGGCGCGCTCAGCACGGCGCCAAATGACGTGTGTACTGATGCTCTCTTCCAATTTGGGACCGGTGATATTGATTTGGCTGGAGAAACTCTCGTGCCAGGTGTTTATTGTGCGGATACGTTTTCGTTATCTGGAACGCTCACCCTGGACGACACAGCGGCACCAGGTGGGGTTTGGGTTTTCCGGTCCGCGGCCACGGTCATTACATCAGCAGGCGGCGTCGCCAATGTTGTATTTGCCACCGATGTCGCTTCAGCTTGTAATGTATGGTGGAAGGTCGCCAGCTCTGCGACTCTCAATACCGATACTGACTTCATCGGAAATATTCTCGCGCTCACTTCTATCACCTTAGCAAGTGGCTCAAATTTGGAAGGTCGAGCCTTCGCCCAAAATGGTGCAGTGACATTGGACAACAATACCATTTCGGGATGTGCGAGTCCCCTGGCCACCCTTAATGTCATTAAAGTTGTTGATGGCGGTCCGGCAGAACCTTCTGACTTTTCCGTGCACGTAACGGATGATGCTGATGACGAAGTCACAGGAAGTCCACAAGAAGGAACCTCGACTCCCGGAACTCCATACACACTTCTTGCAGGCACCTACACAGTAAGCGAAGATGCTGATGCCTCTTATGCGCAAAGTTTTAGTGGGGATTGTGATTCCGATGGTATCGTGACGCTCGGTGCTACTGACGAGACTTGTACCATCACCAACACATATAATTCATCGAGTGGTGGCAGTAGTCGCAGAACAGTATCCGCTCCTGTCACTCTTCACGTCATTAAGCAAGTAGTGAATAATAACGGCGGTTCTGCAACTGCATCTTCCTTTAATCTGCACGTAAAACTTTCAGGGACTGACGTTCTAGGCTCTCCGGCGGTCGGAATCGTATCGCCCGGAAGGTCCTACACGCTCGCTTCTGGTACCTATGTAGTAAGCGAAGATGCTGGAAATGCCTCTTATATGCAGAGCTTCACTGGGGATTGTGATTCAAACGGTAGCGTGACACTCACCACAGGCGACAACAAGACTTGTACTATCATAAACGATGACATTGCAACTGGGGCCGTACCATTTGTTCCTGGTCTTCCAAGAACCGGCTTCCCTGGAGAAGAAAAAAGTAATACACTGGATATAGTCATCCTTTCTGGTATCTTTGCGATTTCAACCTTCTTATATTTTGCTCGGAAAAAACAAATAATTTAGCCTGACCCGCCTGCGCAGGCAGGACTTTGAAAAAAAGTATATGAATTTATTGAAAACGCTATCAAGGCGGATATTGTTAACAGTCGTTTTTCTTGGAGTTGCTCTTGCTCTAGTATTTGCAACTCTCTTTTCTGTACCCCTTGTTATCACTAACGCACAAGAGTCGCAAATAGTATCTACAGTATCATTTACAAAGACCCTAAGGGGGGGGATGACAGATAACCAAGTGAGAGGGCTACAGGAATTTCTCAAGCAATTTCCCGATGTTTATCCCGAAAGATTGGTTACTGGTTATTTTGGGCCCTTAACAGAAAATGCTGTTAAACGCTTTCAAATAAAAGAAGGTATAGAGGCAGTGGGAATCGTTGGACCGAAAACCCGTGCTAAGTTGAATGAACTTGCAATGAGGGGAACTACTGGTCCCCTTGTTACGATAGCTAGTAACGGTGCAACTCTGCTTGCCGAAGAGGTGGATTTAGGACTCCCGATTCGTCTTAAAATTCCAAAGATAAATGTTGATGCCACTTTTGAGTATGTGGGTCTTACACCCGAGGGAGACATGGTTTCACCGAAAGGTCCGGCTCCTGCAGGATGGTTTAATCTAGGCCCTCGTCCTGGAGAAATAGGGAACGCAGTTATAGACGGACATTCTGGCTGGAAAAATAATATACCAGCGGTATTTGATAATTTACATAAATTGGTTAAGGGAGACAAAATATACGTCGAAGATGAAAAAGGAGTGATTACTACTTTTGTGGTGCGCGAAATCAGGGAGTATGACCCGAACGCCTACGCTACAGATGTGTTTGTTTCAAGCGACGGAGGGGCACACCTTAATCTCATCACTTGCACCGGACTATGGGATGAGGTTCTGAAAAGTCGCTCCGACCGGCTGGTGGTATTTACTGATAAAGAAATGTAATAAAATAATTTACTTGTGAAAATAAGCAACTCACGTGCCTCAATTTGAATTAGCAAAACGCGCTAAAATATCCTTGCACGTGTTGAACTTACAAGCACTTAACCCGAGTGTCCCGCAATTTTTATTTCTCCTTACGAGACTTTTTCTTCTTTCTAAATACAAAATTAAATATTGCGCTGTCGTGCATGTCTTCCAGCATTTCTTTAGTTGTATCCCCTATTTTATCTATGTCATCTTCGGCCCCTTCCGCTATCTTTGAAAAAACTTTAGCTGCGCGAATGAGATAAAATAAAAGTATCGCCAGTAAAGCAAATAAAATCACAAAGCCAACCGAAGAAATAAAGAAGAATATTTCTGAATTTAAGATGGAATTCATGATTTCATTATAGCATAAATTAGTTATATACTTTCTAAATGCAGTTGAGCGACAAACTTGAATTAAAATTCCGCCTAGATATAAACCAAAAGAGAGCCCTGCACCGGCTGAACCTTTTTTCGGTGCATGACCTGCTTTTCCACTTTCCTGTTAGGTACAGCGACATAAGCGAAGTTAAGAAAATAGCAGATTTGGTGGGCGGAGAAAATGCGACTGTGTACGGAAAAGTTTCAAAATTAAAGACAAAGAAAGGTTTCCGCTCGAAAATCCCCATGGCCGAGGGACAGATAGAAGATGTTTCCGGAAAAATAAAAATAATTTGGTTTAATCAGGCCTACCTGGCAAAAATGATCCATGAGGGAGACAACGTGAAGCTCACAGGCAAAGTAACCCAAGGGAAGAATGGCAAAGGAGAACTGTATCTGGCTAATCCAGAATTTGAAAAGATGCCAGACATGGCCATCGATTCGCACGATACACTTTTCTTAGGCAAAAATACGGACAACACCGGATTCTCTTATCCTGTTTATGCTGAAACTAGAGGCATAACTTCCAAATGGTTTTATCACGCTATTGAAAAAATATTGCGAGAAAAAACATTGGACGGCGTGGAAGACTATATTCCAACTGATATTTTAAAAAAGTACAGTCTGCCGACTCTCCGGACCGCGCTCATCTGGATTCATAAACCCAAAAATCCGAAAGATGCCGAGAGCGCACGTAAGCGATTCGCATTTGAAGAAGTATTTTGCATTCAGCTGGAGAGACAGCACGACAAGCACGAATACAAAAAAAATAAATCTTTCAAAATAACTCCGAATGAAAATGACACTGCAGAATTCTTGACTCGCTTTCCTTTTGAAGCGACGAACTCGCAAAAGAAATCCATTGAGACAGTTTTAGAAGATATGAAAAAAGATTTTCCGATGTCACGACTCTTAGAAGGAGACGTCGGCTCCGGAAAAACCGCCGTAGCTGCCACAGCTTCCTACGTAGTTGTAAAACAAAGACCAAGTGGGCAAAGTTTCGGCAATTTACAAGTGGCTTACATGGCTCCGACTGAAATCCTGGCCACCCAGCATTTCGAATCCTTTATTCAATACTTCAAACACTTGCCCATAAACATAGGTCTTATTACGGGCTCCGGTTGCCGAAAATTTCCTTCTAAAGTAAACCCGAATGGCTGGACTGATATTTCCCGCGCTCAACTTTTAAAATGGACGGCAAATGGAGAAGTACCTATACTCATCGGCACCCATGCCCTAATTCAAAAAACAGTAAAATTTAAAAATTTGGCGCTGTGCGTGATAGATGAACAGCACCGCTTTGGCACCACTCAACGCAGAAAACTGGTGCGCAAAGACAACATTGCTCCGCACCTACTTTCCATGACAGCTACTCCCATCCCCCGAACACTTGCACTCACCATTTACGGAGACTTGGATTTATCACTGCTTAGCGAAATGCCTGCTGGCAGAAAACAAATAATCACCGAAATTATCGTGCCAGGGAAACGTGAGGAAACTTATGAAAAAATAAGAGAGGAATTGAAAGCAGGCAGACAGCTATATGTAATCTGCCCAAGAATTTTTGAGCCAGACCCAGACAAAGAAATGGCCTTAAACGTAAAGTCTGCGGTGGCAGAAGCGAAACGATTGAAAAAAGAAATTTTCCGGGAATATGAAATAGGAGTATTGCACAGCAAGATGAGTAAGGAAAAAAAAGAGGGGGTGATGGAAGATTTTACTAGCGGAAAAATAAATATTTTATGCGCCACTTCTGTGGTCGAAGTCGGAGTAAATGTTCCCAATGCAACAGTCATAATAATTGAAGGCGCAGAGCGATTCGGCCTCGCTCAACTTCACCAGCTACGCGGAAGAGTCATCCGAAGCACACACCAAGCGTATTGCTATGTATTCGCTGAGGCGAAAAGTGAAAAAACAATTGACCGACTGAAAGCTTTGAAAACTGCCAAAAATGGATTTGAATTAGCCGAACTTGATTTGTCACTTCGCGGTGCAGGCGAACTCGGAGGTACCAAACAATGGGGCATTACCGATCTCGGCATGGAAGCCATTAAAAACATAAAAATGGTAGAAGCTGCGCGTACCGAAGCAGTGCGTCTCATTGAAGAAGACCCTGAACTTTCTCTATATCCCCTGCTAAAACAAAAGGTTCGCGAAAAAGCCGGAGAATTTCATTTTGAATAATGTCCGTCCTCTTGGATTCGAACCAAGGACCCCAGAGGTATAAGCTCTGTGCTCTAACCAACTGAGCTAAGGACGGAAATTGGTTAAATACTTAACTTTTTAATACTACAAAATTAGGGGCTTTTGCGCAAAGATTGAATTGATTTTTTCACTGTATCGTATATAACCGGAAGCTCTAAATAATCAATCATTATCGCAGTCCAAGAAAGCCAAGCAGGCAAAAGGACGGCCGCCGTGCCAGTTAATTGCGCCACTACTACCTCGTCCGTAATCCAAAACAGATGCAGCCATTGGGAGTTTAAGAAAATTAAAAACAAGACGCTTTTCCATCTGAATTCTTGTTTAAGCTCGTTAATATAAAATAGTGAACCAAGAATAAGCGCTGGTATTTCTGTATAATCCACCAGAGCAATAAGAATACTGCCCATCGCTCCGACATCCCAAAGTCCATGTCCATGCAAACGCAAAAAAACTACATCAGTGGTCATCCAATAAAGATGCACTAGCTGCCAGACAAACAAAACAGTTACAAAATAAAGATTTAGTTTGTAGTTTTTCTGGTACCAAGCAGAAATTTTTTTCAACATTTTGAGAGAGTTTTAAGTAGCCACTTCGAGTGTTGCTGGTTCGTCTTTTTTCTTGGGTATTATACCGTGGGCAATTATCAATTTATTATATTCTTCTTGTTCCAGAGTCTCAACTTCAATAAGCTTTTTAGCAATGGCAACGAAAGCTTTTTTGTGTTCAGCTAGCACTTTTTCGGCAGACTTGATTCCATCAGAAATAATTCTAGAAACTTCAGTGTCAACTTTAGTCGCAATCGCTTCCGAATATTCTTTATCCACTGGTTCGTTGAAAGGCGTTCTGCCCATGCCGTCAGCAAGAGCCACAGGACCTATCACATCCGACATCCCCCAACGAGTAACCATAGCGCGAGCTAGATTGGTGGCCACTTGCAAGTCACTAGAAGGACCGGTAGTAATATCACCGAAAATCATTTTCTCTGCGACATATCCCCCGAGCGACATCGCAATGTCGTCAATAAATTCTTTTTTGGATTGCAAACGCCTCTCTTCAATAGGAAGTTTTAACGTGTATCCTCCTGCACTACCGCGAGCAATGATAGAGACTTTGTGCACTGGGTCTGCGTACGGCAAGACTGAAGCGACAAGTGCGTGCCCTGCTTCATGGTAAGCTGTAATTTCTTTTTCCTTTTTAGAGAGCAAGTGACTTTTGCGTTCAGGGCCAAGCATGACTTTCTCAATTGCTCGGATTAAATCAAACTGAAAAACTTTCTTGCGGTTTTCTCGCGCTGCTAATATCGCGCCTTCGTTCATCAGAGAATATAAATCAGCGCCGGAGAATCCAGGAGTGCGCTCTGCAATTAATTTTAGGTTGATATCTTCTGCTAGTGGTTTCTTCACTGCGTGAATTTTTAATATTTCTTCACGGTCAGCACGGTCTGGCATATCTAACAAAACTTTTCTATCAAAGCGCCCAGGACGCACGAGTGCCGGGTCCAGCACGTCTGGTCTGTTGGTCGCTGCCATGACTATGACTTTTTCATTGGGCTCAAAACCGTCCATCTCCACGAGAATTTGGTTTAGAGTTTGTTCACGTTCATCATTTCCTCCACCAAAGCCTCCCCCGCGAGTCCGGCCGATGGCATCGATTTCATCTACGAAAATTATAGCTGGTGCTGATTTTTTAGCCATTTTGAAAAGGTCTCGTACTCGAGAAGCTCCTACTCCCACGAACATTTCTACGAACTCTGAGCCAGAAAGATGAAAGAACGGCACGCCCGCTTCTCCCGCCACTGCTCTAGCGAGTAATGTCTTTCCGGTGCCTGGAGCACCGGTTAGAATCACTCCTTTCGGAATTCTCGCTCCAATATCTAGGAATTTTTTCGGGCTTTTAAGGAAATCTACAATTTCTTTCAATTCT
>CAYQPS010000040.1:0-6753 GCA_964419555.1 uncultured Candidatus Saccharibacteria bacterium | reverse complement strand
TTCTTTTGTCTCCGTGAATACCGCCAACTTTGAAGCCCATACGTGAAAGGTCTGTGGTAAGAGTATCCACACTGTGTTTCATTTCTCGGAAAATAAGCACTTTATCGGAGCCGTCTTTCTTTAATACTTCGTGAAGTTTCTCCAATTTTTCTTCTTTACTTCTCACTCTTATAACATCTTGCTCAATATTTTTTGCTGTCTCGCCGGAAACTACGGAAATAAAGATAGGCTCTTTTAGATACTCACCGGTGAGTTTTTTAATTTCAGGAGAAAGGGTCGCTGAGAAGAAAAGGGTTTGCCTTTCTTTCGGGGTTTTTCCGATTATGAAAATCATATCGTCTCGAAATCCCATGTCCAGCATTCTGTCTGCTTCATCTAGCACCACGCTGTGGCATTTAGACAAATCTAGAACTTTTCGCTCTATGAGGTCATGCAGTCTGCCCGGCGTGCCGATAACAAACGAAACTCCCATTTGTATTTCTCTAATTTGTTTTGTGATTGGTAGGCCTCCTACACAAGCAACGGAAAACATTCCAAACCCGAAAGCAAGTTTTTTGAAATCCGCTTCTATTTGAAGTGCTAGCTCACGTGTCGGCGCCATAATTAAGACTTTTTCTCCTTTACTCATACCTTTGGTCTTCGAAATTTTCTCAATTAAAGGCAAAAGGAATGCGGCGGTCTTGCCTGTGCCTGTATTCGCCATGCCGAAAACATCCATGCCTTTTAAAACTGACGGGATAGCTTGGTCTTGAATTGGACGAGGATGAATATATCCCGCTCTCTCAATATTTTTGTGAAGTTGCGGATTGAATGGGAAATCTGCAAATGTGTGTTTGGACACATAAGCTTTTTCTTCGGACGCTATCGCTTTCTTTATGAAACGCGAAAAATCAATGCGTTCCCCACGCGATCTGCCTCCCCCTCCTTTAGAGTTTTTGAACCTAGACTTAAAATTATTAGGACGTCCAAATTTCTTCGGATACGCCGAATGGCTGGCCCGTGGGCCGCTTCTATAAGATGTGTACATAATGGGTCACTCCCAAAATGCAATAGATGAGAATGATATTTAGAGTATAGCATTTTTGCATTATTATGTCAATGTTTTACTAATTAATCTCAAAAAGTTACAATCAAAACATGCAAGGTAAACATGTAGATGAGTCATATTTAGACCTGCTTGAACACATCATGAAAGTGGGGGTAATAAAAACTGACCGCACTGGGACAGGCACAAAGAGCCTGCTGGGCTACCAAATGCGATTTAATTTAGCGGATGGCTTCCCTCTCCTGACTACAAAGAAGGTGCCGATTAAATCTATCATTCATGAATTGCTGTGGTTTATGCGAGGAGATACAAATCTAAAATATCTAGCTGACAATAATGTACACATCTGGGATGAATGGCCATATAAAGCATATTTGATTAGAAACAAAATAAATGTACCGAAGTCTGGTGGAGAAGAATGGAATACCGGTATCAAAAAATTCGTGGAGAAAATAAAAACAGATGAAAGCTTTGCAAAAGATTATGGAAACCTGGGTCCAATCTATGGATATCAGTGGCGAAGCTGGCCAACGCCGAACGGTAAGCACATCGACCAACTTGCAAAAGTTATAGAAACAATTAAAAAAAATCCAGACGACCGTAGAATGATTATTTCCGCTTGGAATGTTGCCGATTTGGAAGAGATGGCAAAAGCCGGCCTTCCTCCCTGTCACTGTTTTTTTCAATTCTACGTCGCTAGCGGAAAACTTTCCTGCCAGCTCTACCAGCGTTCTTGTGATACTTTTTTGGGAGTTCCGTTTAACATTGCTTCCTACGCGCTATTCACTATGATTCTCGCCCAGATTTGCAATCTTGAGCCGGGCGAATTTGTTTGGACTGGTGGAGATGTGCATTTATATTCAAATCATATGGAACAAGTTAAAACTCAACTTTCACGCCGGGGAGATATTCGTCCGATGCCCACCATGAGAATTAATCCTGCGAAGAAAAAGCTGGAGGACTTCACAATCGATGATTTTGAATTAATAGATTACAACCCGCACGAGGGAATCAAAGCCCCGATAGCGGTTTAAAACAAAAACATGATTTCATTAATTGCTGCAATTGGTAAAAATAACGAACTAGGTAAAAAGAACGCTCTTCTTTGGAATATGCCCACAGATACAAAGTTTTTCCGCGATACAACTGCCGGCCATACTGTAATAATGGGCCAAAAAACGCTTGAGTCTATGGGGGGAAAGCCATTACCGAAACGCAGAAACATTGTAGTTACTAGAAACAAAGACTTTAAAGCAGAGGGTGTAGAAATTTCAAATTCCCTCGAAGACACCATGGCTTCGTTTAAAAATACTGATGAGGAAGTTTTTGTAGTCGGTGGAGGAGAAATTTATAAGCAGACCATCAATGGAGCTGACAGACTGTATATAACACATGTGGATGGAGAATTTCCGGACGCAGACGCTTATTTTCCAGAAATAATTCCAATACTGTGGAACGAGGTTTCTCGTGAAGAGCACCAGAAGGATGAAAAAAATCCTTACAATTACACTTTTTCAGTCTACGAGAAATTGACAAAATAATTAATTATGCGAAACTAGCACCATGATTCTTTCAGACAAAAAAATTCTTGAGGAAATAAAAAGAGGAAGTATCGTGATAAAGCCTTTTGATATTCAAAAAATGGGAGGCAACTCTTATGATGTTCACTTAAGTAAATATTTCGCGCAGTATGTAGATAAGACCCTGGACGCCAAAAAACATAATAAAATAAAGCATTTCGAAATCCCAGCAAAAGGCTTTCTGTTAAAACCTGGCCAGTTGTACTTGTGTACCACGATGGAATACACCGAAACTCATAAACACGTCCCCTTCTTGGAAGGAAAATCTTCAACAGGTAGACTAGGAATAGACATTCATGCGACTGCTGGTAAAGGTGATGTAGGGTTTTGTGGATATTGGACGATGGAGGTATCTACTTCCAAGCCGGTTCGCATTTATCCGGGAATGCCCATTGCTCAACTCATCTACTACGTGGTAGAAGGAAAAGTGGAAAGACTATACCACAAAAAGAAAAACGCTAAATACGTAAACAAAGAAAAACTTCCGAAGGAATCTATGATGTGGAAAAATTTTAAGTAATTTCTAGTCCTTTTTCCCAAGCGCCTTCAAAACCTTCAAATACATCTCCTCAACTATTTTCTTCTGCGCCGGGCCGGTGGTGACGTAATGGTCTAGCCCTGGAGCTGAATTTATTTCAATAATATAGTATCTGCATTTTCTCGGATCCTCGGAAATGTCTCCTTCTTGTATCATTATGTCCACTCCCGCGATGCGCAGACCCATATCGCGAGTTAAATTTGCAGCAATTTTTTTGAATCCGGGATGGATAATAGAAGTCACGTCAAGAGAATCCCCTCCTGTAGAGAGATTTGCGTTATCTAAAAGATAAATTTTCTTTCCTTTCGGTAAAATACTTCGAATAGAATATCCACTATGACGAAGTTTTGCTTTCATTCTCGGATCGGTAAAGTTAATCTTGGTATCTCGGCCGCGTTTTTCAAATATTTTCTGCTTTTGCTTGAGTAACACCAAGACCGAACTTCGCCCGTTCCCGGTCACAGAAAGTGCGATACGCTCATAAGCGGAAATCACTTCCTTGTCGAGAACCACGATTCTGTAATCTTTACCGGGAAGATATTTTTCCATCAAAGCCACTCTGTCCCCCTTGAAAATAGTCCTAAGTGTTAAGGCAAGTTCCTTTTTATTCCAAGCCAACGAAACATCCACTCCTTGACTCTTACTGTTAGGCTTTACAATTACCGGAAACCCGAGTTTTGTGGCATATTTTACGGCGTAAGAAATTGTACGCTTGCTTTTTACAGCTTTTGCCCAATTTTTCTCAAAAATAGTTATCCCTTCCGCCACTGGATAACCTCTTTTTCTCATAAAAAATTTTGCATAATCTTTATCCTTGGCAACATCTGATGAAGCTATATGATTCAAGTCCAAAGAGTACATACGGAGTGACCTTACAACACCATTTTTATAGATTATCTGCGCAGCGATTCCCCACTCTGGCTCTATTATCAATCGGGCTCCCACTTTGGGAACAAGTTTTTTAATTAAGTTTGTTAAATAAGGGAGCATAAATATCTTCATTTGGTTTGATTTTTAATTCTTTTTTATTTATTTTATCGGTAAATCTAACGGGGGCATCAACAATTAGCGCCAAGGGTTGTTTTTCCCCGCCTTCACCCATACATAAAGTTGCCGCAGTGGCCAAGCTGTCGGCTACATTAGTGCGAGAAATTTTCATTACTCTATTGAATATATCCCTCTCTCTGATGTAATTTTTTATTCCCTGAAACCCTGCATATCCTAAAGCCGCACCTACCACTCCAGCACGCCGTGGTATAAGGGCCGAATCTGAAATTATGACCCCAAGTTTTTTTATTTTAAAGTAATTCTTGATTAGAGATCTAATTTTCGCCGCAGAGACAAAGCTATCCTTGGGCAACAGTATTAATTTACCATTCCCGTTGGACTCATCCACCCCCGCAGAAGCCATCACCATCCCGTCTTTGATAGTCAGCCAAGTATGTTTGGTTTTTATGGCCAGATTGCTTTCTTTTTTTATAAGAGCAATTTTTTGTTTTTCGTGTATATGCTTTACGACTCTGCCCTCAGAGAGGGCAACAATTTTGGATGTAACTACTAGAATAGATTTTTCCGGAATTTTCTTTACGTATTTAAGAATGAATTCAATTAGATCGTCATTCTCGCGAAATATTCCGGTTTTAATTGCTCTAATTTTCATTTTTATATTTTAACAGAAGGGTACCCTTTTTATTCAGTCTTTTGGCTGACAGCAAGGAAAATTTATATTTTTTGAATTTAGCACTGGAAAACATTGGAACACCGGCAGTAAAAACATATGGCTCGATGGTAACATACAGCTCGTCCAACATTCCATCCTCGAGAAAAAAATTGTAAATTTTCGGACCGCCTAAAATGGTAACTTTTTTATAATTTTTACTCTTAATAAATTTTTTAAAATTAGATTTTTGAGGATTAAGAAAGGTCACTGAGCCAAATAATTTAGGATTGTTGATTTGGTGAGTAAATACAATGGTATTTCTTTTTTTGAGGTTGATCTCAAAAACTTTATACGTATTATGCCCGACAACCACAGCGTCAAATTTCTTGATTGATTTTTGAAAAAAATTCCAGTCCTCAATGCTCGTCCAGTTCAGCTTGGAACGATTACTTTGTGATATCCGCCCGTCAATACTGGCCGCAACATACGCGACATACACAGTCCGAGAAGATAATTTACGTTTTCGGTTCATGGCGAAGCGCGCCCAAGAGATACCTCTCTTCAATGATGAAACCAAGATTTAGGATATGCTTCTTTTCTAAAAAAGCCAGAAGATTGTTGACTAATACGAAAGATACGCAAATTCCCAAAGCAAAGATGGCGCGCTCCATGGCGACAATCGGAATGAGTGATATCCAAACCGAAGCCGGAAGAGCAAAAGCCCATATCCACAACGCTCCTCCGACGGCGTGAGCTGTGAAAGTCGCGCCAAGCGCACGAGCCAAAAGGTATCGTTCTTGAAAGAAGTATGAAATGAGCGGAATAGTCCAGAAGAGCGCAAAATACCAAACGGTTCGGCCGATCGGATGAATGACGAAAGCGATAATCGCCAGGATGGGAATAATTAAATTAAATTTCCCTTTACGAACAAAATACAACACCGCGAAAAGCATCGGCAAAAATCTGATGATTGTACCAGCATCTTCTATAACAGCACCATGCGCTAAAAAATTAACGAATTGCATTAGAAATACCGCAATCACCCCCGGTAGACTGCCAATAAGAGCTCCTGCGATTGGGGCAAAAGCATCATACACCATAAACTTCGCCTTGGATCCCTCAATCTCGGCAACCGGAATCTGAAGCGCAATGAATCCAACAACCGCAAAAATAATAATAAAGAGCATGTTCTTCTTGTTAAAAAAATTTTGAACCTGTGACATATTATTAAAATTTATTAGCTTGCTAATAATTCACCCGACTTTATTATTTAACTTCGATCCCCATCGAACGAGCGGAGCCGGCAATAATATTTATTGCACCTTCGTCGTCTTTTGCATTTAGGTCTGGCATTTTTTTCTTAGCAATCTCTAGCGCTTGAGCACGAGTTATTTTTCCTGCCTTAGCGGTATTTGGAGTTCCAGAACCTTTCTCTACTCCGGCAGCTTTTAAGATAAGTCCAGAGACTGGAGGAGTTTTCACTACGAAATCATAGCTTCTGTCTTCATAAACAGTAATAGAAACACCGACTTTGTCCCCTGCCATTTTAGCAGTAGCTGCATTAAATTTAGTTACAAAGTCTCCGATGTTGATGCCTGCCTGTCCAAGCGCAGGGCCTAGAGGCGGTGCAGGAGTAGCCTTGGCCGCCTGGATTTGTAGTTTTATTTTTTTGGTTACTTTCTTAGCCATATGGTAATTTTTAGATTAACTTATATCTTCTTAACTTGCAAGAAGTCGAGTTCCACTGGAGTTTCTCGGCCGAACATGGAAACAAACACTTTTACTTTTCCACGCTCTCCGTCTACAGAGTTTACTTTGCCTTCCAGTTCTTTAAACGGCCCGTCTACGATAAGAACCGTCTCGCCGATAGCTATATCAATGTTGTGTTTAGGTGCACCAGCATCCATCTTCTTGAAAAGATACTCTACTT
>CAYQPS010000039.1:0-7000 GCA_964419555.1 uncultured Candidatus Saccharibacteria bacterium | reverse complement strand
AACAAGAAATCATAGATTGGAGTGGTATGTCTCTCGGGGACATCAACGAAGTCACAGCGGGAGGCTTGGAAAAGTTTCCAGCAGTATGCTCGAGCTGCAAGAAAGAGACCACTGTGCCCTTCAAGCCGGAGCCAGGAAGACCAGTCTACTGCAAGGAATGCGTGGCAAAAATAAAATCTGGAGAAATTAGACCGGTTAGTGGAGAAGCAAATCAAATAAGGCAAGACGACTCCAGATTCTTTAAACCACTTGCAGACCTGGGCATAGAGTTCAAACAAAAAGAAACTTCTGCTGAAATGCAAAAGAGCGAAGGTGGTGACAGGCACCCTGAGAGAATAAACAAACCAGTAAATAAGCCAGGAATCGTTTCTAATATTAAAAAAATTTTTACGCCTGAAAATAGACAAGCGCAAAAACCAGTTCCAGTAAAAAAAGACAACGTAGCTCTAAGAGAAATTTTAAATAAAACTCTTTCGGCTACCCCCGTTACTCCGCCTACTCCGCCACCCGTGTCGCTTGATGCTCTCAAAAACAAAGCCAAAGAAGTTTTACCCACTAAAGACCGCGCAGCTACTGCTGCCGACATGAGTAAATTAGAAAGTCTTATACAAGAAAAGGTTGAAGTTAAAAAAGAAGTGCCGCCTCCGCCAGAAAAAAAAGTTGCTGAACCACCGCTTACACCGGGGAATATAAAAGAAGTCCCAGAAGACGTTTTGCGAAAAATTTTAGAGTAAATGAAAAAGGAACCTAAAAATTTTCCCTGGAAGGATGTGCTAAAATCTGTTTGGTATTTTATAGCGGAAGATAGAAAAAGTTTTTCCGTTTCTTTTTCTGTGCTTGCTGTCATTTATCTATACGATCTTGTTCCACCTTTTATCGTTGGGAAAGTAGTAGATTTTTTCAGCAACTATGAACGGGGCCAATCTCTTGCGCCTTTTTACTTCCTCGCTGTTTTTACTACAGTAACTTATATATTGGCTTCCCAAATAAGATTAAAAAGCAAAAATGTTTTAGGGATTCTGCGTTCACATGTCCGTACTCGGGCTCGGGTATGGGGGTTTGAACGCCTCACCGAGTTTTCCCTTGAATGGCATAACAAAGAAAATACAGGTAATAAACTTCAACGAATTTATACGGGAGCGGAGGCTGTTTCGGGTTGGATAAAAATATTTCAAAAAGATTTATTAAAGATTTTCGTCAGCACATTCGGTGTAGTTTTATTTTTTTTATTTACCGACTCCAAATTTGTTTTTATTATCGTTATTTACGTAGTTGTTTTTATGTTTATTAGCTTGGCTTTTGGAAGAAAAATTTATGCATTAAGCAATGAATTCAATAAGTTGAATCAGTCCGCGGGAGGGACGTATATGGAATCAGCGCACAACATGCTAGCTATAAAAGCAATGGGAAACGAAAAGGGGATAATTGATCGGGTACAGGATAGGGAAACTCTCTCGAGAGACACTGCTATCAAAAAAATAAATACTAATAATTTGAAATGGAGAGTCTTCCAGTGTTTTAATGGTATCATGCTGGGAGTTTTTATTTATTTTTTAGGTTCTTCTGTTGTGTCTCAAAGTATTACCATAGGAATGATTTTAGTTTTTTACAGCTATTTTGATAGGCTTCAACGTCTCTTTGGGGAACTGGATGAACTTTACATCGATATGATTGACATGCGTTCTGATATAGGACAAATGATGCCAATTTTTAGAGAAACCGATTTTATAAAAACAGGTAATGATCCTTTTCCTACTAACTGGGATAAAATCGAAATCAAAAATGCATCTATGGATTATGGTTCAAAGCAAATGGGACTTGAGGGTTTTAGTTTAATATTGAAAAGAAATACAAAAACTGGCATTGCCGGGCTCTCGGGTTCAGGCAAGTCAACTCTTGCGAAAATTATTTTAGGGTTATATGCGTTAAAGTTAGGGAGTTTTAAAATAGGAAATAAAGATTATTACGCTATTTCACACAATGAAACTCTAAGCAATATTACAGTTGTGCTTCAAGAAACTGAGCTTTTTAATTTATCGCTACGAGAAAATATAACCATGATGCGTGGGGAGAATTCGGAGCTTTTAAATACAGCTTTAGAAATATCAGAGCTCAAAGAAGTAATTAGTAAACTACCAGAAGGACTTGATTCATTGATAGGTGAAAAAGGATACATGCTATCGGGTGGAGAGAGGCAACGTCTGGGTATAGCGCGTGCCATTTACAAGAATGCATCCATTATAATATTGGATGAAGCCACTTCGTCTCTTGATTCTGAAACAGAAGGAAAAATTATGGAAAAATTGTTGGGTGAATATGGAAAAGATAAAACATTTCTGATGATAGCACACAGGTTAGGCACTCTTAAATACACGGATAATATCGCGGTTATGGAGCGAGGGCAAGTTATGGAAGAGGGAAGTTATAATGAATTGATGAATAACCCGAACTCGGTTTTTTACAGGATGAACAAAGAGCAAAAATCTAACGGCTCAACGCCGTTGAGCCGTTGAAAATGAAGTAAATAAATGATAAAATAGGAAGACATGCCAAAGCCGAATCGAGTCCAATTAATCAAATACGCTCCGCCGCCGCCAGAATTGCCGGTCTTCGGTAAAGTAAAACCCGAGGACGTTTCTTTTATTGGGCGGACGAATTATGTGGCTTCCCTCGAGGAAAAAAAATTTATTTTTGGTATTAAACGAGTGGACAGAAGAAGGCATTTGTATATCGTGGGTAAGTCCGGCGTCGGCAAAACTAAACTTCTCGAGCTTTTTATTCGCCAAGACGTAACTTACGGTCACGGACTTTGCCTGATTGACCCGCACGGCGATGTCATCGAAGCGATGCTCGACTACATACCCAAGGAGCGCATAGAAGACGTATGTATCATAGACCCCGGCGATGTTGATTTCCCAGCATCTTTCAATCCGCTCGCGAATGTCGACCCGCTTTTTAAATTTCAGTTGACTCAGGGACTAATCGAAGTCTTGCACAAACAATTCGGAGCAAACTGGACGCCCAGACTCGAGCACGTTTTTCGTTTTACTTGCTTGGCTCTACTCGACTATCCACATGCGACAATGCGTGGAATGATTTCGATGCTTACTGATAGAAATTACAGGCAGAAAGTGGTGGAGTACATCACAGACGACATGGTGAAAAGATTCTTCGCTATTGAATTCGCGGATTGGTCAGAGAAATTCGACACAGATGCTATCATTCCGCTAGTAAATAAACTCGGACAGTTTCTCTCGGACCCCTTACTCCGCAACATCTTCGGACAGAAACAAAACAAAATAGATATCAGCGAGCTCATGAACCAACAAAAAATAATTTTTATCAACCTTTCCAAGGGACGCATCGGAGAAGAAAATTCATCCTTCTTCGGCTCGATGTTTTTGACGAAAATAAAGCAAGCCGGAATGGAACGAGCGAGTATTCCAGAAGCAGAACGTAAAGATTTTTATTTATACATCGACGAGTTCCACAATATCGTCACTCAAACATTTGAAAATATCTTATCGGAAGCTAGAAAATACGCGCTCAACCTGACTATGGCGCACCAATACATAGGTCAGCTCATTCCGCAGGTTCAGCATGCGGTGCTCGGCAATACCGGAAGCATAATAACTTTTCGCGTAGGCGGTGAAGATGCGGTAAAATTGAAACCAGAGTTTGCACCTATTTTCGACGTGAAAGATATGATAAATCTTGCGGTGAAGGAATTTTATATAAAGATGACCATAGACGGGGAATCCTATGACCCGTTTTCAGCAGAGACCCTTAGTGTTCTTCCCCCCACTCATCCTTCGTACAGAAAAGAAATTATCGAATCTTCCCGCCGAAAATATTCAATTCCGAAAGATGATGCAGCGAAACTTATTGCTGAAGAAGAATCTACCATCATCAGAAGTGCGGAGGAGAAAGCAATTATTGAAGGCAAAGCAAAAGGAAAATCGGATGAAAACGAAACCGTAGGGAAGGCTTCCCAAGAGGCCGAACCTATGATATAATACTCTTATGAGCAAAGACTATTATGAGACTTTAGGCGTTAATAAAAACGCATCCAAAGACGAAATAAAAAAGGCTTTTTATAAGTTGGCGCACAAATATCACCCTGACAAAAAAGAAGGGGACGAAAAAAAATTCAAGCAAGTGAATGAGGCTTATCAAGTGCTCTCCGATGACTCCAAACGCTCTAAATACGACCAATTTGGCTCCGGATTTGAAAACATGAGCCAGGGTGGTTACGGCCAAGGAGGGTTTGAAGGCTTCGACTTTTCCGGTTTTCAAAACGGCGGTGCGGAGTTTGATTTTGGCAACTTGAATGACATCTTTAGTGATTTCTTTACAGGAGGCATGGGCGGGGGAAGAGCACAAGCTAGAAGGGGACGTGATATTTCTACTGAAATCCAAATTTCTTTTGCTGATTCTGTTTTTGGTACAAATAGAAAAATTTTAATCACCAAGACTTCAAATTGTGCGACCTGCAACGCTTCTGGTGCAAAACCTGGCTCCAAGATGGAGACCTGTAAGCACTGCAACGGTCAGGGAAAAATTCACGAAGCGAAACGTTCATTCCTCGGCACCATTTCAACTACCAAAATTTGTGAAGAGTGCCACGGAGTAGGGGAAGTTCCCAAAGAGAAATGCGAGAAATGCAAGGGCGTCGGTGTATTACGCAGAGAAGAAGAAATATCTATTGTGGTGCCTGCCGGCATTCGCGATGGCGAGATGATTCGCATGACTTCTATGGGCGAAGCCATTTCTCACGGGACACCGGGAGACCTTTATATAAAAATAAACGTAGCGCCGCATGCGATATTCAAGCGCGATGGCAATGACCTAGTGATGAATTTAAATCTTAAACTCTCCGATGCACTCTTGGGTACCAAATATCCGATAGAAACTCTCGATGGGCAGATTGAAGTTACGATTCCGGAAGGCGTGTCAATCAATGAAATTCTGCGTGTACGAGGCAAGGGCGTACCAATCGCTAAAGGCAAACGCGGAGACCTACTAATCAAGCTCAACATCAAACTACCAAACAAACTTTCTCGCAAGTCTCGCGAGCTCATCGAAGAGCTCAAAGAGGAGGGGATATAAGATGCTTCCCGAAAAAATAATCTACATTGGTGTAATAATAAATCTTATTGGTCAGATTTTGTATCTTCGAAGTATTATTGCAGGGAATACTAAACCGAATTTAGTTTCCTGGTTTATTTGGTCGCTCGCTCCGTTTATTGGTGTATTTTTTGCATTAAAAGCCGGGGCAGGTCTTTCTGTTTTGCCAGTTTTTATGGCAGGCTTCGGACCCTTTATGGTTATGGTTCTTTCTATTTTAAGAAAAAATGCATATTGGAAGTTAACCACCTTCGATTTAATCTGCGGAGCATTCTCCTTGGCAGCATTAGTCTTGTACGTAATTACTCACAATTTAGGTATTTCTATACTTTTTGCGATATTAAGTGACGGTTTGGCTGCAGTACCAACCATCACAAAGTTGTGGAAATTTCCTGAAACAGAATCAGCCTCAATTTACTTTGGTGGAATTGTTAGTAACATTATAGGATTACTAGTTATTAAAAATTGGTCTTTCACTATATATTCATTCGGAATATACTTTGTGTTAATAAATACAATTATAGTTTTTTGTATAAATCGAAAAAAACTTTTTCCACCAAAAGTAGTTTCCTAAATTTTTAGAACTTTTTCCTGCCCGCAGTGCTTTCAGCCCAGCTGATGCAGGCGGGGTCCTTCGCTGGTATCTTTCACCTCAAAACCGAGTGAGTTTATTTTTTTGCGAAGCTCGTCGGATTTTTTAAAATCTTTATCAAGGCGAGCTTCCTCGCGTTCTGCTACTAATTTCTGCACTTCTTCTGGAATGCTAATTTCTTTTGCTTCTTTCAAGTCAGCGAAGCCAAGCCCCAGCACTTTATCAAAGTCGAGGATGGTGGCCTTTTTGTCGGCATTCGTTACTTTTTCATCCTTCGTTAGGTCCCAAAGGGTAGCCAAAGCTCGGGGAGTGTCCAGGTCGTCAAAAAGGTGTTCTTTAAACTTTTCTTGGTAATCTGTGCTTATTTTGCCTATCTCGTTACCCAAGGCCCCATAGAGCCCGTAAAGCCGTTTTAGGGCCACTTCGGAGCCTTCCAAGGCCTCCCAGACGAAGTTGACCCGAGTTCGATAATTGGCCATTAGGAGCCAAAATCGATAGGCAAGCGGGTTGATTCCTTTCTCCAGGACATCCCTTAAGGTGTAAAAATTTTTCTCTGATTTCGCCATTTTTTTCTGGTCTACCAGTACCCATTCGTTGTGCATCCAATATTTTACAAATGGCTTGCCTGTCGCGCCTTCTGATTGAGCGATTTCATTTTCATGGTGGGGAAAAATATTATCCACTCCTCCGGTGTGCAAATCTATCTGCTCGCCAAGGCTTGATATAGACATCGCGGAGCATTCTATGTGCCAACCAGGGCGTCCCTTCCCCAAACTGGTTTCCCAGAAAACATCTCCATCATTTTTGTCCCAAGATTTCCAAAGGGCGAAATCTTGCGCATTTTCTTTTTCATACTCATCGGTCTTTATTCTGCCAGAAGCATTTTCTTTTTGTTCTTCCAGAACTAGGCGAGAAAGCTTGCCGTAATTTTTAAATTTTTTGATATCGAAATAAACACTGCCGTCTTCACTCTTGTAAGCCAGACCATTTTTCAAAAGTTTTTCTATTATTTCCACCATCTCACCTACATAATCTGTGGCTTTTGTAAATTTTTCCGGTGGAATGATGTTTAGCGATTTTATATCTTCGAAAAACTTTTCCGTATAGAATTCTGTAAAATCTTTTAAAGTTTTACCTTCTTTGTGCGAGTCGCGGATAGTTTTATCATTGATGTCCGTCAGATTCATGATGTGCTTGACGGGGCTCGGGTGCAGGTTATTCGGTCAGGCCGCCGAACCGGGTCCACGTCGCGGCTGGCCAGTACCTGTACTGCACGTCGCC
>CAYQPS010000038.1:0-7070 GCA_964419555.1 uncultured Candidatus Saccharibacteria bacterium | reverse complement strand
TTCGAACTCACGGTGCCTTGCGGCACTCCTGTTTTCAAGACAGGTGCACTAAACCACTATGCGACGCCTCCGTGTTGTTAGGATTGTGAGCCCTCTTTATTTGAAGAAAAAATACCAAGAAAGTCTCTTTTTACTTCGTCAAATTTTTTCTTGGCAACGCAGAAGATATATATGATTTCCAAAATTCCAACTGTGTTTATCACAAGTAGCGCAACGAACCATCCCTTTTGATTATTTTTCGCAGATGTCCACAGCGCATAGCCTTTCCAAAGCAACGTCCAAATAATGAGCACTATAAACCAGGCTCCAAATTTTTCTACATACATTTGCCAAGTAGCCATACTAAAATCATATCAAAAAACCAATTTTTATGCTAGCATCTAAGCATGAGATTTCTCGGAGTTGACTATGGTACGAAAAGAATTGGAGTGGCTATATCAGATGAAGGTGGGACGCTAGCTTTCCCTAAAGAAATCGTGCCAAATGATGCGAATGTCCACAAAAGATTGGCCGAGGTCATAAAAGAAGAAGATATTTCAGAAATTGTGGTAGGAGAGTCGGCCAATTTTGCAGGTCTACCAAATGCCTTATCAGAGGGAATAGAAATTTTCATCGGGGAACTCAAGACACAATTTGAAATTCCAGTGCATAAACAAAAAGAGTTTTTAACTTCAGTTGAGGCTCGTCGGTATAAAAATCCTGGGAATAGTGGTGGAAATTCTGTAGATGCTTCAGCTGCGGCACTCATCTTGCAGAGATATTTAGATAAAACAAATAACAAGAAATGATTAATATCGAACAATTTAAAGAGATAGATATAAGAGTAGGCAAAATTCTGTCAGCAGAGAAAATTCCAGACACAGACAAACTACTTAAATTATCAGTTGATCTGGGAGAGGAGACGCCTCGGCAAATAGTTTCTGGTATTTCCTTGTTTTTCCCAGACTGTTCTGTTTTAGTAGGTAAAAAGTGTATGTTTGTGGCTAATTTAGAGCCCAGAATGATTCGAGGCTTTGAAAGTCAGGGTATGATACTGGCTGTTTCGACAGAAGACGGCAAGTTTTCTCTACTTACCCCAAATGAAGATATCCCCGTCGGGACTCGAGCTAAGTGAAAATGATGGCAAGAGTGGAGGACATATCGTATAATATTAGAGTATGATAAAAAATTCATACAGTGTTTTTTTTCCAATGCCGAGATTTTTCTTGTCGCCTTCTTTCGGTTTGGATATTTCAGATGAATCACTCAAATTCGTAGAGCTGATTCCTACCAGAGACGGTATTCGCATGGGCAGATACGGAGAACGTAAGATTCCGGTAGGCATCATTGAATCTGGAAAAATTAAAGACCCCAAAAAACTAGAACAAGTTTTGTTGTCACTTCGAAAGGAAGAGGGGATAAGGTTTGTGCGTGTTTCTCTGCCAGAGGAACAGGTGTATCTATTTCAGATTCGACTTCAAAAGTCTGGTTTGTCGAGCGTCCGAGAAGGAATAGAACTTTCTCTAGAAGAGCATGTACCGATTCCGGCAGAGGACGCCATTTTTGACTACGAACTTGTAACTGAAGACGAACAAAGTTTATTGTTAGAAGTTGCGGCCATACCTAAAAATGTTATTGAAAATTATCTTTCGGTTTTCAGAAATTCTTTGCTCTCAGTGCAGTCCTTTGAACTTGAGGCTCAAGCAGTTTCCCGAGCTGTGATAAAAAGGGGGGACATGGATACCTACATGATAGTGGATTTCGGGCAGACACGCACTGGCATTTTTATTATTTCTCGTGGAGTTGTGGTGTTTACTTCTACTTTGGATTTAGGAGGGGTAATGCTTACTCAGATGATTCAAAAAAGTTTTAACGTCGGTCTCGAAGAAGCGGAAAAAATGAAAAAAGATTTTGGCTTACAACGCAATATGGAAAATAGAGAAGTATTTTCCGTGCTTTTGAATAGCGTTTCAGTTTTACGTGATGAAATAGTAAAGCACTATCTGTACTGGCACACTCATAAAGATGACGAAGGCAAAGACCGCACACCAATCAAGAAAATCATTCTTTGTGGAGGAGATGCCAACCTTATCGGACTCACCGAATACTTTTCGAGTAGCATAAAGAGCAAGGTGGAGCTAGCTGATGTGTGGGGAAATATCACAAACACTGACAAACATGCTCCAGATATAACTTTCAACCGTTCCCTCACTTTTGCCGCAGCGCTCGGGCTTGCGCTAGGAGATTTTGAACATGATTAATTTAATCCCAAACGAAGAGAAGAAGAAAAAAGTAAAGGACTTCTATTTTAGGCTTCTGATTACTTTTTTCTTTGTGCTTGGAACCTCAATTTTTATTGCTTCAGCAGCTATTTTGCCTACTTATTTTCTCTCCGTTGCAAAAAAGAATCTTATTGCCGTTAAACTAGAAGCGCAAAAAGAAGAGCCCATGCATGTATTAGACCAGCAGACTCTTGCTACTGTTTCGGACTTGAACAATAAACTGAACTTGATTGAAAAGAGTCAAGATAACAAATTTCTTGTTTCTCAAAAAATAGTAAATGAAATTCTGGCAGGAAAAATGTCTGATATTAAAATTACTCAAATTAATTACCAAAATGAAGCTGTGAAAGGTAAATTCGTAAATATAAATGGCACTGCTCCGAGTCGTGAACGATTGCTTTTGTTCCGCAAGATGCTAGAAGACAATCCAGCATTTCAGAAAGTTGATTTACCTGTATCAAATTTTTTAAAGGGTTCGAATATTCGATTTTTCTTGAGTTTAGTCCCTGCTTAACATGAAAAATAATTTTAAAAAATTCAAAAAGACTCCCCTGTTTCTTTCGGTGATTTTTCTCTTATCTGCTTTAGTTGTTTTTATATTCCTATATAAGACTATCGAACAAAACAGGAAAGCATCAGTGGAAACAGAAGCAGCCTGGGAAGCGGAGGCGAACAGGCGAGATCAAATACAAGCACTTGACCGATTGCTGTCTGAGCTTTCAGGAGAACGCACTATGTTCGAAGCCCACTTTATTCAAAGTTCAGATGTTGTGCCTTTTTTAGATATGGTTGAAAGATTGGCACCGCAGGTTGGGGCTAGTGCTGAAGTTTCTCTGGTGGATATACCGAAGGATAATTCAGGACTCGTGGTCGAAGTCAGAGCCACCGGGCGCTTCGGAACAATGTACAAGTTTTTAACTCTTTTAGAAAATTCTCCTTATGAGCTTGAATTTATGTCAGTAGATATACAGAAGGACGAGGGAGGTGAAGAGTTGCAAGAAAACTGGTCTGGAAACTTTAGAATGAAACTTTTAAGCTTTATACCTTAAGAAATTGATATGAAAATAATAATTCCCAAAATTAAAAAAAATTTCAGGAAAGGGGGCATTCACGCCGATCCGAATATTTATTGGGATATTCTTTTGTTCCTGTTTGCCGTGATAGTCGTCGCCTCGTTTATTTTTGGCTTTTCTTTGTTTCAGAAGACGAATAAAGAATTTACTTTGTCAGACGAAAATACTGACAGCCAGAGGGGAACCTTTAGTAAAGATAGAATTGAAAAAGTTTTGGAATATTTCAAAGAACGGGAAAATAAATCGGCTAGTATCTTAAATTCTTCTTCGCCTATAATTGACCCATCGATTTAAAAGTGCTAATTTTAATAAACGTAAGTTTGCGCGGTTAGCTCAGTTGGTAGAGCAATCCGTTTACACCGGAAAGGTCGCAGGTTCGAGTCCTGCACCGCGCACATGCCATCCATTTGCCTTCGTAGTTCAATGGATAGAACGAAGCTCTTCTAAGGCTTTGATGTAGGTTCGATTCCTACCGGAGGCACCAATGAAAATAAAAGTTTTATACGAGGACTCCAATATTCTGGCCATAGACAAGCCGTCGGGGATTTTAGTGCATCCTGATGAGCGGAGTAAGGAAAAAACAATTCTCGATTTGTTTTTGAAAAAATATCCGAAACTTGAAATCGTGCATCGGCTCGATAAAGAAACTTCCGGCGTCATGTTGCTTGCTAAAAATAAAAAAACGCATGAATTTCTAAAAACACAGTTCCAAAATCGAACAGTAAAAAAAACTTATCACGCCATAGTTTCTGGCTCCGTAAAAAAAGACCACGAAATAATCAATAAACCAATCGGGCGAAGTCCTTCCGATTTCCGTCGCTGGCTGGCGGGGCGTGGCGCGCGCGGGGAACTGCGAGAAGCTATCACCGAGTACAAAGTCTTGAAAAGATTCACGGCTCTGACCGACAAATTTACTTATCTAGAGGTGAAACCAAAAACCGGCAGGACGCACCAAATTCGGGTACATATGAAATATTTAAATTATCCGGTTGCCTGTGATTCTCTATATAACCCCGACAAGCCTTGTCCCACAGGGTTCAAACGAATGGCTCTGCATGCTAAATCTATAGAATTTAAGGACTTAAAAGGTAAGACCATAAAAATAGAATCACCTTTACCCAAAGAGTTCGCTAAGGTGGTAAAATAACAACGGCTCAACGGCGTTGAGCCGTTAAAAAAGCCCTTAAAATATGGATAAAAACGAACAAAGAAATTGCCAGAATTGTAAACAGGATTTCACGATAGAATCTGAAGATTTTAACTTTTACGAAAAAATCAAAGTTCCTCCACCGACTTTTTGTCCGATGTGTCGGGTACAGAGACGATGGACTTTTAGGAATGAAAGGATACTTTATAAGAGGAAATGCGACTTTTCTGGAAAGGAAATTTTTTCAATGTTTGCGCCTGACGCTCTGGTAAAAGTTTACGAAATTGAAATTTGGCTTTCAGATGCTTGGGATTCTATGGTCTACGGCCAAGAAATAGATTGGTCGCGACCTTTCTTTGCTCAACTCTACGAACTCATGCTGAAAGTGCCTTTCAAATCCAGAAATATTATTGGAGGTGTAAATAGTGATTACTGCAATAACGCGACTGATGCAAAAAATTGCTACTTGGTGTTCAATACGACCAGTCCTGAAGACTGCATGTACTCAAACGGAGTAAATTTTTCACGCGACTGTGTAGATGTATCTCATGTTTCCAAGTCGGAGACGTGCCACCAAAGTTTTTGGCTGGGGTCCTGCAATCGAACACACTATTCCTCACAATGCGTGGAATCAAGCGACCTATGGTTTTGCCGAGATTGCCAAGGCTGCATGAGTTGTTTTGGATCAGTAAACTTACGAAACAAGAACTATTACTTTTTCAATGAGCCCTTGAGTAAAGAGGAGTATGAACAAAAAGTAAAAGAATATAAACTTCATACCCGTGAGGGAGTGGAAAGAGCTTGGTTGGAAGCAAACAAATTTTGGCAGAAGTTTCCAAGGAAAAATCACCAAGGCGTGAAGAATTTAAATTCAAGCGGTTCGTATGTGACCGGTTCACGAAATGTCAGGGACTCATTTTTGATACGGGAAGGCGAAAATCTACGTTATTGTCAATATCTTCAAGAATCACCTGCACCCAAGGACTGTTATGACTATTCCGGCTGGGGCTCGGGGGCTGAACTTGTGTATGAAGCAGTTTCCACTGGATCAAATGTTCAAAATGTTAAATTTAGCTGCATGACCAAGCAAAACGCACATAACTCCGAATACACAATGTCTTGCGACGGTTCTGAAAACATTTTTGGCTGTGTCGGATTACGCAAGAAGCAGTATTGCATTTTAAATAAGCAGTACACTAAAGAAGAATATGGGAATCTTCTTCCCAAGATAAAAAAGCATATGAAGGATATGCCCTTTATGGACAAAGAGGGGAGGGTGTATGGGTATGGCGAATTTTTCCCTTCTGAATTCAGTCCTTGGGCATACAATGAAACATTAGCGAAAGATTATTTCTCTTTAGGTAGAGAAGAAGCCATTGAAAAAGGCTATAAATGGCGAGAGCCTGACAGTAAAAATTATACCCCGACCGTTCTGTCAGAAAATATCCCTAATGATATTAGCAAAACTGACGATTCAATAACAAAAGAAATTTTTGAGTGTGCGCACAAAATGAATTGCAATCAAGGATGCACTAAAGCTTTTCGTATTCTCCCAAACGAACTGCAGTTTTACAGAAAAATCGGTGTGCCGGTGCCAACTCTTTGTCCGGCATGTAGAACAATGGAAAGGTTAAAACTTCGTTTGGGCATAGAACTTTATGAAAGAAGCTGTATGTGCGCTGGGGGAAACGATGAGTCCGGTCAGTATAAAAATGGAGTTGATCATATCCACGGGGCATCTCACTGTGAGGAGAAATTTAAGACCGGGTACTCACCAGATAAATCTGATATAGTCTACTGCGAAAAATGCTACCAGCAGGAGGTGTATTAGGTGTATGATATAAATATGGAAACAAGATCCTGCCAGAATTGCAAGAAAGAATTCACTATCGAATCTGAGGATTTTAATTTTTATGAAAAGATAAAAGTTCCTCCTCCGACTTGGTGTCCGGAGTGCCGACTGATTAGAAGATGGTCCACAACTAATACTTGGAGTTTGTTTTGGAGAAATTGCGATAAGTGCAACAAGAAGACCTTGTCCATGTACCCAGCATCTAAAGAGTTAAAAGTTTATTGTCCTCCTTGTTGGTGGGCGGATGACTGGGATGGAAGTGAATATGCAATGGATTATGATTCAAAACGTCCATTTTTAGAACAATTAAGGGAGTTGTCAGATAAAACTCCCTATCTAGCTCTGGAGAACACATATGCAACATTAAAAAATTGCGAATACAGCAATGCCATTGCTTATTCAAAAAATTGTTATTTAGTAACTTGGGCAGATTATTGTGAAAATGTTTTTTACTCAACTATTTTAAATAGCATAAAGGACACAGCTGATTCCTTAAGAATATTTTATGGAACTGAACTTTGTTATGAATCTATAGGTATCGATAAATCATATAGAATTTTTTACTCCCAAGAGTGTGCTGATTGTACGGATGTTTGGTTTTCGCGCAACTGCTACAACTGCATGAACTGTGTAGGATGTGTCAATTTACGCGGAGCATCTTATAGGATTTTTAATAAACAATATAGCAAAGAAGATTATTTTAAAAAATTTCAGGAAATGAAGCTTGATACCAAGTC
>CAYQPS010000037.1:0-7104 GCA_964419555.1 uncultured Candidatus Saccharibacteria bacterium | reverse complement strand
GGAGAGAGGACTTTGAAATATGGCAAAACAGAAGATTATATAGAGCAGACAAAAATTGTATTTGCTGATGGGGAAGAGCGAATTGTAAAACCGATTTCTCTAAGCGAAATCAAAGAGCAAGGAGAAATATATACCAGGGTTTACGATTTAATTAAAAAAAATAAAGAAATCATAGACCAAGCAAAACCAAATGTGCACAAAAATTCAGCGGGGTATTACATTTGGAATGTAGTTAAAGATGATATTTTTGATTTAAACAAACTTCTCGTGGGTTCCCAGGGGACACTCGGCATAGCCACAGAGATAACTTTCAGGCTTGTGCCAAATCCCAAATACTCTAAATTAGTAGTTATATTTTTGAAAGATCTAGAAAAATTAGGCCCACTAGTAAAAGAAATACTAGAATTAAATCCTGAAACTCTGGAAGCTTATGACGATAAAACCATGAAATTGGCTGTTAAATTTTTCCCGGATTTTTTGAAAAAGAAAGGGGTTTTAGGAATGCTGAAGTTGATGTTGAGTTTACTACCAGAATTTTTTATGATGCTTACTTCAGGTTTCCCAAAATTAATTCTGCTGGCTGAATTTGCGGGTGCAGACGACATTGAAGTTAGTAAGAAATGTGCGGAACTTACCGGAAAAATCAAAAGTTTCAAACTGAAAGTTCGTACGACCAGGTCTGAAGTGGAAGCATCCAAGTATTGGGATATCAGAAGAGAAAGTTTTGCCCTTCTGCGAAAGCATGTGAAGGGAAAGCACACTGCTCCGTTTATAGATGACATTATTGTCCGTCCAGAATTCTTGTCAAAGTTTCTGCCAGAGCTTGATGAGATTTTAGGAAAGTACGATTTGATTTATACCATTGCCGGACACGCTGGAGACGGCAATTTCCATATTATTCCTCTCATGGATTTTTCACGTCCGGATACAACGCCGATTATCATGGAGTTAGGAGAATTAGTTTACGACCTTGTCGTCAAATACAAAGGTTCCATTACCGCTGAACACAATGATGGCATCATCAGGACGCCGTATTTAGAAAAAATGTACGGTGAAAAAATAACCACCATCTTCTCGGAAATAAAGAAAATTTTTGATTCTAAAAATATTTTTAATCCCGGCAAGAAAGTCGCCGTTCTGGGTGGTGGTGGTACCAAAGAATACCTAGCCTCGCATATCGCAGTGGAGCATACTGCAAAACATACAGTTTAAGTAACTATTGACTTTTTAGTAGTAAATATGGTATAATACCAGAGAAGAGGCAATTGGGGGTGTCTCTAGTTCTTCTCTACTCCTCCAAACCCGAGTGGGAGCGGTCTCTCTCATGCGTTAGTGAGGTACTTTTACAATGAAGTGGCTTAAGAGTTTGGGCTCAAACAGCAAGAGTACGGAAGTCCTGCGGATAGTCCAGGACGAAGCTATTCGAAGGGCAGTCGGTTGCATGAGGAACGATGGACGAAGAGCAAAAAAAGCACTCGAGCTGGCAGCAAAAGTGCAGAATGAGTTGTACGCAAGTGACGACACAAGATTGGACGTTCTCTGGGGCGAAAGTTCTTGGGATGCGTGTCGTGAAGTCCTGCATCAGAAGTTTGGACCCGATGAAATCGGAAGTAGAACAGACATCTCTTACGGTCTGTACGCAAAGGTCTGGAAAAGAGGAAAAGAGGCCGTCCTGGTAGTGAGCGTCGAGTTCGGAGTGAGAAGCCGTTCGGACTGTTCGCTCTCCGTATTCTACCGTACTCCGCAATCAAAACTGATTGAGGTGCCGCGGACAGAGGGCGCTGTTGGGCTTGCGATTATCGCGGCTTGTCGAGAAATCGAACTTGTCGCGCACATCCAAGCAAGATAGGGAATCAAGTAGTGCTGAGGTGATCTGAGCCTCGGATAGAAAGAACTCCAAGTTCTTCTGTCCGGAGCTCTTTCTATTTAAGTTAAATAAAAATTTGCTTTTTTAATTTTTTTATATATACTTTGTTTCATGTTTGTAATTAATGCTAAACCCCGCGATAAAAGCGGAAAAGTAGATACTTTAAGGAAAAAGGGCGAAATCCCTGCTGTTTTTTATGGTGCAGGTAAAAAGAATACCTCTATTTCTGTTTCTACACTTGAATTTAAGAAAATCTGGCGCCAAGCGGGAGAGTCTTCTGCTGTGGTCGTCAAAACTGCGACAGACAACATAGATGCTCTTATTCATGAAGTGCAAGTAGACCCAGTTACAGATGAACCTATTCACGCAGACTTTTTAGCGATTGACATGACGAAGAAAATTAAAGTTAAGGTACCACTAGAGTTCGAAGGTATTTCAAATGCTGTGAAGAATGGTATCGGCAACTTGGTCAAAGTGCTTTACGAAATAGAAATCGAAGCATTGCCCAAAGACCTTCCTCAACACCTCACCGTTGATATTTCCAAACTAGAAACTCTCCAAGACAACGTTTTTGTTTCTGATATAAAATTACCGACAGGAGTCGTGGCTATCACCGGCCTGGATGATGTCGTAGTCTCCGTGGTTGAACAGGTTGAAGAGAAAGAAGAAGTAGTTGCACCAGTTGATTTGTCTGAAATAGAACTTGCGGAAAAGAAAGGCAAGAAAGAGGAAGAAGGAACCGAAGGCGAAACTGCAGCTGCTCCAGCCAAAGAAGAAAAAGCTGAGAAAAAGGAAGAAACCAAGAAAAAATAAGGCCAATATCAAACTATGGTACAATGAAGCTATGACGAAGAAAGTAGTCATAGCTTTTTTGTTAACGATTTTTTCAATCTCTGTGTATCAGGCAGGGGCAGCTTTGGATTGCTTGACTATAAGGCCCACTTCGCCGGAAGCAGATAAGAATTTCTGTAAAAAAGAGCTTGCAGACATAGAAGCTCAGCTAGCGGAGCTATTGGCAAAGCAGAAAGAACAGCAAAAGCAGACGGGGACATTAACGGGGGACGTGAATTATCTAACCAGCCAGATTAACGCCCTAAAGGCAAAAGTTAAAGCGAGAGGTTTGGCCATAGCTCAGCTTAAGGTAGACATAAGTAATAAAATTTCAAAAATCGGTAGTCTTTCAAAAAAGATAGAAAAGGAGCACGAGTCACTTGCACAACTTCTACGAAACACAAATGAATTTGATAACGAAAACGTGGTGCATTTGATTCTCTCGGATGACAGTATTTCAAATTTTTATAGTGATGTGGAATCTTATGCATCAATTAAAGATGCCATCAAAGCTTCAGTGGATGAAATCAGGGGAGTAAAAACCGAAACTGAGGCCGAAAAGCAAGAACTTGAAAAAAAACGGAACGCAGAAACAGATGCTAAAGCAGAGCTAGAAGAATCAGAGAGAAAAGTTACTCAATCCGAAGCTGAAAAAAAACAACTTCTGTCAATTTCCAAACAAACAGAAGCAGCTTATCAAAAATTGGCTGCTGAAAAGAAAGCCAGGGCGGATAGGATCAGGAGTGCACTCTTCAATCTCGCCGGCACTTCGCAGAAAATTGAATTTGGAACTGCACTTGCATATGCCAATGAAGCCAAAGCTTTGCTTGGCATCGACCCAGCCTTTTTGCTCGCCATCCTTACTCAAGAGTCTAACCTCGGTGCAAACGTCGGCCAATGTTATCTGACGGACCCAGCGACTGGAGCAGGAGCAGGAAAAAATACAGGCACACCTTTCTGGAATGTTATGAAACCCACGCGCGACGTGCAACCATTCTTGGACATTACAAGTACTCTTGGCCTCAACGCCTATCAGACAGCCGTTTCTTGTCCTATTGCTGGAGTGGCCGGATGGGGCGGAGCCATGGGGCCGGCGCAATTTATTCCTTCAACTTGGAAAATGTTTGAGACTCGTCTAAAAAATATTTTAGGACATTATGCGAGCCCTTGGGACCCCAAAGATGCGTTCACTGCTTCTTCAATGTACCTCACCGACCTTGGAGCATTTGGAACAAGCGTCAGCGCGCAAAACATAGCAGCTTGCCGATATTATGGTTCTGGAGGAGCTTCGTGCTCTTATAGCAAGAGTGTCCAAGCGCTGAAAGCGACCATCCAGGCCAACATAGATTTGCTTTCTCCATAAATTCGTGATAATATCTTTCTGTTATGCAAAAGGATATACACCCAAAATACGATATAAATACCAAAGCCACCTGCGCTTGCGGGGCGGTGTTTCTAGTTGGTTCAACTATGCCCGAGATAAAAATGGAAATCTGCAGCAACTGTCATCCTTTCTATACTGGTAATGAAAAAATAATGGACACTGCCGGACGCGTAGAACGCTTCAACAAGCGCCGAGCTCTTTCTCCTGTAAAGAAAGCCAAGAAGTAGATTAAACTCGTTGCAGGCGTTCTTTTTAGAATGCCTTGCGCAGGCCGACGGGCTGAGCAGTTCGCTGGCACATCAGTGCCAGACAGATTGCATTATAAAAAGTATGCCAAGAAAGAGTTTAATAATTCAATGTTAAATCTTGAAGAATTAAAAAAAGATCATCGCACCAGCTACTTAGCGGGTATTTTGGAGCGCCTAGCTCGCCAAGAAGCGGAAGTGCGAGAGATGCTCGCAGGAGATGACACCTTGCATGAGATGGCAGCAGCGGAACTAAAATCTCTGCAAGAAGAAAAAGAAGTAGTAGAAAAACAAGTTCAAGATATTTTAGATAAAGATAAAGAGGAAGAGGACAAATTAAATGAATCGCCTAATGAAATTGTGCTGGAAGTGCGAGCCGGAGCCGGCGGAGATGAAGCTTCGCTTTTCGCCTGGGAGCTTGCACATATGTACGAAAAATTTGCAGAGATAAAAGGATGGGACTGGAAAACAAATTATGAATCAAAGAGCGACATGGATGGCTACAAGGAAGCTAGTTTTGAAATAAAAGGAAAAGACGTTTATAAAATGATGCGTGCAGAAACTGGTGTGCACCGGGTGCAGAGAGTGCCAGCAACAGAGAAAAACGGTAGAGTACATACCTCGACTGCGTCAGTAGCTGTGCTTCCGATAAAAAAGAAAGTTAATTTTGAAATAAATCCGGCAGATATTGATATGGAGTATTCTCGCTCGGGTGGTAAGGGTGGACAGAATGTAAACAAAGTTGAAACAGCTGTGAGACTTATTCACAAGCCCACAGGCATCGACGTACGTTCTTCGAATCAGCGAAGCCAGCTGGCGAACCGCGAAAAAGCAATGACAATTTTGGCCGCCAAACTTCAACAACTAGAAGAAGAAAAAGAAGCGAAGAAATATGCAGGAGTTCGCAAGGACCAGATAGGCACAGGGGACAGGTCTGAAAAAATCCGCACCTACAACTTTGCTCAAGACCGCGTCACCGACCATCGTATCAAGAAGTCTTGGCACAACCTGCCGAAAATCCTGGTTGGAGGAATTGATGGCATAATTGAGTCCTTAATGTCCGGAGATATGGGCAATGAAGAGGAAGAATAATTGCTTTGCCAGATTAGGTAAATAAGCTAAAATAAAGCCATGAACGACCTAAACCAATCAATAAAACAGCTTGCTGATATTTTAGCGGAAGAAGCCAAAGAAATAACTGCCGAACTAAAAGATATATCTTCTAAAATTGATGCGGAATTAGAAGCGTCTAAAAATGCAGGAACAAACGATCATGCCTGAAGGATTATCACAGGTTAAAGTTCCCGAGCGAGCCCCACAGGCAGAAATTGAGCCTGCGGTGACTAAATTATTTGAAGTCGCTGAATCTATAGATGAAAAAGTAAAAAAATCCAAAGGAAAACTCTCTCCAGAACTCAAAGCTCAAATCGACCAGCTTTTCAGAAAAGTCACTAGCTTTATGAATAGCAGGGGATATATTCTTGGGTTTACAATTTTAGCGACGATAGCGACACACAGAGGATTTGAGAGAGAAATGAGCCATACACAACAGAGCGAAAGTGTCGTCGAACAAGCACCTCGCGATTCAGTTGTCGAAAAAGACTCAGCAGGCATAAAAGTTTTTACTCACTCAGACTCTACAACAACTCATATTTTGAATTATTTTGCAGGCAAGGACACTTTATCTGAAAATGAAGTCGAAGTAATTTATAGAAATCGAGTAAAGCAAATTCTCGAAGCAGGAACAAAAACACCCACTCCAAATAATTTCGATGATATGAGCATCGAAGAAATTGCTGAGTTCTTGTCAGTAAATATTAAAATTCCAGAAAAAGAAACTCGAAAGCCAAACTTTAAAGAAGAGGATTTTCGGAAAATGTGCAGGGAGGGCACCATTCTTTTATTTAAAAATTTACCCCGTTTTTTGAATGCAAAAGAGGGAGTGTATGAAGCTCTTTGGAAAATTGAAAATGAGACAGGCGCCCCAAAGGTAAGGTTAATGGAAAGCGATCCCAAGTTAGCATATTCTCGTTTGGGATATTACATTTCTCAAATAAATACTGTAGTAATGTCTGTAGATAGGCTTTATGGTTATGAGAAAGGAGAAGATATTGGCTCAAACCCAGAACTTGTATTTCCTTTTTTTGGAGAAGTTGCGCATTCTCTGCAACATCACAAAAATCCAACAGAAGATTATCGTAGATCTGCAGAAGAAGTAAAAGAGAGAAATTTACGTGCAAAAAGCTTAGATATTTCATCAGATTCATCTCAGAAGTTGGAATATGGAATACCAGGAACTGTAGAACACGAAGCCCACAGCATTATGGAGCCTCGTTTAAAAGAGCAGTTTCAAATGCTTGTTAGAGACTTTGGTAAGATAAAAATTCCCAAATTAAAACACAAACATGTTTAATTAAATAGTTTTTCAATTGCTTTCTTTTTAAGATATGGTATGCTTTCGGTGTAGATTCTCACTTAGCGAAAAGAGTTTCTACGTTTATAAATAGTTTTTGCCCGATTTTTTAAAACGGGAGAAAAGTAAAGTATGGCTACGAAGCTATATGTAGGGGGACTCCCTTACAGCACACAAGAGGATGCTCTTAAAGAGCTCTTCGCACAAGCTGGCAGTGTTACGTCAGCTGTGATTATCATGGACAAGATGTCTGGTCGTTCAAAAGGTTTTGGATTCGTTGAAATGGCAACAGCCGAGGAAGCAGCAAATGCTATCTCAATGTTCAATGATCAAGAATTTGAAGGACGAAAACTTACTGTCAACG
>CAYQPS010000036.1:0-7375 GCA_964419555.1 uncultured Candidatus Saccharibacteria bacterium | reverse complement strand
AGAGGCCGAGATAAAGCTTTTTTGCCGTTGTGCTTGCTACTTTTCACCTTGCACCTCCGAGAGAGAGTTTATTTAAAGGACATCACTTAAACCTATTATCACCCCATTGCGCAGGATGTCAATGGTGTGTTTTATTTTATCTTCTCTTTTATTCTCTCTAGCGCCAAAATAAAAGCACCCATACGAAGATAGGTATTTGATTCCCGAGATTTTTCTAAAATCTTTTTAGATGCATCTTCCATAATTACTTTGAGTTTTTCAAAAACTTCTTTTTCGCTCCAGTGCTCCCTTTTCAAATTTTGGTCCCATTCAAAATAAGAAACAGTCACTCCTCCAGAATTTGCCAAAATATCTGGCACCACCGGAATATTCATCTTAAACAACACTTCGTCAGCTTCCGGTGTCAGGGGGCCATTGGCAAGCTCTAGAATGGCCCTAGCTCTGACCTTGCCAGCATTACTACCTGTGATAACGTTCTCAAATGCAGCCGGTATCAAGAGGTCGCAAGGGAGCTCGAGTAATTCTTCATTGGTTATATCTTTGCTTCCGTTAAATCCAGAAAGCGAGCCGGTGTCCTTTTTATATTTTAAAAGTTGTTCAATATTTAAACCGTTTTCGTCATAAATTCCACCCTTAGAATTCGACACAGCTATGATGGTGTGTCCATTTTCTGCAAAAATTTGCGCCGCGTTGCTTCCTACGTTTCCAAAACCTTGTATTGCTACTTTACACTTCTCGGGCAATCCAATTTCTTTACATAAAGCATCAAAAACATAATATCCCCCCAAGCCTGTTGCTGTACTTCTGCCTTCTGACCCACCCGCTTCTATCGGTTTGCCGGTAAAAGTTGCCTTTGTTTTATCTCCAGTAATTTTTTCAAACTCGTCAGACATCCAAGCCATGATTTCGGGTGTAGTGTTTACGTCCGGAGCGGGTACATCTTTGTAGGGTCCTAAAATATCTGCAAGTTTCTCAACCCAACCACGAGAAAGTCTTTCTAGTTCTCTTTTTGATAATTTACTTGGCTCCACTGTGATGCCACCCTTACCCCCACCCATCGGAATTCCTGATAAAGCACATTTAAGTACCATCCAAAAAGCGAGCGCCTTGACTTCGCTTATTTCAGTATCGGGATGATACCTGATTCCGCCTTTATACGGACCCAGAGTATTGTTGTACTCGACTCTATAACCTTCAAAAATTTTAATCGAGCCGTTATCGAGCTTCACTGGTATAGAAATCCTGATGTCTCGGTCGGGCTGTCGAAGTCTTTCAATAAAATCAGCACCAAAATTCTTTATTTTGGCAACTTTATCTAACTGCGCCATTGCGTTTTGAAAAGGGTTTTGCATTTAGAGGCTCTATTTATCAGGCAAATCCATCACATCAAACAGGATATCATCATCAGTTAGCTCTTTACATTCGAGAGATAGATTGAAAGTGGAGTTGGAATCAAAAGTAACTTGATTGATATCAGTAAACGATGACCTGTTGCCAACTACTTCAATCGGACCGAAACCTTGGACAAAAGCATTTCCCATCTTCTTGAATATAACTTGGCTTTCAGAATGCATTCCTTCAGAATCGAAAGAATAATATCCGAGCAAGATACCATCTCTGTAAGTACCAGTAAACGTACCCCTAGAACTATCTTTCTCGAAGTTATCGTAGTGTAGAGTTCCTGTTACTACACCATTTTGCTCCGTTAGGATTCTAAGTGTATAGACATCTTTTGCAAGATTAGCTACATAACATCCTTTGACTGAAGCTTCGGTCACAGGCGGAGTATCGTTATTTTTATTTTTCTGATAAAAAATAAGTCCAGCAACTCCGGCAAGCACTATTAAACCCAATATAATTTGTATGTTTTTGTTCATATTGATTATTGAGACGCACCAACCGCCCTAAATGTTACACCAGAAGGTAAATCAAATTTAGAGGAATCGACTGTCCAAGCTTCGCAAGTATAGTCTCCAATCTGATTTGCATTCCAACTATAGGTGTCCGAAGCAGCTAAACCATCCATTCCCATATCAGACGTTGCTTTTACCTTGAACCCCATGCCTTGCATCATGTCTCCCCAGCTATATGAGTATCCATCCTTGAGAATAAAAGACGTTTTCATTGTTCTGCCTTCAGCTATTGTTGTATATTCACCTCTCGTGTTTCCTCCGCTGATGTAAACTGTTCCACTATTCTCAAAGTCACTCATGGCTTGCTTCACATCACACTTATAAGCTCCACCTTGTTTTACGAATTCGCTGAAAGCCATTTTCTTAACTGTTGATTCTGTTTCTTGTTCATTGGTTGGAGTAACGGTAAGTTCTTCCTCTACGTGGTCGGCTCTAAGAAATAGATAGTATCCTCCCACGACTACTACAGCTACCACTACTACCGAAATTAACGTTTTTGACATAATATTTATAATAAATCTTATAATACTTCCGTATATTATAGCACAGTCTATTTGAAAATGTTTTTTACCGCTCCGCCAAAAAATTCTCCTATAAAATCCATAGCTTTCTTAATAAGATTGTAGGGTTTAGTTTTACGTCCCGCGTTATAAAGCTGTATATAAGGATTTTCTTTTTTAAAAATGATATCTTTAAATATCTGTGCCGCGACAGCACTATAAGTCATGCCATTTCCTGAAAAGCCTGTCGCAACCAACGTATTCTTGTTGGTTTTTGAATAACTTCCTATGTATGGCAACCCATCTATTGTTTCTATAATTCCTCCGTCCCATTTTGTTATAACCTTATATCTAATATTCGGCAACAACTTATCAAGAAAAGAAAGAAGTGCGTTGTAGCTCTTTTCCGGTGGTAAAATTTTTTTTGAAATTTCTGCTCGATGGTCTTCACCGCCGAGAATTAAACGGTCGTTTTCGGGAAAAGCGTCAATTCTAAAATAATGATATGGATTTTTTTCATCTTCATATAAACCTTCTGGAATAATTCCATGTGGAATACTTACCTCAAGGACATACGACGTGTATGTGGCCTTGTGCGCAAAAAATTCTTTTGGATTATTGAATGGCTGATGAGTAGCAATAATAGAATATTTCGCTCTAACTGTTTTTATCTTTGTGGTGACAACGATACCCAGGTCTGTAATCTCTTTAGCTTCAGTATTTTCGTAATAAACTACTCCATATTTTTCCGATGCTTTTCGGAGTCCCATCAGAAATTTTATTGGGTGAAATTTGGCTTGCGATTTTATTTCCAGTGACCCAGTATTGGTAAAATTAAGCGCACTCTTGTCGTGAAGTATGGTTTCAAAGCCAAATTTTTGAGCAAACCCATGTTCAACTCTTAGATTTTTCATTTCTTTTTCATTGGCAGCATAACGAAAATGAGACACTCGGCTAAAGTTACAATCAATTTTTTCACCTTGAATAATTTTCTCAATAAGGTCTATTGCTTCCATCCCTGAGCGCCATACTCCCTTCGCGGCATCTTCTCCGTACATTTTCACAAGGTCCGACAAATCAGTATCAACCACACAATTAAGCCATGCGGTGGTATACGCAGTCGTAGTATTTGAAATATCTTTTTTCTCCAAGACCACGACTTTTTTACCCTCCTTGGCTAGTAGATAAGCTGACAAAGTCCCCGTAAGTCCTCCTCCGATGGTAGCTACTTCTGCCTCGATGTCGTTATCAAGAGAAGGACGTGCAGATGGAAGCTTGATGTCATTGAGCCAGGTACTTGTATCCATAGAAGATTAAGGATGTGCCGCTATATAGGCTTGAGTAATAGGTCCATAATAACCGGTCGCAGGGCTTATGCCCGCTCCCGCTTGATAAGTTGCCAATGCTTTTTGAGTAGCTAAGTCAAAGACTCCATTGACCACGACCCCATTATTTACACCGGCATTTTTAGTAAGTAAAAAACTTTGCAAGGCGGACACAGCGGAACCTTGTGAGCCAAACTTGAGGTCACCACTTGAAGTGACAGTGCTCACCGGAACAAAACCAAGCGGAACAGTTTGAAGTGCGGTTGTTATCCTCTCAGGAAGAAGAATGCCAAGTGCTGGAGCTAAGATCAGCTCTCTTCGATACATTGCCACCATAAGTTCTGCTAGTTCTTTTTCGTCGTCTGCATTATCAAGAATTTCTGCCAAATATTTTATTTTATCAGCTAGAGGAAAAATGCGCGTGAGTCGTGGAAAGGGGTCAATAGGGTCACCATCGTCATCATGTATTTCAAAATGTAAATGTGTTACTCCGCCGGAGGCATTGCCGGTATTACCTATATATCCAATCAATTCTCCTTTCTCTAGTTCTTCGCCTTCGTTGAGTTCTGACTCCTCATTTAAATGCATGTAAACAAAAACCTCTCTTCCTGGATTTGCCGTATAAACGTAATAACCCGAACTGTCTCCATTGCCGACACGAATAACTACTGCATCCGTAGGACTCACAATTGGTGCACCTCGAGGTGCCAAAATGTCTTGGCCCTCATGTCTGCGAGTGCCACCACCACGTGGGTCGCCGAAGTCCGAACTAATATTGTCAGGTGTTATGCCAAAGAGTATGGGTACAGGTACGTTTTCTACCTTACGAGTGCTCAAGCTTCTAATTTTTCTACGAATTGAGCTTGAAAAACCTCCGCCATACTGAGCGTATGCTTCAACTGGTAAAGTGATGCCCAGAATAAACAGAAAAAGAATAGCTGTACTCAAGAATTTCCTCATCCTCGTATTGTAGCATACTCCTACTTTGGAGTGACTTTCATGTCGAGAATTTTGTCGCCTGATTTATTAAACTTAAAATTCGCTTTTATTTTTTTTCCTTCCAAAACCAAAGGCAGCCAATGTATATCATCTATCCACATTTTGTCGTACGGCAAAGAGTCGAAAGAATACCACTCTGGGTTCATTTCCTCAGTTTCAACTGGTTCTCCTTCCCATTTCTCAGTTAGAAAAACATGTACTTGTTGATTCCACTCCGAATTATCTTTAAAAGAAAAATCGATAGTTGCAACTTGTATCATATCTCCAGATTTAACTGTAACAGCGATTTCTTCTTTGACCTCTCTTTCTAGGGCTTGTAATATTGTTTCTCCTTCGTTTAATTTTCCACCAACGCCATTCCATTTCCCTTCTCCAAATCTACGTTTTTTCATCGCTAAAAGAATTTTTTTCTCTTCTGGCTTGTATAAAAATATAAGAGTAGTCTTTGGTGTGTCTTTTTTATCAGGAAGTTCTAATTTTAGTCCTCCCTTAGAATGCAATCCAGAACTAGCAGTTTGAACCATGCATTTTTTGTAAGCAGATTCGAATTCTTCCAATTCTCCATTCCGTTTATCTTTAGTGCCTCGTAGAATTTCAAGCAAATCTTTGGCTATTTTGTATTTCTTTTCTAGGTCGTCATATATTTCGCGGCCTTGCTCTATAGACGAGACTGCCTTGTCTAAATCTTTATTTCCTAAGGTGTCGAGTGTTTTATTTTTCACTTCTTCTGCGAAGTATTTTTCTACTTCCTCTTTTTTATTTTTTATCTCTTCTTCTAATTCCTGCACTAAAGACTCTTGTAGAGAAAATTTTTCTGTAACTTCATTGAGTTCCCTGCTTTTTACATCGAGCTGTCTTTTAATTTTTGAACAAGGGTCATCGTCTTTGTTTTTCTTGGCTCTTAGGGCAAAAAATGTTATTCCTCCTAAGGCAAGGACTCCCAGGGCTATTGGTAACAAAAAATTACCATCAGTTGTTTCTGGAATATACTGAACCGATATTATTTCTGCCTCCCCAATTGAGATTGAAGTTGGTTTCGGAGAACTAATAACATTTATAGGTCTAGGAGTGCTTGCTCCAGTGGGTGTTGGCGCGGGTTCTGATGGAAGGACAGGGTCACTCGGTGGAATTTCAGTTGTTCCAGCACCAGGTTCTGTTGTTGTGCCTCCTGTTGATGAGTCGTCGCTATTTTGCGCCAATATTATTTTTTTATTATCGGTTTCTTTTAACATTCCTAGTACTCAATAGTAATCGGGAAAGAAATAGAAGCATCGTGTTCAGGGAGAGCCGAAGGATTGTCTTTGTGGAGAATCAGTGTGGCAGGACCAATGTACGACTCTGGTACTTTTATTTCTCCCTTAAACGGAACGAAATTCTCTGTCATCCATTCACCTTGTGCTTGCGCGTAGCTTTGCACTAGAATATCGCCGTCTTTGTCCAGTAAGTCTATTGGAAACGACGCTTCGAAGAACCAATATCCCCGCGCTTCACCTATGACACTGAATTCTTTTCCGGTAACTGCTCCGGGAAATGGCGATTCGGGTACAATCAAGTCCGCAGAAGAATTTATATAAGTAATTTTTTCTGGAATTTCTTCCGCGTAAGTTCTTCCGTCCGGAGTTTTACACTGACGAGGATAACTTTCCATCACCGGATACCCTGCCTCTGCGCAATCTTCAAAAGACAAAACAACCGGAACAGCGATCTCCTTTTTTTCACGGAAAAACCCGAACCATAGGCCTCCACCTATGACTATAAGGAGCAAGAATACAATAATTTTGCCTTGTGCTGTCATGCTAGTATTCTAACACAAATTTTTTATTAAGTGCCAACTACAACCTTGAAGCCTCCGTAGGCGAAACGCTTCATGTCGAAAGGCATTTTCATATCTTTCCACTTCGGGTCATTCATCTCTGGAGATGTCATGACTTTCATATTCACTTGGTCTCTGTGTGCCTTTGATTTATAAACAATATAAGAAAACCAAACCATCTCTCCTTTCTTTACCTTCATCATTTTATTAAAAGGAAAAGTTACACCCTTTGGCTTAGAATCGTTTATAATGCATTCTTTATAATCCAGCGCTCCATGTTTGAGCCACATCTTTTTCCCAGCAGTCGCCATCTTTTTATAAGCGCTGAAACTTTTCTTTGGCACCACCAACACAAACCCATCTACATATTGTCCTTTTTGTTTTGCCATAATATTTTTTTATTATATTTATAATAATTACTTACCAAGTGTAGCATAAAAAATTACTTAACGATGATTGCAACCAGCCCAACAACAAGGTCGACGCTTCCCCTCGCGGAGCTCAGTGCGTGTTCGGTCAATGTGGTTTCTTCTTGTTTCCGGTTTTTTGTTAGAGATAACCCAGCAGATCCATTCATTGCGCGCGAGCGGAGTGATATCCTCCCAGGCTCTCCGTGCCGCGGGGGAAGAAATAAGAACCTTCCGTAAATCCGCTGGCATTTTGTGCACCACCCTGCCCGAGATTTCTTTTTTAGTCATACTCTAATTATATCAAAATTCAGTATATTTTTGTAGATATTTATGCTATAAATTAAGTGTTTTTAAGATATTGGGAGATCGTCTAACGGTAGGACAGCGGCCTTTGAAGCCGTGAATCTTGGTTCGA
>CAYQPS010000035.1:0-7472 GCA_964419555.1 uncultured Candidatus Saccharibacteria bacterium | reverse complement strand
GTCAGGACCCCGACGTGATCTTAATAGGCGAATTGCGTGATTTGGAAACGATCCAGCTCGCGATCTCCGCCGCCGAGACGGGCCATCTCTGCTTCGCGACCTTGCACACGCACGACGCCGCGACCACGGTCGACCGCATCATCGACGTGTTCCCCGCGCACCAGCAGGCGCAGGTGCGCATGCAGCTCTCGCTCTCGCTGCAGGCGGTGATCGCACAGAGACTCCTGCCGAAGAAGGGCGGAGGCCGCATCGCGAACCGTGAGATCCTCATCCGCACTCCTGCCGTGGCCAATATCATCCGCGAGCACAGACTGGCGGAGCTCAGTAGCGTTCTCCAGACGAGCCAGAGTGACGGCATGATTTCCTTCGACAAGGACCTGAAGAGACTCGTGAAGGAGGGGGTCATTGAAGGATAGATCCGCTTTCAGATTTATTCATTTTCTTTAATGGAATATAAGCCTCCGACAACGGGCTCACGATGAGTCAAAGAATTTGAGAAAAAATACATAAGAATGCCAATCCCAACGAGCCCCAATATTCCGTAACGAAGTTTTTTATTTTCTCTCAGAACTTTGGGGGGGCAGGCATGCTGCAGGAGCCCCCTTCTGCAGTGCCGGCCTTTTGGCTTTCCAATGGCCTTCCGGCGGTTCTCTTTCATAAAAGAACAACGGTATTCTCACCTTATGGCTTTTACTTGCGGTGAAACTATTTATTGACTCAATGTAAAGTTAGTGTAGAGTGCGAGTTTGACTGCCCAGTACAGGCTGTCATCCTTCTATGAATTCTGTCCTCCCCGCAGGCACCAGACTTCGCTCCCCTGGGGAGCTACGCCGGGCGAGAGGTGAATGTTTACCTTCTCACAGGCTCTTATGAATTCAGTATTACCAGCGGGCATCGAGTCCTATCTCAAAGAAGCCGGTTTCTCGTCGACCGAGATGCTGATACTTCGAAAGCTAGTGGAGGAGGATTCGTTCACGCTCCGGGAACTTGCTTCAAAAACAGGCAAGTCGACGGGCGTTCTGGATCAAGCTATGAAAAAGCTTTTGAACAAAAAGATCGCCCGCAAAGAAATCATCAATGACCAACCCCGCTATTCCATCGATTCCCTTGATGCCGTGGTGAAGTGGATGCAGGACGATATGAAGATCCGCAAGGAATCACTGGAACGCCGGCACCAGAATTTCGAAACTTTTATTTCATCGTTGAAGCACGACAAGCATCGTCCGGACATGGAGCATTTCCAGGGTATTGAAGGAATCCAGAAGGCGTATCTCAAACTCCTGGAACCCGGTGAGGAGCTCCTGACATTCACGCCCGTTCTCCATCTTGCCGAAGACGATCCTCTCCGCGCCTTCAGGGTCGATTACTTCCGCAAACGCCAGTATCGCAAGATCTTCCAGCGCGTACTCGCTCCCGACACCCCGCTTGCACGCCGGTTCCAGTCACGGGATCCCTTCGAATATCGCAAGACTCTGCTCTTACCCGAAACCGAATATCCCATGACGTTTGAGAAAACTATCGTCGATGGCACCATCGCGTGTATCAATTTCACTGATCAGACTGCTTCCTTCCTTAAGTATCCGGATCTGGCGACTTCCGAAAGAGTGGTATTTGAGACGATGTGGACTCGAGCCTTAGCGCATGAGAAAAAAGGTAATGGGGATAAGGCTCTGGAGGCCGCAGTAACCATTCCTCTCGATACGAAGATTCTGTCATCGCTCAGGCAATTCTTCTTGGGCAGAAGGAGTCTGCTCGCACTTCTCGTTTTCGCTGTCGTCAGTGCTGTGCTGACGTTCGGGCTTTATAAGAGTAATCGGGACCTCAATCTCCAGAGGCTGAAGGAAAAAGTCATCTCGATCGCTTCCACCGGAGCTCTGCAATTCGATGCCGCCGATGTGAATGCTGTGTGGAAGCCGGAAGATATCCAGAAACCGGAATATGCGAAGCTCGTGGCGACGCTCAATCTGATTCGTAGGAGTAATACGGATATTCAATATACGTATATCATGCGGAAAACGGATGATCCGCTTAAGATGGCCTTCGTCGCCGATGCCGACTCGCTGTATCCGAACCAGAAAAAAGATCTGAACAGGGATGGAGTGATCGATGAGGCCGACGCTCTGAGCATCCCGGGGGAGCTGTACGGCGATTTTTATCCGTTTATCAGAGAGGCACTCATAAAACCAATGGCAAGCGTGGCTACAGATCTGTGGGGTACCTTCATCTCCGGCCATGCGCCCATCCGTGACAAAGACGGGAATGCCGTCGCGATCCTGGGCGTGGATATCTTCCTGAACGAGCTGGACCGGCTCTCTGCCAGTACCTTTACCCCGCTCTACGCATTCATCGGGTTTTTCATTCTCTTTGTGCTGCTGCGCTTCGGCGCCGTGAATCGCTCCCTGATGGATGAATGCTGGACCGCGATGAAGCGGAATATGAGGCTGAGCTTGCTCTGGTCTGCTTTCGTCCTTGCGCTGATTATTGGGTTGATCGTTGGGTTTCAGAAATATAAGTACAACCTTTTGGTGGATCAGACGGGCAAACGACTGATGGCGATCGCCATTACCGCAGCCGATACTTTCGATCCCGGCGATCTCCGGCAATTGCGCTTCGCGAGGGATATGAGAACGGAGGCGTATCAAAGGGTATTCAAGCAGCTGAATGACATCCGCAACCAAAACCAGGGCGTGGCCTTCGCCTATGTTGTCCGGCCTACTCACAATCAGGAAATCTTTGAATTTGTGGCCGATTCTGATTCAAATTTTAATCTTCCAGTTTTTTTTAAATTTCACATCGATGATCTTTCTCCACTTGATTTATCTGATGCGAATGTTTGGCCTGGCTATGCTTATGACGATTCTGTCAATCATTTGTTTGCTAAAGGATTAAAGAAACCAACATATGACGTGAGTATGGATCAATGGGGCTCATTTATATCCGGCTGTGCTCCAATTTTTGGTGAAGATGGGCGGGAAAATGCAGCGATATGCTTGGATGTGGAGCTCAAAGACCTGTGATTCAAATGGGAAATTGATTGGCTTGCTGGGATTGGACATCGAAAAAAATACTAATCAGCCCGAGACTCCGCTCTTTGGTGCAAAAAGCATTAAGAAAATACCAGCCACCGCTAATGCTAGTCCGAAGTATTGGGTTGGAGAAACTTTATTCCACTCTTGGAAATAAATGAGTCCCACTGCAATTGTGCTAACTGTCAGTAAAGAATCGACGACCCCAGACGTAATCGCGAGTCCTAATCTTGACGTAATAAGCCCAAATGAAATAAAAACAAAAGGTGACAAGGCTACAAGAGCCAATAGGGATAGAGACAGCTTATTGTCTCCTTTGGCCCAAACTGTACTCACAGAATTCGTGAGAACAGCTATAGCTACAGCGCCAATGATGCACAGCCACAAAAAAACGCTTTTCATAGAGGTAGCTAGAAGATATTACTATAAGTACGAATATACGATATTATTGGGATTGCTCCATAATTTTTTTGTGCACGATTAGCATATTCTTAATTTTAACGCCCAATGAGTAAAAAGCGGTCAAAAACAAGGAAAGTGCGAAACTTAGTGTCTTTAAAGCAGAGAAATCTTCCCGATTATTCAGAACTTTTTCCGGCTTTTAATCAGGTAATTATTTCAAAATATGGAGATTTTATTTCGACTAGATTATATAAAAAGAAAATCGATTTTGAACATGTGCAAAGAAGGGTCAAAAATTTTATAGGAATGCTTCTAAAGAAAAAGAAAAAAATAATTTCAATCTTATTAAAATATGAAAGTTTTGAAGTTGCGTCGGATGAATTCGATAGAACTTTAGATTTGCTACAGCATTTAGAAGAAAATAAATCATTTTTTACTAGGCAGCTTTTTGCTGTAACTACATTCTTACCTCGGAACCAGCCCCTTTACGCATTAACTTGTTTTGCAATAGTTCCTTCTTTAATGGCTGCAGAAGTACATGTCAGAGCACCTCTAGCCATGAATTTTTTCTTTAAAGATTTAATCTTTGCAATAAGCTTAGATAAGTTTTTTTCCAACATTAATGTTTCTTTTCAAAAGCGAGAAGAATTTTTGCAATCTCGAGCCGCATTAATCACTAGCAAAAAAACCGGTCAGCTCATTCCAATTACCGATGTCGTAATTTTTACCGGAACGATGGAGAATGCAGATAAGATTCGAAAAAGATTCGATGAGCGTGTCTTGTTTATAGCGAATGGTGCAGGCCATAATCCTATTGTTATTACAGAGACTGCGGATCTTGAGAAGGCTGTTAATGCGGCTTTGTGTGTACAGCTATATAACCAAGGTCAAGATTGTGCCAATCCTAATTCTATTTTGGTACACAAAAAATTATACAATAAATTTGTTGAGCTTTTAGAAAAGAACTTACGAAAGGTTAAAATAGGTGATTACAAAAATATTAAAAACAGGGTAGGGCCCATCAGTGAAAGAAAAGATTTGAGCAAAATTCAGGAAATATTTGTTGAAAATGCCGAATGGCTTCATCCTCGAGCACCTGGTGTTATTCACACGAAAACAGCAATTGTGGAACCTACTATTATTTTGCGTCCACTTAAAGAAGGTGGAAATTTTATTGAGGCCTTTGCTCCAGTTTTTTTCGTTCAAAAATATGAAAAAGATTCTGACCTAGCTTTATATTTTGAAGATTCGCGCTACGAAAGAAATGCCATGTACATTACGCTGTTTGGGAAAAGCTCCTACGTTGAAAAAATGAGATTCAAAGCATTTACCAACAAATGCATTTTGCATGATGATTCAACGATCATTCGAGACACCCATTTACATGCTCCTGGTATCGAAAGAGGAACGCAGCCTTATGGCGGATATGGAAGAGGCTCGTCTTGCGTAAGCATTTATGGAATTATTATTTCAAAGCCTACTTGTCCCCAAAGAGATATTTTTGATTGGTTAATTTATCCCTCTTTACAAGCGGAGGTATTAGGAAGAAAGCCGGCTTTAGGAGATTTTCTTTTTTCTGTGCAACCAAATGATTTTTATAACTTGATCTCAGCTGAAAGCGTGAGATTTAATAATTCCCCTAAGCATTCGGCCCATGTAATCACTAAGATTGCATCTGTTTCTCATCATATAACACAAAAACTTTATCATTCGCATTTAGGATATATGGTGAAGTTGAGGGAAGCTCCTAATCTCAGTTATATAGGCACAATGTCTAAGGAAGCCTGTGAAAAAATAAATCAATTAAAAATAATTCTTGAGCAGGGGAGTAATTCGGCACAAGAATTGAAAGAAAAGCTATACGCTGCAGGAGCATCTGGTCATACAGGAACGGAAGCGAAAGACGGGCAAAGAAGTTTTTTTGTCGATATTTATAATTTGTTATTTGGAGCAGATCAAGGTCCTAAACTGGATTCTTTTCTTTTTTCTGCGAAAAAAAGCGACATTTTAAAGCTTATACAAATCAACAATTGAGAGGCCTCGGTGGGATTGATTTAGTAGCCCTTTTTTGCTATACTGATAAGGATGGAAAACAAACATGATAAATCTAAAAGTCTCGTATGGTTTGGTGCTGTTATTGTTTGCAGTGCGGCGCTAATTACTGCGGGAATGTCGTGGTTTCTGTATACGCAAACTGTGCACTTACTGACGGAGAACCTAAGAGAAAGATTGCTTTCGATTGCTACTACCCAAGTCGCCAATATTGATGCTAACGATATAAATGCATTACAAGTCGAAGCTGACTGGAAGACGCCTGAATGGACGCGTGTTGTTCGTCAATTGAAGGGTGCGAAGAATAATAATCAGAATATCGTTTTCATGTACATCTTCAGGCAAATTAAAAATGATTCTACAAAGTTGGAATTCGTAGCTGATGCAGAGTCTTTGAATCCTTATGCCAATACTGATGAAAATCCAAATAACGATGTCGATGCTAATGGGGATGGAATTGTGGAAGCCGACGGTGCTGATCAATTACAGTGGCCAGGGCAAGAATATCCAGAACCTCCAGAAGAGGCTCTCTTAGCTTTTAATGGACCATTAACCAATGAGGATTTGTATGAAGATGCTTATGGTAAAGTTTTAACGGGCTATGCGCCCATTAAGGATTCCAATGGCAATACCGTGGCTGTTTTAGGTACCGACATTAAGGCAGATGATTTCGATACCGTAACCACACAAACTCTTTATCCGTTTCTTTCTTTCATTGTTCTCTTAGTTTCCACAATTGTCATTCTTTCTCTTATTCTCATTAAAATTTGGAATAGACGAGTAGAAATCTTCGCCGAAATTGACAAACAAAAGGACGAACTGTTGGGAATCGTTGCTCATCAGTTGGCAAAGCCGATTACAGCCATTCGTTGGGATCTTGAATCACTATTAGATGGAGATTTGGGCTCGCTGACGCCAAAACAGAAGGAAGAGGCGATTACCATGAGAACTCAAGCTGTAAACTTGGCCGATCTTGTGAGCATGATTTTGGACGTTTCTAGAATTCAATTAGGTAAAATCAATTTAGATCCGCAACCTTTAAATCTTCAAAAATTATTTGATGAAATACTTGAAGTTGTTGAACCTACAATTAAGCAAAAGAAGATTAAATTTGTTAGAAATATGCCTAAAGAATTGCCGATGGCTCTTCTGGATAAGCGGTATACGCGTATGACTATCGAAAATTTGCTAACCAATGCTGTGAAATATACCCCTGATGGAGGCACTGTTACTTTGGACGTTAAAATAGAGAACGGAGTATTGCACTCTTCAGTTGCAGATACCGGTTGTGGAATTCCTAAGGAAGACCAAGGAAAGATCTTCGGCAAAATGTATCGTGCAAGCAACGTGCGTAATACTGTAGAAGGCAATGGATTTGGTCTTTATGTGGCTAAAGGTGCTATTGAAGGGCAGGGTGGTAAAATGTGGTTTACTAGCGAAGTAGGTAGAGGGACTATATTCCACTTCGAATTGCCCCTGAAAGAAGCTCCTACCGCTTAAAGTTTGGTCGCGGTTCTCGCTGTCGATATCAAGGCGGATAAGCTGCAGGACCTGACCAAGAAGACATTTTTCCCTTTGATCTCGTTTCTGATTCTCTTTGTCTGTTTCTTGGTGGCGAGGGTGGTGGTGTATTAAACACATTTTGTTCATGTTTTTTGTATGTTCCTTATCACACCAAGCTAAAAAGGATATTTGGTAGGGAGAAACTTGAACTTTTCTTCGGGTGGAACGTACTTGAAATAGCGAGTAGTTTTCCAAAGATCGCAGTCATACCAAACTACGATATTGTTCTGCCTTAAGTCCTTTCTTTGTGAACCCATCGCATAATGGTGCTCGGTTCAAATCCCAAATGACGGGCAGTTTTGCAGATGCTCCATTCTTGTCGGACGAGCTTCACGGCTTCTCCTCGCACCCTGGGAAGGTGCGGATTGGTTGTGGAGGGCATGTAGGCCATTGTGCATGTGGGTGTTGCGAAGCTATTGAACCATTACG
>CAYQPS010000034.1:0-7473 GCA_964419555.1 uncultured Candidatus Saccharibacteria bacterium | reverse complement strand
CAATAAGCGTTCCTCTGGAGTAAGCTGCGACTCGCCTTTCGGTGTAATTTTACCTACTAAAATATCGTTCTCTCGCACTTCTGCTCCAATACGAACGATGCCATCTTCATCTAAATCTTTTAGTTTTAATTCTCCGACATTCGGTATGTCGCGAGTCGTAATTTCCGGTCCAAGCTTGGTGTCACGCACAGTACAAACAAATTCTTCTACATAAATAGATGTAAATTTGCTCTTTTTTACCAAACGCTCAGAAACAATTATCGCGTCTTCGTAATTTGCTCCGGACCAAGAGAGAAAAGCAACGAAAATATTCTGCCCGAGTGAAATCTGGCCACCCACTGTACTTGAAGTATCAGCTAGTACCTCACCCTTCTTTACCTTTTGGCCCAAATTCACAAACGGACGCTGATGAAATACAGAGAAGTTGTTGTTGCGCAAGAAATTAACCAAAGGATAAGTTTTTTCTGTCTTGCCTTTAATTATTATTTTTTTAGCATCTAAATATGTAACCACACCCTCTGCTTCGGCAATAACCAATCTACCGGAATTTCGGGATGCTAATTCTTCGATGCCTGTAGCAACTAGTGGCGCCTCAGGCAAAACACAAGGTACCGCCTGCTTCTGCATGTTCGAGCCCATCAGTGCACGGTTCGCATCATTGTGCTCAAGGAATGGAATCATTGAAGTAGCTAAAGAAAATGCTTGGTTTGCTGCGACGTCTATGAAATCAACTTCGTCTTTCGAAATCTGGCCCGGTTCTGTTTTGATTCGGGCTGCTACCCTATCTTCAGTGATTTTGCCATTTTCGTCATAAGAAATTCCCGCATGCGCAATGTTGTATTTCTCTTCTTCGAGTGCGTTTAGATAGACTACTTCTCCAGTAATTTTACCATTCTTTACTTTTATATAAGGAGTTTCAATAATTCCAAAGTCATTTATTTTTGCATAAGTCGCAAGGTGTAAAATGAGTCCGATGTTCGGGCCCTCCGGAGTGTGAATAGGACAAACTCTGCCGTAGTGCGAAGGATGCACGTCGCGAACTTCTAGCCCTGCTCTCTCGCGAGTGAGTCCTCCGGGACCGAGAGCAGAGAGAGTACGTAGATGCTCCATCTCGTAGAGCACATTTTCCTGCGCCATAAATTGCGAGAGCTGATTGGTAGTGAAAAATTCTTTGATGCGAGCTTGAAGCGGACGCTGATTGATAATATGAATCGGCATCGCAGTATCCACATCAATAATAGACATTCTGTCTTGAATGTTTCTTTTGATTTGCATCATACCGGTGCGAACTTTCTGCTGAAGCATCTCCCCCACAAAACGCACTCGTCTCTGGCCTAAGTGGTCTATATCGTCTGACTGTGAACCTGGAGTACTGTTGAGTGAAATAATATTCTTGAGTACAGTCACTAAATCTTCTTTGGAGATAGTTCGGCGAGCAAGTTCTTCTTCTGTAAGTGGCTTCTCAAATCTCTTATTGAATCTAAATCGTCCTACTGGAGAAAGGTCGTATCTCTCTGGGGTGAAAAGAGAATTTATGAATTCCTTGGCGTTGTCCGGTGTAGCCATATCCCCGTCTCGGAGACGCTTGTATATTTCGATGTATGCTTCAGAAAGTACCTTGGCAGTATCTTTGGCTAAACAGCCCTTTATTGCCTCTTCAGCTACAGGGTCCTTTGAGAAAGCTTTCAGCATTTCTTCATTCGTGGAATAACCCATAGCTCGAAGAAGCATGGTTGCTGGGAATTTTCTTTTCTTATCTATCCTTATGTAAATGCCATTGTCCGCTTCGGATTCTATCTCTATCCACACTCCGCGAGCCGGAATAATTTTAGCTCCAAAATATCTTTTGCCTTTGCTTTCGCTCTCGGTGAAGAAAACTCCGAAACTTCTCGCGAGCTGCGGCACAATTACTCGTTCTACACCGTTGATGATGAAAGTTCCGTGCGGAGTCATCAAAGGAAAATCCGACATGAAGATTTCCTGCTCTTTAACAGTGCTTAGAATTTTGTTGGTCAACTTTACTCGCGCTTTGAGCTGTCCTTGGTAAGAAAGTTTATTTACTTTGGAATAGTTCTCGTCGTGCTTGCATTCACCAAGAGAGAAAGAAGTGAATTCAAGCTGAAACTTTTTTCCAGAGTAGTCGCTGATAGGAGAAAATTCTTTGAAAACTTCCTTGATGCCATCTTCAAAAAGCCATTTGAAGGATTTGACTTGGGCTTCTATTAAATTTGGGAACTCGATTAACGGCTTTTTATACCTGGAGAAATACTTCTTCGGACGCTTTGTTTCTATTTGCATAACTTATACTTGCCCCACCAGAGGCGGGGAATATAGAAATAAAGAAAACAAAAACAGCGAGCCTTGTCTTTGCTTTATCTACTTCCTTTAATTAATTGCCTACTGTGGCCTAATAATAGAGAAATGCGTCAAAACTCAATCGTTGTACTAGTATACTTATCCCCACCTTTTTGTCAACCCAGTAGTAGAGCTTTGCGATATGCGAAGCATGCATCTTGAAGATGCATCGCAAAGTCTCACTACTGGGTCAAACCCAAAAAACTTTATCTAGGACATAACTTTCAGGTAATCTTTCAATCTCCTTTTAAACATTCTGCGTCCCATATTAGTTTTAAGATATTTTTCGCGTCTACGAGCATCACTCTCTAATAAACAAGCTTCATAGTATACAAGCTTCCATGGCATATATCGTTTTGTTGAAATGTTGTGCCCAGAGTTATGTTCTTTTAAACGATTTTTAAGATCAATTGTAAAACCAAAATATAATTCTTCTTTGTCTTTTTCACTTTGCAAACAATAAATGTAGAACATAACAAGTTAAAATTTACTACTTAGGCAACTTCTCCTTGTAATCATCAATTGTGTCCTGATTATTATATTTTTGTACCTCCTTCAAATCTTGTTCTAGGTTTTTAATAGTTTCCTCTTGATCAAAAATTTCAGCTGAGGCTTCTTGGGAAGTATCTTGTTTATTTCTTAATACTTCTAACCCTCTCTTCTGATTTTCGAGTTCTTGTTTAATATATTGAATCACTTTGCCTCTTAGACTGGGTTGTAGTTTTGGCGCTTCTGCACTCATTTTTATATTATAGACTATTCTTCTCCTTCTTCCATTCATCTATCTTTGCTCTATGTCCTGAGAGCAGAACTTTCGGCACCCTATAAATTTTTGACTTCTTGCCCCGCCCTGGCGGGGTGTATTTTAGAATCTCTGGTCTGGTGTAAACTTCGCTCGTAGACACCCGCTCTTCTTCGAGCGACTCGTATTTACCCAAGACACCCGGAATCTGACGGGAAATCGAATCAATCAAAACCATTGCTGGCAATTCTCCGCCAGTCAGCACATAGTCCCCTATTGAAATCTTTTCCGCCTTCAGAATTTTCTGTACACGAGCATCGATGCCTTCATAACGTCCAGAAATTAAAACTATGTCTGTGTATTTTTTTGCAGATGCTTTGGCGTATACAGTGTTGAATTTTTTACCATCGGCAGAAAACAGTATTATTTTTGTTTTCTTGTTTAATTTTATTTTAGAAAAGGCTTTTAAAAAAAGTTCTGGTCGTAGCACCATACCCGGCCCTCCCCCATACGGCCTGTCATCTACTCGTCGCTTTGGCTCACAAAAATCTAGCGGATTGTAAAATTTCACCACGATTTTTTTACCTGCTACCGCCCGCCCAATAATAGACTCTTTGAGATAAGAGTCGAACATCTCAGGGAAAATTGTAATTATATGAAAACGCACTAGATGCCTTTCAAGTCTTCCATCGCTTGGTCAACAGTCTTTAGTGAGCTTCCGTTGGCTCCCTCGGCCCTAGGCTCTGGCCTCATGCCTCCTTCCGGCTCGTTGATTTTCAAGTTTACGCGAGCGTTGTTCTTCATTCCGATAATACGGAGAAGAGTGCGGATGGCTTTCGCCGTGTTACCCATTCTTCCGATTATTTTACCCATGTCTGCTGGGTTTACAGTCAGACTAATAAGCACACCCATCTCATCGACAGTCCTGTCGATTTTTACATCATTCGGATTGTCCACTAGAGCTTTCACTACATATTCTAGAAACACCTTGTCAGCGTCTTGCATACAGAATTCAATATTTTAATCTTTTAAAGAATGCAGTGTTACGACTTAACTGCTTATCTATAAGTATAAACAATTATTTCTTAGCTTTCAACTCCTTCCTTTTCTTGGTTGGTTTTTTCTTCGGCAATACGTTTATTTTCTTACCTGCTACCACTTTTTGATGCACTAAGAAGTTGTGCATCGTCTCTGAGGTTTGCGCACCTTTTGAAATCAGTTCTTTGATTCTGTCAGTTTTAAAATTCGTCTCTCCTGCCTTCGGGTTGTAAGTGCCGAGAATTTCTAAAAATCTACCGCTCTTGGTGCTGTTCTTCGAATCAGTCAGCACCGCCAAAAATGATGGGTCGTTCTTTCTGCCTATTCTTTGTAATCTTATTTTTAACATCGTAAAAAGAGTCTAACACAAATTATTCAAAATGCAATCCCGCTTATAAAAAATAAAAGGCGTCGGGTTGCAGATGAGCAACTCGACGCCTTTTTCAAACGATACTTCTACCTGCAGTGCGGACTGCACTGCGGAATAACGTAACCTGGAGGAAAGTACCCTCGAGGACGCGGGTCACGACTTCCGGGAGGTCGCTGGTTACCGTAAGGCTGTTGGGAGTAATAATCACTCCCATAATATCCAGCTCCGTACCAGGACCCCGTGTATGCTCCATACACGACCACCGGTCGAACAGAATAGGCCGCCGACCCGGCAATCTTGGTACCTCGCCTTCGCTCTTCCTTGACGAGTTCAAGGCAGAACTTGCGGATATCCTTGTCGCCGAGTGCGGCACATTCTACTGCCGCGTCAATGAGCATTCTCGTCGGCATCGCTGCATCAGCAAGTGTAATCGGTGGGAATGTTGGTGCTACTGTCGGCTGCGGTGGTGGCGCTTCGTGCTTCACCGTAACAGCTACAGTGCCACCGATTGTAACCGGCACCTGCGTCTGCGGAGCAGCTTGTTGCGTCGGTACCTGTTGAGCAGATACCACTCTTGCGTAAAGCATCAGACCAACAACTACTGCCGCCCACATCACAATTCGCACCCACAACCTCCAGCTTGCGTCGGGTCTCTGCGTGGCAATGTACCAGCGCCAGGACCATTTAGAAAGTTGAACTTCTCGCATTTTTCCTCCAGTGTGTAAATGTGCTGGGTGTGTTCCGAATTGAACTCCACCCTCCTATATCTTCTATGAGTATAGCATATTCCGAGGCAAATGTCAATGCCCAATATAAATACCAGATTATGCTATATTTAAAGGGTGAAAAACGGAAAAAAGGCCAGAATACAAGGCATAATATCTATCTCCTCTAGGGGTACCGGATACGTGGCTATTGAGGGAGTTAGGTCCCCTACCAAAAACCAAGACCCTGAAATCGACTTCAAACATTTAAACACTGCGCTCCACGGAGATACGGTGGAAATAATTCTGCATCCAAAAGGAAAAACTAGGCAGACAGCGGAAGTGTCGAGGGTAATCTCACGCGCCAAGATGAACTTTGCCGGCGTACTAGAGAAAGAAAATGAATTGTTCTTTTTGAAACCAGACGATACAAAAATGTACACTGATATTTTGATTCCGGAGAAGAGTCTCAGCGGTGCCAAGGCCGGGGAAAAAGTTTTCGGCTCTATAGTTTCTTGGAATGACGCCCGCAAGGCACCCGAGGGAAAAATAACAAAAATATTTGGTGCTCCGGGAGACAATGACGCAGAAATGCACGCGATTGCGATGGAGAAAGGTTTTGATGAGAAGCTTCCCAGCGCAGTAGAGGCCGAAGCGGATAAAATAAAATTAGAAGGAATAAAGGAAAAAGATTACGTCGGAAGGAAAGATTTTAGAAAAACCCTTACCTTCACTATCGACCCATATGATGCAAAAGATTTCGACGACGCCATATCATTTAAAGAACTACCCGATGGGAACTTTGAAATAGGCATACATATAGCCGATGTCTCACACTATGTGGCGCTCGGAAGTGCGCTTGATGTTGAGGCGCGAGATAGAGGCACCTCTGTGTACTTGGTAGATAGAACTATCCCGATGCTTCCAGAAGCACTTTCCAACGACTTGTGTTCTTTAGTCCCAAACAAAGACCGACTCACGATGAGCGCGGTTTTCGTAATTGATAAAAATGCAAAGGTAAAGGGCGAATGGTTCGGGCGCACGGTCATCCATTCGCAAAAGAGATTTACTTATGAAGAAGCGGAAGTAAATATCAAAAAGGCGGGCACTCCACTTCACAAAGAACTCTCAGTCTTAAATGGTTTGGCGAAAAAATTAAATAAAGAAAGATTTGCAAGTGGAGCATTGGTCCTGGAACAAGAAGAGATAAAATTTGTCTTAGACGACAAGGGAGTACCCATAAAGGTAATGGCTAAAGAGCGAGGTGATTCGAATAAGTTAATCGAAGAATTTATGCTCTTGGCGAATAGAAAAGTAGCAGAGTTATTCTCGGTGCTCGAGAAGAGGAAAGAGGGCGTGTTTGTTTATCGAGTACACGACCTGCCTAGCAGAGAAAAAATGGAAGACCTGGCCTTCTTTTTGCGAAGCTTAGGGCACAAAGTATCTTTGGTGGACGGCAACATCCCGACATATCAAATAAATAACCTCCTAGAAAAATTATCAGCGGAAGAGAGCTTAATGAAAGACACTATCCACCGCGCAGTCATTCGTTCTATGGCCAAGGCAGTTTATTCTGCAGAAAATATCGGGCACTATGGGCTAGCTTTTAAGTCTTATACAAATTTCACTTCTCCCATAAGGCGCTATCCGGACGTCATCGTGCATCGTTTGTTGTGGGACCACCTTTTGGGTATCAAGATATCTGCGGAAAAATTGCCGGAAAAAACAAAAATTTACGATAGGTTAATGCGAAATGCCTCCGAGCAGGAAAAGCGCGCCTCGGACGCTGAGCGAGCTTCAATCAAATACAAGCAAGTGGAATATATGTCGTCTCGCATAGATAAAAAATTTGAGGGAATAGTCAGTGGAATTACCGAATGGGGCATGTATGTGGAAGAGAAAGAAACCAGATGTGAGGGTATGGTGCGAGTGCGAGACCTAGTGGATGATTTTTATATTTTTAATGAAAAAAAATTGGAACTCGTGGGTCAAAAAAAGAAAAAGCGGTATCGTCTGGGAGATAAGGTAGCAATAAAAGTCAGAGGGGTTGATTTAGAGAGAAAAACAATAGATTATGTATTGGTATGAGTTTAGGAGTGAATTCAAAAATTAAAAGAAATATTTGGTTGCTCTCTGCTATACTGGCGGGCGTTATTTTAGGCTCGTTGGTATCTCTTAATTTAAATAACACTAGTAAGAAAGTAGAAAATGAAGCCTTGGCTTTAGCGCCAGTGGAGGCACAGACGGAAAAAGCCCCCGCATAT
>CAYQPS010000033.1:0-7654 GCA_964419555.1 uncultured Candidatus Saccharibacteria bacterium | reverse complement strand
GTGGCTCCGCGAACACGTTGCAGAACACGACCAACCCCGGGTCAACCGGCCTCGGGGAGCACGTCGTCGCGACGGTAAATGCCGTCGCTGACGCTGGGGAGGCTCTCCCCAGGGCGAGTGCGAAAAGAACGAGCGTGAAAACGACGAGTGACCTTCTCATCTGTCCCTCCTTGTCTCGGCAACCGTTGCCGATACAAAAAACCCTAGCACATCAGAGCCATTTTGTCAATAGTTGGCGGAGGGTGAGGGATTTGAACCCTCGATGAGATTGCTCCCATACCACCTTTCCAAGGTGGCGCACTAGACCGCTATGCGAACCCTCCTTTGTGTATGGTATAATTGACATATTATCAGGTTTTCATCTTTTCGCTAGTTGGCGAATAAAAAAATATGGATATCTCAATAAATTGGTTGGCGGTTTTGGTTGCGGGTATAGTGAACATGGCGGTCGGTTTTGTGTGGTACGGTCCTTTGTTTGGTAAGACGTGGAAGAGTCTAATGGGCTTCACGGACGAGTCTATGAAGAGCATGAAGATGACTTCGACTCAGGCGATGGTGGGGGGATTTATCACCGCTCTCATCATGGCGTATGTTTTGGCGCACTTTATGGGCTTGCTTGGCATAGCAGATCTCGGTGCTGCCATGCAACTCGCATGTTGGATTTGGCTAGGATTCATGGCGACAGTCATGGTTGGCTCATATCTCTGGGAAGGTAAGCCTTTTAAACTTTTTGTTTTAAATGCGGTAGAAGGATTTGTAGCTATCCATTTGATGGCGCTGGTTATATTCTTGATGATGTAGTTTTGAAAAAGGTAATTCTTCTAAACAAAAAAGAAGGCGAAACGCCCCTAGAAGCTCTAGGGCGTTTTCGCGCACGCAACAAAAAATATAAAGATATAAAAATGACCTACGCTGGTCGGCTAGACCCGATGGCGAGCGGGCTCTTGCTCGTGCTAGCAGGGGAAGAGACAAAAAACAAAGAAAAGTATCTGGCGCTTTCCAAAGAATACGAATTCGAAGTTCTGTTCGGCTTTGCTACGGACACTTACGATATTCTTGGTAAAATAACTCATTCTAACATGGGAGCGGACGTTGGAACGACAAGGAGGAAAATAAAAGCTAATCTGAAGTATTTCAGGGGGAAATTTAAGCAAAAGTATCCACTTTATTCTTCGAGAACTATCAAAAAAGCCCGAGCAGGAATTCATGTCGAGACAGAGGAACGGGAAATAAATGTAAATAGCTTGAAATTAATGAAAATTAATAAAATTAGTTCCAAAAAGCTTTTAATTAATATAGAAAAAAGAATAAAGAAAGTAAAAGGAGATTTCAGGCAAAAAGAAATATTAACTCTTTGGCGCAAAACTCTTAAGCAAGGACCGTCCTTGCTTACGGTTGCTGGGTTTAAAATAAAATGCAGTAGTGGGACATATGTGCGTAGTATCGCAAACAGCTTGGGAGAGAGGATAAAAATCCCAGCCTTAGCATTTTCTATAAAAAGGACAAAAATAGGCAAGTGGAGTAAGATATAAATATGGAGTCCGCCTTCGAAGAAGAATACAAAAAGCTAAACAAAGCCCAAAAGGAGGCGGTGGATACGATTGACGGACCAGTCATGGTGGTGGCAGGGCCGGGAACAGGCAAAACGCAAGTACTTTCTCTCCGTATTGCGAATATCTTAAAGAAGACAGACATCAAGGCAAATGGGATACTCTGCCTTACGTTCACCAATTCTGGAGTCTCTGCGATGAAGGAGCGATTAGAGCGCTACATAGGCAAGGCGGGGCTAGAAGTTGATATTTATACCTTCCACAGTTTCGGGATGAAAATAATAGAAAAACATTTTAAAGCGTTACATCTTTCTACTCCACCCAAACTTCTTGATAACGCTGAGACAGCAATTTTTTTTGACGAAATCCTCCATACCCATGATTGGCAATACCTTCGTCCGCGGGGAGACAGCACCCGCTATTTTTCTGATTTAAAATCCCTAATATCTCTACTTTCGCGCGAGCGCATAACATCCGAATATTTTTTAACTGAAATTGAAAAAGAAATAAAATTCCTGGAAAAAGATGAAGACAGTATTTCTACTAGAGGAGAGAGCAAAGGACAAATTAAAAAAGAAATTGCTAAAAAAATAGAAGGGCTAGAACGCAGCAAAGAAATAGTGAAGTTTATAGAGATTTATGAAAAAACCAAAAAAGAAAAAAATCTATTTGATTATGACGATGTATTGTCTAATCTAGTAAAAATAGTGGAAACATCAGAAGATGTACTAGCAGATATCAGAGAACAACATCTATATGTCTTAATTGATGAACACCAAGATTCTTCCCGTGTACAAAATGAATTCTTGCAAAAAGTTTGGGGAGAAGTGGAGAAGCCTGATATTTTCGTGGTTGGAGATGACCGCCAGCTTATTTACGGATTTAGCGGTGCTTCAATTGAACATTTTGAAGGTTTCAAAAAAACTTTTAAAGATTCCAAACTAATTCCTTTGGTAGACAATTATCGTTCCACACAAGTTATTCTGGACACTGCTCATGCGCTCCTTCGGAGCGTAATGTCGGAAGAAAAGCTTGTCAGTCAAAGCAAAGAACATCATCCAATACGGCTAGTAGAAGCAGAAACTGGAAGTGAGGAAATTTTTGCAGCGGCTCTTGATATACAAAATAAAATAAAGGAAGGAGTAAATCCCGACGACTGCGCCATTTTGGTACCCAAAAATAAGCAGGTTCGAGATGCTCTAGAAACTTTGCACCGTCTTCATTTACCGGTCTCTTCTCTTGAAGCACTAAATCTTTTTGACCAGGAAGAAGCACTCGCTTTACTTAGAGTTTTAAAAATAATCAGCAACACCGAAGACGAGCATTCTCTGGCACTTTCTTTTTTTGACAAGCCTTCCGGAATAAATCCAATTCTTGCGCATAAATTTATGACCGGACAAAATATGCGCGAATTTTCTTTTAAAAAACTTCTAGAACAACAGTCTCCAACACTTTTTAACGATGGCATAGACGTGCAAAATTGGATACAAAAGCTTTCAAAATGGCGCAAAGATTCAGAAAAGAATGATTTGCCGTCCTTGGTCACTATAGTGGGCAAGGAATTATTAACGGATGACGCTCTGGAGGTAAAACTTGTTTCAAACGAAGAAATATTAAACACCGTGCTCGCGCATCTTATTCTACTCTCAGAGAAAAATCCAAACATAACTCTGGCTGAATTTGTATCACATTTGGAGAGGTTGGAGAGTTACGGGGAGCATATACCTATTGTCACGGAAGTCAAAGAAGGAGTAAAGGTACTTACGCTCCATTCTTCCAAGGGGCTTGAATTTGATTATGTTTGGATAGCCCATATGGACGAGAAGTCATTAACCAGTGGAAAGAAAATGGGTTTTACTTTACCGCCCTCCATAGCGGAGAGAGTGGAAGAGCGTGATATTGATGCGGTAAAGCGCAAACTATATGTTGCGATAACTCGTGCTAAAAGATTTTGCACTCTCTCCTATGCGCTAGAGTCCGGCGGTGGGTCAGAGCAAGAAGTGGCAAGAGTGATAGCGGATTTACCGCCCGAGGTTTTCGAAAAGCAAAAAGTTTCAGGCAAAGCAAATAAAGAAAAAGGAGAGGCAAAAAATAATTATTTGTTGGAAGTTGCAAAATTGGTGCCACAAAAATATACCGATAGGTATGTGTCAGTTTCTCTTCTCAATAATTTCTTTGAATGCTCTTGGAAATGGTATTTCCAGAACCTGCTTCAATTGCCGACACCCCCCATAGAGAGCTTGGAGTTTGGTATTGCCGTGCATGCTTCGATTGACCGAGTACTAAAAATGAAAAATATACCTACCCCAGAAGAAGTGGAAAAAATAACCATAGAGGAAGTATTAAACAGAAAATATGGTGATGAGAGAGCCAGAGTGCGGATGGGGAGAGAAGTGCAAAACGTAGTTTCACGATGGGTTAAAAATCGTTTACCGGAAATAAAGTTAAGCAGAAAAACAGAAGAGAGTATATCGATTAAAAATGAGAATTTCCCTCATCTAAAAATTTACGGGAAGATAGACCTGATTGAGAACTTGGGCGACAAAGAAGTACGAGTTACAGATTTTAAAACTGGAAGTGTCAGAAAAAGGTCCGACATAGAAAAGCTGGACGAGGAGGAGCGAATGAGCGGGAATTTAAGACAGCTTGCAATGTATTCATATCTCTTGGCGTATAATCCAAAATGGAAAGCGGACGTGCGGGAAAGCAGACTGGAGTTTTTGGAAGCCAAAAACCCCAAAGAAGCTTTTTATGATAGAGTTATTTCAAAAGAGGAGATTAATTTTTTATTGAAAGACATCGCTGACTATGATAATTTAGTAAAGAGCGGAGAGTGGCTGGCAAGACCCTGCAATTACAATTCTTACGGCAAAAATACCGAATGCGAGTATTGCAAATTAGCTGAAATATATAGATGACAAAAAACAACTGGCAAATAATCCTTTTCTACAAATACGTTTTAGTCGAAGATCCTGAGGCTGTAGCCGAAGGACAGAGAGAGGTCTGCGCGCGGCTGGGGCTAAAAGGGAGGTGTATTATCGCTAGCGAGGGAATAAACGCGACTTTTGAGGGCAGAGGAGAAAATATCACGCAGTATGTAAAAGAGCTACGGCAAGACCCTAGATTTCATAACATTCATTTTAAATACAGCGCTGGCACTGGAAATGCTTTTCCAAAGCTCTCTGTGAAAACTCGCAAAGAAATTGTTTCGCTTAACTTGGGAACTTGCGATATAGACCCAAATCAAATTACTGGCACACATTTGAAACCAGAAGAATTACACGAATGGATAAAAAATGGCCGGGAATTTTATATTGTAGATATGCGTAATGCGTATGAACATAAAGTCGGACATTTTGAGAATTCAATTCTTCCGCCGATTGAAAACTTTCGTGATTTGCCGAAAGTGGTGGAACAAATCAGTCATTTGAAAAATAAAACTGTGCTGACTGTATGCACCGGAGGAGTGCGCTGTAAAAAGGCTTCAGGATTTTTAATGACGCAAGGCTTCACAGATGTATACCAATTAGACGGAGGTATCGTTAGTTACATGGAAAAATATCCCAATGAAAACTTTCAAGGGAAACTATATGTTTTCGATGGACGAGTGACTATGGCTTTCTATACTGATGACACAATGCACATAATAGTTGGTAAATGTGATTCTTGTGGTGAGCAATCGGAGAATTATGTAAACTGCGACAATCCTGTTTGTCACAGGCATTTTATAAATTGCCAAAATTGTCTCGCTAAAAACGAGGGAAAATCGTTCTGTCCTCTAGGATGTGTGCTTTCTAGGCACGGGCGCAAGATTAGCTCAGTCCAAGCTAATTTGGTAGAATAGGCTAATGAATAAAGAGGAAAAACAAGGCACCGAGCATCCGCTTTCTATTTTAGCGAATGAAGCATATGCTGTTTTTTCTGAGCTCGGTTTTGAAATTGCTTTAGGCCCGGAAATAGAGAGCGAGTGGTATAACTTTGATGTCTTAAACGTAGCTAAAGACCATCCGGCGCGAGATATGCAGGACACCTTTTGGGTGAAAGATAAACCAGGGTCAGTTTTGCGAACCCATTGTACTTCAGTTACTGCTCGTGCCATTGAACAAGCGGGTAAAGAAGGAAGGTTGCCAAGCGCCTTTATTTCTATTGGAAAAGTTTTCAGGAATGAAGCGACCGATGTTACTCATGAAATGCAATTTTTCCAGATTGATGGGGGAATGGTAGGAGAAAATATTTCCTTAGCTGACCTTAAAGGTGTTCTTACTCATTTTTATAAAAAAATGCTGGGCGACGATGTGGAAATAGAATTTCGCCCAAGCTTTTTTCCTTTTACCGAACCGTCAGTTGAAGTTTTTGCAAAGTTTAAAGGCAAGTGGCTAGAAATGATGGGATGCGGAGTTATTCACCCAGATGTTTTGCGTAAAGTTGGGCTAGACCCAGAGAAAGTACAAGGGTTTGCTTTCGGTGGCGGACTAGACCGAATCGCCATGATTAAATGGGGCATTCCCGATGTGAGACTTTTTTATCAGGGAGACCTAAGGCTCAACCAGTTTTAACAAAATAAAATTAGATGAAGATTTCTTACAACTGGCTCAAATGGTATGTACTCGACGCACCTCCTGCAGAGAAGCTGGCTGACATTTTTACTTACCATGTTGCCGAAGTAGAGAGCGTTGAAAAATTACCTGACGGTGATTCTATTTTTGATATAAAAATTTTACCAAATAGAGCTCATGATTTACTTTCTTTTCATGGCGTCGCTCGCGAGGTTGCCTCGCTTCTTGAAATAGAATTTAAAGACCCGTCGCCTTTATATAAAGTTCCGGAGTCCAAACCGACTGATTTGAAAATTGAAATCAAGACAGATAAATGCAGGAGATACATGGGGCGTATTGTACGGAATGTGAAAGTCGGTCCTAGCCCTGATTGGGTAGTGAAGCATTTAGAATCAATCGGCCAGAGAAGTATAAACAATATTGTAGATGCGGCGAACTTGGTGATGTTCGACTGCGGTCAGCCCATACATTGTTTTGATTTAGAGAAAATGGAGGGGGGAATAGTAATTCGGGATGCAAAGGAAGGCGAAAAAATAACTACGCTGGACAATAAGGAAGTAAAATTAAAGCCGGAAGATATGGTCATAGCCGACAGCAAGTCGGTTTTAGCTATAGCTGGAATTAAAGGGGGAAAAATTGCGGAAGTTGATAATAATACAAAGAATATAATTATTGAGGTTGCCAATTTCCATCCCAGAGGAGTGAGGAAGACGGGCAAACGCGCAGGGATTTTCACTGATGCGTTAAAGCGTTTTGAAAACGATTTGAGTCCGGAGCTTTGTGAGTTTGCCATGAAAGAGACTTCTGGACTCATGGTTGAGTATGGGGCGACTTCTTTTGAAGATATCGTTGATATTTATCCACATATGCAGGAATCAAGAAAACTTTCTTTTTCAGTGGAAAAAGTTTCTAAGATTTTAGGCACAGAAGTTTCTGTAATCGAAGTGGGAAATATTTTAGAAAGATATAAATTTGGATACAAGAACGAAGGCCTGCCTGCGCAGGCAGGAGATAAATTTGAAATTATTGTGCCACCCATGCGCCTTGATTTGGAAATAGAAGAAGACATGGCGGAGGAGATAGGTAGAATAATGGGTTACGATAAAGTAAAACCCAATATCCCGAAAATAAAATTTACTCCCAAAGCAAACGAAACTTATTCCAAAATACAATGGGCGAGGAATAAATTACTCGGGGAAGGATATTCTGAAGTGATGATTTATACTTTTGCCAATAAAGGGGAAGTGGAAGTGCTAGAAAGTGCTTCAGATAAAAAGTTTCTGCGTACGAATCTAAGTGATGGGTTGAAAGAGAGTATTAAATTAAATCAAGTTAATTCACCTCTGCTAGGATTAGATGAAGTAAAAGTTTTTGAAATTGGAACGGTGTTTAAAAAAGCTGGGGAAGAGATGCATGTGGCGTATGGTAACAAAAAAGAAATAAAAGAAATGACACTAGATATATATATTACAGAGAATCCTTCTTCCAAAGAGTACGGATATTTTTCTGCTGAAAAATTCCTCGTGCTCGCGCCGACGCGCTCCCAAG
>CAYQPS010000032.1:0-7998 GCA_964419555.1 uncultured Candidatus Saccharibacteria bacterium | reverse complement strand
ACTTTTCTTTACCCAAACTGTATTCCATTCGGACGGGTTGCATCTTGATAGTGATGCCACGCTCGCGCTCAAGCTCCATAGAGTCCAATACCTGGTCACGCATTTTTCGAGTTTCTATGGTATGCGTGATTTCAAGCATCCTGTCCGCCAAGGTACTTTTCCCGTGGTCGATGTGAGCAATTATTGAAAAATTTCTGATGTGTTTTAAATCCATACTTATTTTTTTGTTATTCCAAAAATCCTCCGGTTTGGTGGTCCCATAGGTCTGCATAGAGACCTTTCTTTCCTAAAAGCTCTTTATGCGTTCCCTCTTCAACTATTTTCCCATTATCAAGCACAATTATTCTATCCATTCTTTGAATAGTAGAAAGTCGGTGCGCGATGACTATGGTGGTCTTGCCTTTCATTAATTCACCAAAGGCATCTTGAATGTAAGATTCACTGATGCTGTCGAGGGAGCTTGTAGCTTCATCTAGAATAAGTATTGGCGCATCTTTCAGCATCGCCCGCGCTATTGCCACTCTTTGTCTTTCTCCGCCGGAGAGTTTCACTCCCCGCTCACCAATCAAAGTGTCGTAGCCTTTAGAAAGTTTTGATACAAATTCATGTGCGTGAGCTTTCTTGGCAACAGAAAAAATTTCTTCATCCGTAGCACTGGGTTTTCCATAAGCAATGTTTTCTCTGACCGGTCGGTGAAAAAGTATCGGCTCTTGCGGAACATATGATATAACATTTCTCAAATTGTCTTGAGTAACATTTACAATATTTTGGCCATCAATAGAAATTGTGCCTCTAGTAGCATCGTTAGACCGCAGAAGAAGCCTGGTAATAGTAGACTTACCGGCTCCAGAATGACCAACAATACCCACGCGCTCCCCAGGCTTGATGTCCAAATTAAAACCACTCAAGACTTCATCTCCCACTGCATATTTGAAGTGAATATCTTTAAAAACGATATGCCCTTCTTTTGTTCTCAACGCCTCTGGATTTTCGGGATCAAGGATATCAGGTTTTATTTCAAGAATATCAACAACTTCTTTCATGTCGGAAGCAGCTTTCATGAATTTACCCAAAGAATCGCTTAAATCCCACAATAAATCAAATATGATTATCATGTACGATTGCACTAGCACCACAGTTCCAGTAGATATTTGGTCTTTGAGCCAGAGATGGATCATGATGTACAGAAGAAAACTTTGTACAAAAAGCACAATTATACCCTGTACCAGAGCAATATTAGCTCCAAAAAAAGATGCTTTCTTGCTTCTTTGTCGCCCTTCTTCTGCGTAATGTCCGAATGACTTAATTTCGTTATTCCTAGCTGAAAAAAACTTTACTGCCAAGATATTACTAAAAACATCTGAAAGTCGCCCGCTTATTTTTGAATCCTGTTCTGCTTCCAACATATCATACTTCATTTTTTTTATTACGAAAAATGTAACGACAGAAACATGGATTACTATCCATATAGCCAAAATCAAAACAATGAGCCGCGATTCGCTAAACAACACTATAAAAACTCCAGCTAAAATAATGACCAACCTCAAGAACGAGAAAATAAATGTATCAAACATGGTTTCAAAAGAGAAGATAAAACGCCTCACTTTTGTGACCAAACTACCCGCAAAAGTATTCGAGAAAAAAGTATAAGAATTTTGTTCTATTTTTTGAAAAGTATAATTTCTAAGTTCTTTGACGACATTGGCTTCGAAAAGAGAGTGTACGTACCGACCACTTCTGCCAGCTGCGATAGACAAAAAATTGAAAACAATTGAGATAACAACTAGAACAAGGATTTCGTGCGAAATTAAGGCACGAGAAACTGTGTCATTTGAAAGTACGTCAATGATTTTTTTGAAATAAAATGGCTGCAAGATAGCACCAAAAACAGTTCTTAGGCCAAAAAGAATGATAATCCAGTAAAAAGCCCATTTGAATTTCTTCATTTGGGGCCAAACATACTTTAACATTTTCGGAAACGAAAACATCAGGCAATTCTAGCAGAAAACAGCCGAATTTTAAAGCCCTTCTTGAGGAGGAGCTACTACTTTGGCTTTCCAGAACTTGGTATGCAGAGTTTTTCTCAAATCTTTCAACTCTTCATTTTGGAGTAGCTGTAAGACGAGAATTCCCGCACAGATGCCCAGGATGGCAGAAATTAATCCCTGCAAAAAGACTCCCCAGAAGGTAGTGGTACCGAAAATGGGAGAGAAAACATTGAGACTAAAATACGATACCGCGCCGATAAAAAACGATGCAGAAAGACTTTGGAAAAAAGTTTTGAAGATGAAGTGTTCCGGCCCCATGAAATCTTTCTTGATAAAAAACCACAACAGAAGAAAATTGATGATAGTGCCACAAGAATACGCAAGTGGAAGCATTAATATTTCCGTGCCAGGAATATCGGAAACTTTCAGAAGTGATTCTATGAAGTACAGAAAGCCAACGTGATGTTTAAAAATAAAAAGGAATAGAACTGCGAAAACTACAATAGAAAGAGAAGCCAAAAGGTTGATTAGAAGTGGACGTTTGGTGTCACCCCTCGCATAATATGCGCGAGCAAAAAGAGCGATGAGCCCTTGCGCCATTACGGAGACGGAAAATATAGCGAGCGACGCCGCCACTAGTCTGGTACTCTCCCAAGAGAAAGAACCAGAACCCAAGATAACTCGAACAATCTGTGCCCGAAGAATAATAAAAATAAAAGTTACAGGCAGAGACCAGAAAATTATTTGTCGAGCTGCGAGTTTCAGGTGGTCTTTGAATTCTTTTACCTCCCCTCGAGAATATGATTGGGAAAGAGTCGGAAACGCAGCCACTGCATATGAAAGACCAATAATACCGAGTGGCACGGACTGCAGGTTGAGCGAAAAATTAAAAATTGAAATAGACCCATCTTGTAGATAAGACGCTAGCGCCACAATGACAATCAAGGCCATGCTATTGAAGGAAAGCCCTAAAGTCCTGGGAAAGGAAGTAAGTACCGCTTGCTTGATATCGGAGAAATTAACTGAGAAAGAAAACCTGGGCATAAATCCGCACTGAAAAGATGCGATGGCTTGGATGGCAAAATGCATAAAAGCACCCAAGACTACTCCTCCTGCCAGACCGGGAATCCCGAAAGAAGGATATAAAAATAAAACACCTAAAATTATACCGAGATTATAAAATACTGGAGAGAGAGCGTAGATGAAAAATTTACGGAAAAGCTGAGTGACACTGCCGAAAAGGTTTGAGAGTCCTAGTAAAATAGGCGAGAGAAGCATTATGCGCGAAAGCTCTGCGACTCTCTCTTGCGCCTCGATGGAAAATCCTGGCGCTATATACATGACCAGAAGCGGCATCATAAAAAAAGCAAAGGCTGAAACACAGACCATGACAGAAAAAAATACAGTGAATATATCATCCAGGAATTTTCTGGCCTCCGCGGTGACCCTCTCTTCCGACATTTTATTTAGAAGAAAAGGAATGAGTACAGTGATAGAAGCAAGAGAGGCAATTGAGATAAATATTAGGTCCGGAATTCTAAATGCCGAATAGTAAATATCTAGTTCCGGTCCAGGGCCGATAAAGTGCGCGAAGGCACGGTCACGAAAGAGCCCTAAAATTTGTGAGAGGAAAGCAAACGAGCCCAAAAGAAGTGCGGCCTGATTTATGTTTCCGTATTCTTTGTTGAAAATTCTGAATAACTTCTCCATCCTGTATTCGATTAATTAGTTTTAGGAGAAGGAGTACTCGCGCCCGGATTTTTTAAAGAGTCAAGATATTGAATCAAGTCATTATTCTCTGGAGCAAGAGACAGCGCTCTCTCAGCATAAGAAATCGCACCCGCATTGTCTCCTTCGCTTTTTGCTATTTGAGAAAGAGTAAGAAAAGCATCTATATAGTCCGGCTTGAGAACAAGTGCTTCTCCCACAAGTTCTTTGGCTTCTTTATTCTTTCCGTCAGCCATATATACGCTGGCTAGAGCAAGTTTCAACCTTGGATTAAGCGGATTAAGAGTTGAAGCTTTGGTAAAAGCTTCGATTGCTTTATCTCTAGCATCGGGCACTCCCAGAGAAAGAGCCGTATAATAAACAGAACCAAGTGTTTGGAAGTTTAGAAAACTTAACCCATCGTATTGTGTGGCTAAAGTAGCGCCGTCTACTGCTTGCGTTAGGGTGGGTTGCAGACTGGCCTTTTCTGCTTCAGTAATTGAAGAACCTTTTGAAATCAAGGAGTTGAGTTTGTTGACAAAAACTTGCGCGTAAGTGCGTAAATATAAATCATTGGAATGTAAGGTGTTGGCTTTGATAATTGAAGCCTCGGCGGTAGGAATATCTGTGGCATTAACTGCTCTTATGAAATGTGGAATAGAAGTGAAACGCTCTATATACTTAAATGAGAGAGCGGCGGAAATGATTATTAGAAAAACCAATAGAAGCGTAGCGAAAAAAGTTTTCTTGGAATTCAAAAAAGATATTGCGATTTCTCCGCCGGGACGATTGCTCGAAACACCGATGAAGATTCCGGCAAAAGCTAAGCCTAATAAAAATATCACCATCCCTGTAGAGTAAAGCAAGCAGGTAACGAGTAGATAAAGTGAAGCAATAAAGAAAACCACTGATTCTCCGCTTTTACCACCCTTTATGCTTGAAAAAATACTTTTAAAACCAGTTATTATAAATAAAACCAAAAACGCAAGCAAAGAAAGTACGCCGAGGTACCCGGTAGTGGAAGCGAGAGTCGGTAGTAATCCAGAACCAGTGCCAAAAGCAACATCCCAAAACACAGTAGTGTTGACGGCAGCCGGCTTGTGCATGGCCCAGGCGTCTCCAAATCTGTTCGGGCCAATACCCAAAAGCGGACTCTTTTTAAGAATTTCCTTGGCCACCAATGTCGTAGCAGAGAGGGACGGAGTAACTTCATCGTTGGATATTTGTAACTTAGTCGGCAAAAGCCCCCCTAATGAATTCCCTGCCATAAAGAACATGAGGGCTATCATCATTGCTGCGAAAGAAAAAGCTGGAAAATTGCGTGAGGTATTCGCTTCCTGGCCCGCTCTGGCAACTGAAGTAATAGATATTTTATAAACAAATATAAGTAAAGAAAAAATACCGAAAAGTATCCACACTACCTGGAAATTGACTGCCGCGATAAACAGAATTGAGAGAGTCATTAAAACAAAAAGAGCTTGCTTCACTCTCTGGGGTAGAGGAAAGAACTCAACCATAAAAATCGAAATTATCCCGGAAAATCCGGCGAAAAATCCCAGGGCATTCCAAGAACCTAAAATATTTTCAGTTTTCCCGACTAGTGCTCCTAAAGATAAAGCTTCAGGAAAAAACAAACGTACTGCTTGAAAAACCAAAACAACGAAAGAAGAAGCTAGGGTCGCTAATAAAATCATCTTTGCATTCTTTGAATCTCGGAAAACTACGGAAGACATAAACATTAAAAGAAATCCGGCAAAAATAAACCAGAAAGAACCAATGTCAAACATAGTGCCAAAAAAAGACATTTTCGGATACTCTGCGAAAATAGAGGATAGAAGAAATACTAGAGCCACCAACCCTCCGGAAAGCAAAACCAAGGAACGAGGAAACTTAATCTGACTGTCAGAGAGCCTGCCCGCTGCCCAAAAAATGACTGCGAGAGTAAGGCCAACAACTAAAAGAAGCCCCTTGGAAGTCTCGGTCGGAATTTTCGTAAAGGGCAAGAAAAAAACGGGCAAAAGTGCTATCACTAGGAGAAGCGACCAAAGGGAAATTTTATCTAGTCTGTTTAACAAATCGTTCATTGTTTATTGGATATATTATACTATAGTCTATTAAAAGAGGCTAAAAGACAATGTTGATAAGTCTATTCTTGACGTAAATAACTTTTTTAATGTTTTGTCCTTCGGTAAATTTGAGAACTTGGCTTTGTGCTAAAGCCTTCTTCTTGATGTCTTCTTCTCCTTCGTCTACTGGAACTATGATTTCTGCTCGTACTTTACCGTTTACCTGAATTGCGATTGTCATCTCCTCATCTTTTATTAAATCCTCATCCCACGTAGGCCAATCCGAGAGATGAATTGATTTTTTCTCTCCCAGACTGTTCCATATTTCTTCCGCCATGTGTGGTGCAAACGGAGCAAGAAGGCGTAGAAGTATTTTGTATTCACTCTCCAAGATAGCATCTGCTTTCCCCCACTCGTTTAGAAGCACCATCATCTGAGTAATGGATGTGTTGAATTTATATTCTGCAATATCCTCCGTCATCTTTTTTATTGCTTTATGTAGTGTAGGTGTTTCTTTTCCTTTCCCTATTTTTTCTTGGAGTTTCCAAACTTTTTCTAGAAATCTCCTAACTCCCACCACTCCATTAGGGTCCCAGGGATAGTTCACTGTCACTCCATATGGCCCCATAAAAGCCAAATACATGCGCACGGTGTCTGCGCCGAGTCGCTCTACAATTTCATCCGGGTCAACGACGTTGCCTTTGGATTTACTCATTTTATCGCCGTCTGGTCCTAAAATTAATCCACGATTCCTTCGAACTTTGTAGGCTTCGTTCTCTTTAACCAACCCTAAATCGTGCATCGCCTTTACCCAAAAACGAGAATATAAAAGATGCATGGTGGTGTGCTCGGCGCCTCCCATATATAAATCAATCGGCATCCAGACATCGCGACGTTTTGCATCGGCAAAAGTTTTTTTATTTTTAACATCCAAATATCGGTAAAAATACCAGGATGAATCCACAAAAGTATCCATGGTTTCTACTTCTGGCTTCCAGCCTTTGCCGAAAATTTTCTCCGTGCGCTTAAATAACTCCTTGCTTTTAGCAAGCGGAGCAACTCCAGAAGGTTTGTGGTCCACGTCTTTCGGCAGTAACCATGGCAGATGCTTGTCAGGCACCGGGTGCGCTTTACCCTGTGGGTCGTAAACTATCGGTATCGGCGTACCCCAATATCTCTGCCGACTAATGCCCCAATCACGAAGCTTGAAAGTTGTTTTTTCTCTCCCGCCGACAAATTTAATGATTTCTTTTTTGGCCTGTTCGGAATCCATGGTGTCAAATTTACCAGAGTTTCCAAGAATCCCATTGCCAGTATAAACGTATTCTTCTTTACTAAGAAGCTCTACTAAAAACCTTCCTTCAAATACAGAAAAGAAGTCTTTCAGCTCGGACTTTTTTTTCCAGACAATTTCATGAATTGATAATTCCTTTTCATCTACTGAATCTTTTTCTTCATTTTCTAAATCAAAAAAAACAAATTGGAAATGGGCATGACGATTTTCTTTTTTGACCCTATGCCAGAAAAAAGTATTTATAGATATGGGGGAGGTTCTTATATATTTTAAATTTTTATAACCGGTTTCTTCGTGAACTTCTCGCTTTGCCGCTTCCATAACTACCTCTTTTTCATCTATGCCCCCGGTAACTAACCCATTCATATGAATTCCCTTCCAGCTTACGCAAAGATAGCTGTCATCTTTGGGGTTCCGCACAATGGCGCATACGGCATTTCTTTCTATGATTGGTAAATCGGGCTTCAAGACACCTTCCCCCACGTCACTTCTAAATACAGGTTCAATAACATTTTTTATCGGCAAATTGTATTTCTTGGCAAATTCAAAATCACGTTCATCGTGCGCTGGCACAGCCATCACGGCCCCTGTGCCGTAGCCCGCAAGCACGTAATCTGCAATGTATACTGGTATTTCTTCTTTCGTCGCAGGATTAATCACTTTCACTCCTTTGAGCTCCACTCCCGTTTTTTCTTTTGATTGCTGTCGCTCAAGTTCTGATTTTCTTTTTGTGGCTTCTACATAAGCTCGCACTTCACCGGCATTATCTAGCACTCCTTTGTGTTCATCGTCTATGACTAAAGTTACCCATAAATGCTCTGGTGAGAGTACCATATACGTGGCGCCAAATATTGTATCCGGCCTGGTGGTAAAAACAGGAATCGTCCCCGGTTTTTGACCATGTTTAAATACAATTTTAAAATCAATCTCTGCTCCTTCGCTC
>CAYQPS010000031.1:0-8247 GCA_964419555.1 uncultured Candidatus Saccharibacteria bacterium | reverse complement strand
GAGATGGTTTGCAGAATATGGAAAAATTAATCGCAGAAAAAAATAAAACTCGGCACGAACGGCTCTCCGAAATTATAATCAACGATGACGTTGTTGATTTCATCAAGCGCCAAGGCTACGTAATTTCAGACATTCCTTCGAAGGGTACAACCGTAAGCCTCTCAGCAAAAACTGGCCGGATGTATGGAGGATACACCAGAGAAATGCTCCCTGAGATTCATCCTAAAATGCATTCCCTGATGGAGAAAGCCGGTGTTGCGGTACGGGCGCCAGTGGTGGGATTTGATTTAATCATGGAAGACCCGACCAAAGACCCTGAAACTCAGCGCCTCGGAATTATAGAATGCAATTCCCTACCCTTTATTGATTTACATTATTTTGCATTGGAAGGTTCAGTCATCAACCTGGCAGAGAACGTTTGGGATTTGTGGAAGACAAAATAACACCAGACAACCATTTAGTATGTTTGCGATAGAAATTTATTTGCGGCGTTTAAAAAAGTCGATTATCCCCCAGGCCTCTAGAGATAATGCGACAACTGCAGCAATTGTGGGAATATACCAGTGCATTGTGCCATCCCAAACAAACACGTAAAGCTGGGCAACAAAAAAACCCGCGTAGTCGACAATCACGTCACTGACACGGTTGGCACCGTGTTCATGAATTTTTATTAAGAGCTCAAAAATTTCCCAACCTGCGAATAGGCCCACTCCGATAGCTCCTGCAATGTATGGGTCAATACGTAGAAAAATAAAAGCACCACCAATCGCAAAACCTCCAAAGATGTGCACTACGGACCATAAGTCCACAAATTTTCTTTCTCGCCAGGGTCCTGTTTTGGTTTCTGCCATAACTTTATTATAACAAAAAATCCCGCCACTTAAAAATTTAAGCGTGGGACTTTTTATTAACTAGCTAAAGTTAAAGTTATTTCTTCTTCCTCTGCGCCATCAGTTGGTCCTATTGCATCCATGATAGATATCACCTGTTCTGCATATTTAGGCACGATAGAAGGTGGATTATAAGCACGAAGAATCTGGATAGTAGTTTTGTTATCATAATAGTGCGCCGTTCTTGGATTGTTTCCTCCAAGATTTCTAGCTACAGTTTCTATGGCTTTGTCGTGAGATTCGAAATTGATTTTACAAGAACCCCAACCAAAGGCGTTGAAAGAAACTTTCTTACAAGCAAACTTTCCGCCTGTAGATTCGCGCATCGCAATAGCAGCTACTAGACGCCAATCAAGTTCATTCTTTTCGGCTTCCTGCACCATCTTCATACCGAAACCTTCCAGTGGCATGTTGTGCTCTCTAAAGTAGGCATCAATAAGCTCTGCTTTCTCTGCTCTGACCTCCTTGGCTTCAAGCTCTCTCGCGATAGCATCATTAAGAGCAGTGTCACCTGAAGTATCAATATTTAGTTTTTGTAGGTAAGCACTCGGTGAGTCTTTAACCATATCCAAAGTTGCCTGTGCAAGAGGACCCATAGTAGGTCCCACAGGTACGCCGGACATAGTTGTCATAGTTGTTATTGGTAATAGTATGAAAGACTCTACGAAACGTAACCATTTTTTGTTTTGCATAATTGGCGGTTGTGCTCCGCCGAACTCCTTTAAGAAAATAGGCCTTAATTGGCCTAAAATTAAAAAGCCCTTATTTAATAGGGTTTACCCCTATAGTTAAGGACACACTTTAATAATAGCATATTTCGATTTAAAAGTCAATAGTTAAACCATCTTTCTGTCTTTCGTCAAGCTAAAAAATCCTTTGAAAATAAGGGTATTTTGACAAAAAGTCTACGGGTGTTTGCAAATGAAGGGTAAAAAAGCTAGTATTTATAGATGCAAATAGGCTTAAAAGACAATGTTATGCAAATAGTCGCAACTCTCAAGGCCTCGAAGAAACAAAGACTGGCCGAATGTATAGAGAAGAACTGGAATAAGACAGCATTTGCCTATTCAAAGGAGCTAAACTTCTGGAGACCCAAGAAACCCATGGAAAAAGAGCTCTTGTATGCCTTTGGCAAAGAACTCGACAGACTAGAAATAAAAGAGATCGAAAAAAAAGAGATTCTTCGTTCAATAAACAAAAGAAGGGTCTTACAGACGGCTCCCCACCTAGGCGCCACAGAAACTCCCCGAATGCTTTGTATCAACTGGCTAGGTTCTTTGGCTGTACCGGCTAAAGATTTTTATATAGCTGCAATGTTCTCCGGTGTTCCCTTTTCAAATCGCTCCCGCCCAGGAAGGATAAACAGAAAAAAAGATTCTATCAATTTATTTCCCTCCACACTGCAAGATGGCTTGGTATACAGAAGCATCGTTCCCGCCAAGCTCGCAGAAGCTGGGGACAGCTTGCCGGATGAGATATATAGATTTCTACCTAGAGCAATAAAAGGAGAATCCTACACCAAGTGGGCTCTCTCCGCCTGCCAGCATATTGAAAGAAAAATTTTAAAGAAAAATAATTTAGTTTTTTTGGACATCAATGAAGTCGTCTCGGAGTATTTGGTAAAAGTTCTATCGAACCGATTTCACGTTTTTCATAAAATATTTTTTAATCCGAAATGGAGGAAAGAGTTCGCCGAAGCTTTTCCTGGTGAAATAATGTTTTACACACCGGTTATGGATGGAAAATACGAGCAAATGGAAAACATGACTCTCATCGGAGACAACTTGAAAAGTAGAAGCAGAATTATCGACCTACACAACAAAGAAGCAGTGGTAAAAGAACTCGAGGACGGCAGATTGTGTCCAGGACTTTTGATTTCTTTTTTGGCACTTGCCTTTCTCAATCAGTTCAAGTGCTTCGGCTCTTTTGCCCAAGTGGAGTACTTGCCAGTGTATCAAGAAAAGCTAGCCAAACTTTCATTTATGAAACCATTCAAAATAGAAAAGGTTCCGACTTCTAACCTAACTACCGGAATGTTCAAAGACAATCCATACCCGGCCGACATTATCTCGAGTGAAAAATTCAAGCCAGAAGCAAATACTCTATTCGGAGAACTACTGTTATCAATGAAAGATGTATTATTAGAAAGTTACTTTACCGGCGATGTCAGAAAAAAATAAAGCGCATTTAATAGGCATCTGTGGCAAAGGCACTTCTGCTTTAGCATTGCTCTTCAAGCAGCAGGGCTTCCAAGTCACCGGCTCGGATAAAGAATTTTATGAACCCGTGTACGGCATGCTAAAGCGGAATAAAATAAAAATCTTTAAAAACTATTCTGCAAAAAATATCCCAAGAGGTGTAAATTTGATAGTGGTGGGCGGCAAGCATGCCAACCTGGCAGAAGATAAAAATGAAGAAGTAAGGGCTGTTTTCGCTTCGGGTATAAAAGTAAGATCCGTGCCAGAAGTATTGGGAGAATTAGCCCATAAAACCGAAAATACTATAGTTGCTGGAAGCTTTGGTAAATCCACCACCACAGCTTTGCTGACTTGGTGTTTAATAAGTGCAAACAAGGATCCTTCGTATTTTATAGGCGCGATACCTCTAGGATTCAAAGCTCATGCACACCTTGGTAAAAGTAAACACTTTGTTTTAGAAGGAGATGAATACCCGTCTTCAAACTGGGACAGTACCCCAAAATTTTTGCATCTCCACCCCAAGAATTTAATTTTAATTTCTGGTGAACACGACCATGTAAATGTTTTTCCAAAAGAAAATGATTACATCAAACCGTACCAAAAATTAATTTCTCTTTTACCAAAACAAGGTCTCTTGGTTGCTTCAAATGAAGGGAAAAATGTAAAAAAAATTGTAGGTAAAGCAAAGTCAAAAGTTGTAACTTATGGTTTTACTAAAAAATCCACATGGCATCCGGAAAACATAAAATACGGGGTTAGAACTACTTTTGATTTATTTAAGGGGAAGAAAAAAATAACCAAGCTAGAAACCAGCCTTTTAGGTAATCATAATATAGAAAACATTGTGGGTGTTTCGGCTTTTGTTTTAGAAAAAAAATTAATAACTGTGGCAGAGTTACAAAAAGCAGTAAAAAGTTTCAAGGGATTATCGGGACGACTGGATTTAAAAACTACAAAATCTAGCGTACTAGTATATGAGGGCTTCGGTTCTTCTTACACAAAAGCAAAATCAGTTTTTGATGCACTGAAACTTCATTTTCCAAACAATAAATTAATTACTGTTTTTGAACCGCATGCTTCGAGCTGGAGTAACACTTTGGCAAAAAAGTGGTATAAGAATATTTTTGATACTTCCGATAAAGTAATAATTCTCCCTATTCCCTCTCATCGTAAAAAGGCTCCGAATCAAATGACTTCCGAACAGATAGTAAAAGAAATAAAAAAATACAAAAATAATGTTTACGGAGTCAAGAGCGAAAAAGAAACCTTGGCGCTACTTAAAAAACTAACCAAAAAAGACGATGTCATCGTGCTCATCTCTTCTGGCTCTCTCTTGGGCCTTACTTCCTCTGTACCTAAGCTAATGGAGAAGATGTTTCCTAAATAATATATTTAGAATATCCTAGTTTAATTAATTCTTGTCCGGCATTCCATACATCGTCTGGTATTTCCTGTTCAATTTGAAAACCCAACTTTGGATATTCTCTTATTCTTAAAAGATCGCCTACCATAACATTTATGTATGAATTTTCAATGTCATAATTTTGAGAATATTCTTCAGGAGAAATCTGCGGTGCAGTAACAACAAAATCTACCTCTGGCCATTGCTTTTTTAGTGTGGCAAATGTCCGGCGCTCCATGTAAGGCTTTTGAACTGCAATAATTTTTTTAACAGAAATACCCTTTTCTTGTAGAAGTTTTTTTGTAAATAAAATATTTTCTCCTGTGTTCGTAGCTTTGTCTTCAATTATTATTTTTTCTTTTGGAACACCTTTTTCCATAATAATTTTAGAAAATTCAACTGCTTCTGGTTGTGAAAATTTACCATTTTTACCAAAACCCCCAGAACAAATCACAATAGGAGCATATCCTTTTGTATATAATTCAGCGGCTCTTTCTGCAACTCGTAAATCATTAGAACAAAGAACAAAAATTGCATCTGAGAGCTTTAATTCCTGATGCATTAACATATAGTCCCAAATTACTTTTACATATTCATTAATTTTTTCCATTTTATTTAAACGCCTTTTTTAGTTCCTCCATATCGTCAAAGTGAGTCTTTACACCTTTGATTTCTTGATATTCTTCGTGGCCTTTGCCCGCACAAAGGATTATATCGCCTTTTTGCGCAAGCTTGACTGCTTCCTTTATAGCTTCACGCCTGTCTGGAATAGTTTTTACTTTTTTAACTTCGCTTTCTGACAAATCTTCTTTCATTTCTTCTATAATTTTTTCTGGGTCCTCACTTCTAGGGTTGTCCGACGTAAAAATAGCTATGTCCGAGTGCGTCACGCCTATTTTACCCATCACTTTACGTTTCATCGGATCCCTGTCTCCCCCACAGCCGAAGACTGAAATTATTTTTTTGCCAGGAAAAGAAATTCTTGCTGCTTTTAATACATTCTCTAGGGCGTCTGGGGTATGCGCATAGTCCACGATGACCAATACTCCACTATCTGACATAAAATGTTCAAAGCGCCCACGAGGTGGAGTTATGTTTCGGAGCACTTTTTTTACCTTCTCTTTGTCTTCGCCTAAAAGAACGGCCCCAGCATACACCGCGAGAGCGTTGTACTCATTGAAAATACCCAACAAACTTGTCTCTAATTTTTCACTAAAATCCGCTTGGTGTTTAAGTCCATAAAAAAACTTTTTGGCTTTCGTATCCTTCAAAATCACGTGTCCGTGAGTGTCATCCGCATTTGAAAGAGCAAAGTCGTTACTTCCCAACATGTCGAAAAATTTCTTTTTGGCTAAGAAATAGTTATCGAGGTTCTTATGATAATCCAGGTGATCATGAGTCAAATTTGTGAAGATTCCACCAGAGAAATTTATTCCTCGCACACGATTTTGGTCCAGCGCATGGCTTGAGACTTCCATGAATACATATTCGCATCCTTTATCCACCATCTCAGCTAGAAGTTTGGTCAAAGAAACAGAATCAGGGGTAGTATGCGTAGCTCCCCTCACTTCACCGGCAATAATATTCTCCACTGTGCCGATAAGTCCTGCCTTGTGCCCGAGTGCCGTCGCTACTTTATACAGGAGTGTGGCCGTCGTTGTTTTGCCATTCGTACCCGTAACTCCGACAATTTTCAGTTTACTAGAAGGATTGCCATAATAATACCTTGCCCCAAATGACTTAATCCCCCACCAAATTGCTTTAAGTTTTTTGGTTAGAAGTTTCATAAATTACTCTCTATCCACTTATCAAAAATACTTTTTATTTCTGAAAGTGCATCCGGGTTCCCACGAAAATTATGGTCGGAATTTTTTATGACATGTAATTCTTTCTTGCCAGGCAATTTTTCAAAAAGAATTTGTTGGTGCTCAAGTGGAGTACTTTCATCTTTGTCACCTACAATCATTAGTACGGGCATAGTTAATTTACCTGCTTCGGGTACTAAGTCATATTTAAGTCTATCTGCAACATGAGCCCACTTCAGTCTTTTAATTAATCCTGGATTTGAACCGCTTGGTGTTTCTCGTATACCCGTTTTTTTCCATTGTTCTAATACGTCGTTATTTTTGTATTGTGGGGTTTCTAATGTTAATTTACCAGACACCACCGTTGATATAGGAGCAAGACCTTTAATTTTTTCTGGATATTTTTCTGCAAAAAGTGCAGTAGATATTCCACCCAAACTGTGACCAGTAAGCCAAAATGGTTCCTGGTACCAGTTTTGGTTTTTCGCCCAATCAATTACATCTTCTAGGTCTTCATAGTAATTAGTAGTCGTGGCGTCTTCGTAATTACCTTCACTTTCACCAAAAGTGTTTGTAGTGTCAAACAAAACTAAAGAAAAGCCACCATCTCTGAATGACTGAGCAAATGTTTGTATATGTGGTTGTTCTTTGAATCCTCCCAGTCCATGCATAATAAAAGCTAAACCTTTTTGACTAGGGTTTTCTTCTATAATGACTGACATCTTTTGACCTTTTCTATTTTTTATAAATGTTTTCATATACATTCTTTATTAATCCATGCTAAATATTTTTTACTTCCTTCGGTAATTGGTGTAACAATAATTTCTGGCAATTCGTAGGGGTGAATGTTCTTTAGTTCTTTTTCAATCTTTCTATAAAGATTCTTTTTTGTCTTTATAATGCAAAGCCATTCTCTGGATTTTTTAATTTTACCATTCCACTTATAAAAACTACTAATTGGACCAATTACTTGCGTGCAAGCAGATAATCTTTTCTTAAGTAGAACTTTACCGATTTTTTCTGCATCAACTTTTTTTGCAACAGTAGTTGAAATTTGAATAAAGTTTGTTTTACTCATTTGTTGCATTTTTTTTCAGCCACCTCTTTTTAATTATTCCGTAAGTTGAAAACGATATTAAGTAGCCTAAAGATGCGATAAGCGCATTTAGAAATGGGTGATTGTCTTTGATTAAAATCATGAAAATTAGCACTAAAACATAAGTTGAAAAAGCAATAAACAATGCTCTAGCGCGCGACAATTCCCACGCCTTGTCTGCCTCCACTCTCTTGTTTCGCTCTTCAATATTTTTTACTCTTTGTTCTAGTGTTTCCATATTATTTTCCATGGCAATTTTTATATTTTTCTCCACTATCGCAAAAACAGGTGGAGTCAGATTCTAAGTATACTCTAACTGCAGGCATGAGTGGTTCTGGTAATTTACCAAGTTCAAACCAGCCGATTTCTGAACATTTATCTGGTTCCATAATTTTGGGCTCACCTTTAAACTTATTTGCTTTTACAAATACTGTGACAACTTGCTTATTATCTTCTTCATACAGATGATTGGTCACACCCAAAACCTTTACGTCTTCTATTTCTAAATCCAATTCTTCTTTTACTTCTCGCCTCGCTGCATCTTCAAAAGTTTCTCCAAATTCTAGCCATCCACCGGGGCCAGCCCAAGTCCCGTGCGCATGTTTAGATGTTCTATGCATGAATAATACTTTACCTTCTCCGTTAAAGACGAGTACTCCTATCCCCACTCTTGGCCTATTAGTTTGTTCCATGATATTTCAACGGCTCAACGGCGTTGAGCCGTTACTTTTATTGAATTAGTGACTTCCTATGCTGCGGGGCGTTTATCATTCCGCATTTCTTCCATTTATAAACTTCACCGGTAGTTGGATTTATGGCTCCGCAAGGACAAGGATCGTTGCGACCAATATTTAAT
>CAYQPS010000030.1:0-8262 GCA_964419555.1 uncultured Candidatus Saccharibacteria bacterium | reverse complement strand
CGCTTGTAGAATATTTAAAAATTCATTCTGGTATTCAAGTCGAAGTTGTTTCTTTCGGCAAATCAACTTCCGGCAAGCTTCGTGAAACTGTAGACGACTTTGTAGACCTCTCCGAGAATCCCAAAAAGTATTTAATGGGAGTGAAGTAAAATTTTCTTGTCTTTTTTTAGGAAAGTGCTAGTGTAAATAGATTAGCACTAGTTAATCGGTTCACCTCTAGACATGCAGTAGTGTTCCTGAAGTTTGCGTTAATCGCTGACTTTTTGAAGAACAATACTTTAGTCTGGAGGCGAGCTCACCCCTCGACCTTGCTCGGGGCAAGCAATATATGCAAAAAAAAGAGTACGAAATAGAAATCGGCGGCAGAATGATGACCGCTATTTTCACTGATTTAGCAGAGCAAGCTCACGGCTCCGTGATGCTTAAATATGGCGAGACGATAGTCCTCGCCACTGCGTGTATGTCCAAAGATAAGCAAGATGGTCTTGGATTTTTCAATCTGACCGTGGACTATATGGAGAAATTTTACGCATCGGGGAAAATTTCCGGTTCTCGTTTTATGAAGAGAGAAGGCAAGCCATCGGAGGAATCGATACTAGGAAGCCGAGCTATAGACCGCACCCTGCGCCCGCTTTTCGACCAATCTATCCGTCACGCGGTGCAAGTGATAGTCACAGTTATTGCAGTGGACGACAACGACCCGACAATCATGGCGGTGAATGCCGCGTCTCTTGCGCTAGCAGTTTCAAATATTCCATGGGCAGGTCCGGTGGGATGCGTACGTATCGGAAAATATGACGACGATAATTTAAAAATAAATCCTTCACAAAAACTGCGAGCAGATGATGGACAATATAAGTTTGACCTCACTGTCTGTGGTAAAGATGGCAATGTAAATATGATAGAAGCCTCCGCGCATCAGACCAAGGAAGAAGAATTAGAAGAAGCGCTAGAGCGGGCAAGTGTAGAAATTACAAAACTGGAAGATTTTCAAAAGAAAATTGTAAAAGAAATTGGCCATCCCAAGAGAGTCATTGAAAAAGAAGAAGCTGGTCCAGAATCTGTGGCGTTATTTAAAGAAAATATTTTACCCAAAATGGATGAAGCTATTTTCGCTGGCCCGGGTAAAAAAGAAATAGATGCCCTGCATAATGTCTGGAATAAGATGGTGAAAGACAAGTATCCGGAGCGGAAAGATTTTGCTGTGGAAGACAATTTATTTGACGATACCGAAAATGAAATTCTGCACAAAAAGGCAATAGAAGAAGACAAACGTGCAGATGGTAGAAAAATGGATGAGCTTCGCGACCTCTACGCGCAGGCCGGAGGACTTTCCTCCATTCTTCACGGCTCTGGAATTTTTTATCGCGGAGGAACACACGTTCTTTCAGTTCTAACTTTAGGCGGACCTGAAGACAGACACATGATAGACAACATGCAGACGAACACAGAAAAAAGATTTATGCATCACTACAACTTTCCGCCTTACTCAGCCGGAGAAGTCGGCAGAGCTGGATTTACAAATCGTCGAGAAGTCGGACACGGTGCGCTCGCGGAAAAAGCGTTGGCCATGGTTTTGCCAAGACTGGAAGATTTTCCATATACCATTCGCGTGGTTTCAGAATCTGTCGCTTCGAACGGTTCTACTTCACAGGCTTCCATCTGTGCTTCGATTTTGGCATTGATGGACGGCGGTGTGCCCATCGTAGCGCCAGTGGCAGGTATTGCCATGGGACTTATGTATGACTCTCCAAGCAAATACAAAATTTTAACTGACATTCAGGGACCGGAGGATCATCACGGCGATATGGATTTCAAGGTTGCGGGTACACGCGAGGGCATCACTGCTATCCAGCTTGATGTCAAAGTCGAAGGCGTGCCGATAAAAATATTGGGCGAAGCAATGCGACAATCAAAGAAAGCTCGTGCCAGCATAATAGATAGAATTGAAAAAGAAATTCCAGAACCTCGTAAGGAAATTTCATCCAACGCTCCGAAAATTTTAATCATTAAAATCAATAAAGACCAAATAGGTCTAGTAATAGGCGGCGGAGGTAAAACCATCAAAGATATTAAAGAGAAGACTGGAGCTGAAATAACGATTGAAGACGATGGAACTGTATATCTGACAGGCAAAGATGGGGCACCGCAAAAAGCCAAAGATATCATTCTCGAGATGACGCACGAGTTTAAAATTGGTGAAGTATTCAAGGGCGAAGTTGTTAAAATTGCGGACTTTGGGGCCTTTGTCAGGCTAAATCCCTTCACGGACGGTATGGTGCATATTTCAGAAATTGCGCCATTTCGCGTAGAGCGGGTTTCGGATATAATCAAAGAAGGCATGATTGTGCCAGTCAAAGTCATAAATATTGATAAAGAGCGAGGTAAAATCGGGCTCTCTATCAGGGAAGCAGACAAAGATTTTTTCAAACCACATGGAACCAGACAATAAAACACCTGCCCGCAATGCAACGCCCAACGATGCAGGCGGGCAAAATAAAATTGTAGAAACTTATGCCGAGGACATGGCGGACGTTCTAGAAGATTCTGGTGGAGAGATGGTGAAAAGAGCGATAGCAGAAGACGAAAAAAGCGAAGCGGAAAAAAAGAATTTATCTCCCGAATCAAAAAGAAATAAATTATTTTTAGTTGTGGGAGTAGTGCTCGCGCTACTCGCTATAGGTGTTTTGTCCGCTCTAGTGATTTTTAAAAAAAATATCTCTACAGTTCCGGTAGAGCCTAGATTTATACCAATTGTTTTTACCGACAAGACGTCTTTTGAAGAAATAGCAGAGCTTTCTCCAGATGAAATTGCGAAAGTTGTTTCAAAGCGGGTAGAGAACACGGATGTGAAAGTAGGAGGGATAGAGGCGATTTATCTAACGGTAAATAAAAAAATTGTTGGGTTTGGTGAGTTTCTTAAATTAATAGAAAGTAGCGTTATCCCTAAGCAGACCGATTTTGTCAGCGACAGTTTTCTCTTCGGTGTTGTGAATAATGGCGGACCGCAAGCCACTTCTGTAGGAAAAGACTTTTTTATACTGCTCAAGGTGCGTTCTTTCGACGACAGCTTCCCCTTCATGCTTACTTGGGAGAAAAAAATACTAAACGACTTATATAGATTTTTCGGAGTATATCTATCAGAGGACACAAACTATCTACTTACAAAAGATTTTGAAGATGGAATTATTGAAAACAAAAACGCGCGTATTCTTTACGACCAGAGCAGAAATATTGTCCTCATGTACATATTCGGAGATGAAACATCGGTTATCATCACCAACACCGAAGCTGCAGCAGAAGAATTAATTCTTCGTCTAGCGGTGAGTATAATTAAAGAATAAAAAAATATTTTCATTTGCCCCCATAGTTGCTAGTTTGCCATATATACTATAAATGTTATTATTCAAAATATGTTAGATAAAGCAAAAATAAAAGAAAAATTAGAAAAAGAAAGAGACATCCTTGTTGAAGAAATGAAAGACATGGGTAAGCTAAATCCGGAGACAGGCGAGTGGGAGGCAACGCCGGAAGAACAGGATTTTCCAGAGGCTGATCAAAACGATATGGCAGACAGGTTTGAGGATTTCGAAGCCAGGAGCTCGATGATTCGCTCCCTAGAGCCCAGGCTGGTCAATATTCTGCAGGCTCTTAAGAACATAAACCGAGAGTCTTTCGGTAAATGCGAAGTGTGTAAAAAAGATATTGAAGCGGCGCGCATCGAAGCCAATCCAGCCGCCCGAACTTGCAAAAAACATTTAGAAAGTTAAAAAACAAACTATGAGCTTTGCGAAAGTTTATTCCGCACAAGTAAATTTACTCTCGGGAGCGATTGTAACGATTGAGGTTGACCTCTCCAAAGGGCTTCATGCTTTCAACGTTGTAGGGCTCCCAGACAAAGCGGTGGACGAGTCAAAGGACAGAGTAAGCTCGGCTATAAAGAATTCCGGGTTCAAGTCTCCCAAAGCTAAAAATCAGAAAATAATAGTTTCACTTTCACCGGCAGACTTGAAAAAAGAAGGGCCATTTTTTGATTTGGCTATTGCTCTATCTTACATGCTGGCAGCTGGGGATTTGAAATTTAATTCGGAGAAGAAAATTTTCCTCGGTGAGCTCGGACTCGACGGTACACTTCGGAGCATCCGAGGTGCGTTGCCCTTGGTGGAAGAAGCTAAAAGAAGGGGCTTTGAGGAAGTGTATTTACCAAAAGAAAATGCGGTAGAGGCAGCGCTAGTAGAAGGCATAAAAATTTTCGGTGCCAAAAATTTAAACGAAGTTGTGGAGCACATAGATGAATTGAAAGTTAAATTAAAAAACAACAAGCAAAGTTTAGATTTGAAGAAAAAGATTCCAGAACAGCCAAAAACCAAGGTGGTCTATCAAAGAGAAAGCAAGGGCGCTGATTTTGCAGATATTAGAGGGCAAGAGGGCGCCAAGCGCGGACTTGAAATCGCTGTTGCCGGCGGGCACAATATCGCCATGTATGGTCCACCGGGCACCGGCAAGACGATGCTCGCGCGAGCATTTGCCGGACTGATGCCGGACTTGAGCTTGGAAGAAGTTTTAGAATTAACCGGCATACATTCTGTTGCTGGTACGAATAGGGGTGAGCTTGTTTGCTTTCCACCTTTTCGTGCTCCGCACCATACTGCATCTTATGTTTCGATTGTCGGCGGGGGAACGTATCCGAAGCCAGGTGAAGCTACTCTCGCGCATCGCGGGGTTCTTTTCTTAGACGAATTTCCAGAATTTGAAAAGAGAGTAATAGAATCTTTACGTCAACCGCTCGAAGATAACATCGTTTCAATCTCGCGCGCTCGTGGCTCAGCTATTTTCCCTTCCAATTTTATTTTAGTCGCTGCTATGAATCCTTGTCCGTGTGGAAATGCTGGCAACAAACAAAAAGCCTGCATCTGCAAGCCGTCGGATTTGGATAGATATAAAAGGAAACTCTCCGGGCCCATCATGGACCGCATCGACATATGGGTTTCGGTCGGGAACGTGGATTATAAAAAATTGGGAGATGAAGGTGGAGAAGGGGAGAGAAGTGAAGAAATTAAAAAAAGAGTAATTAAAGCGCGGGAGATCCAGAAAAACAGATTCAAAAAATTGGGTAAAAAAATTAGCACCAATAGCGAGATGGGAGTGAAAGACCTGACGAGCATGGTGAAGTTAAGCAAAGAAGTGAGGGAGTTGCTGGACGACAGTGCCGAGCGTTTAGCCCTATCTGCTCGGGCGTATCACCGAGTGATTAAAATCGCTCGTACCATAGCTGACCTCGAAGGATCACCCGAGGTCAAAGCTTCGCATATTTTGGAGGCTATTCAATACAGGCCGAAGGTGAATGCTTAGATTTTCTGTTAGAATATAGATGTGAATTCAAATTCAAAAGTTATTTTAAATAACGGAACAAAGATTCCCGTCATTGGGCTCGGAGTTTTTCGGATTCCAGATGGGGAAGAAGTTATTAACGCCGTGAAGTTGGCACTTCTAGCTGGATACCGCATGATTGACACCGCGATGATATATAAGAACGAAGAAGGGGTGGGGAAAGCCATACGAGAATCAGGCATACCAAGAGAAGAAATTTTTGTTACCACTAAACTTTGGAATACGGACCAGGGTTATGAGAGTGCGCTCAAAGCTATTGATGTATCGCTCGCAAAGCTTGGACTCTCTTATGTAGATTTATATTTAATTCATTGGCCGACAGCGAGTGGAGATAGGGGAAATTTTACAAGTATAAACAAACGTGAAGAGACCTGGAGGGCCATGGAGGAAATTTACAAGTCCGGTAAGGCGAAAGCTATTGGCGTTTCAAATTACACGATTACTCATCTAGAAGAGATGAAAAAATATGCCAAAGTTCCGCCTGCGGTAAATCAAGCCGAATTCCATCCATTTTTATACCAGGGAGAACTATTAAATTATTGTAAGCAAAACAACATAACTCTAGAAGCGCATTCACCACTAGCGCACGGAGAGAAACTCGAGAATGAAAGTATAAAAAATATTGCCAAGAAACACGGCAAAAGTAGCGCTCAAGTGTTGATACGTTGGAGCCTGCAACATGGCTGTATTGTAATACCTAAATCCACTCGCAAGGAACGGATTGAGGAAAATATAAATGTTTTTGATTTCGAGCTTTCTCCGGAGGAAATGAAAACGTTAGATGATTTAAATGAAAACCTGCATTTAAGAGCAGACCCGACGAATTTGAAGTAATTAATTTTTTTCTGCCATACGTGACGAAGCGGCGAATTCCCGTGGGAGCTCGTCGCCTGATGTTCACCGCAAGAATGGTTTGACTATTTTCGTCGGCGTCGATCGGGAGCTTACACTACTGAGATCTGATGCGGAAGGAGGGCGTGTCATATTCAACACGCGTATTACCCTAAGAAGGGCGGACAAACACTTGTCACACTTTAATGCATCCAGCGCCACGATTGCGCCGCAATCCTGGCACTGCTTCCGAGCTTCGTACTTTGGCATCCGAGTTTTTCCTGTGGGTGAAATTATGATGGGTGAACTTCTAAACAAAGTCTAGCATATTTTTATTACTTTGTCAAATATGCTTTATTTATAAGCTATTTTAGACGCTTTTAAGCGCCACTTTATTTATCCACAGTTATGTTGTTGACAGTGAACGAGCGTTCACCTATACTGTTTATGTCGGTAAATTATTAAATTATTAATTTATAAATTCGCTTATGTCACTATTGATTGACCAAAGCGACAAAATTATGACCCAAACACAATACATAAAAATGCTCGAAAAAGAGATACAAAAAATCAACAAGAGGATTGATTTGAAAATTCTTCAAGGGCAGGATTATTTCAAGGAAGCTCGAGACCACAAACTTCTTCTCCGCCAGGTACGTTATCACAATAGAAAGACTTTAGCACAGCGAATGATTCACTTATTCTTCCGCAAGAGTATATATGCGTAATCCGTACAAGCAAAAACTAGAATCTTTTTATAAAGAAGAGAAACGGATGCCGACGTATTCGGAGATGATGAAGCTCTTCGGCTTCAAGTCCAAGAATGCGATTTTTAAAATTGTAGAGAAGATGGTGGAGGCGGGGATTGTAGCGAAAGACCACTTGGGAAGATTAATTCCTACGGAGAGTTTCGGCGAAATTCCGAAGTTGGGATTTGTTACAGCTGGGTTTCCAGCTGCGGTGGAAGAAGAGCTCCAAGATACTGTAGACTTGGATGAAATGCTGATTAAAAATAAGTCACTGACTTACATGCTTGAAGTTGATGGAGACTCTATGCTCGACGCTCATATAGAAAAAGGGGATATGGTGTTGGTGGAGAAGTGTAATCAGGCAAAAGATGGGCAAATAGTCATTGCGGAAGTGGATGGGGAGTTCACAATGAAATATTTTAAAAAAGAAGGAAACAAAATTTGGCTCGAACCAGCCAATAAAAATTACTCGCCCATATATCCAGAGCATTCTTTAAATGTTATAGCAGTTTTGAAAGCAGTAGTGAGGAAATACTGAAGTTTGATATAATTAGCATATGAAAAATCTACAAAAGGGATCTGTATTACCAGTTTTGATAACGGTTGTGCTTTTAGTAATCGTAGGCGGGTATTTCATTTTTGAAATGGATAGTAAAAAAACTGCGGAAAATCAAAAAATAAAGGAAATTTTATGGGACGGGGTAATGCGAAATATGGAATACTATTTTGACTCTAACAACACTTTCGATGGTCGCCCCGAGAGCGAGATGACAAACTACGGTCCTGCCACAGCACAGGGGGACTGTCTTGCGGCCAATACTGGTTTTACTTCTCCAGATGTGTACCAATCGATTCAATCCTTACTTAAGGCACATGAAAACAATGGAAGTGTTGCCAAAGTTTCTTGCTGGAATGATGGAAGTAAATGGGCTATGTCAATATCTTTACTTGTTCCAGAGGATGGTAATACATTTTGGTGTATGGACAATAACACCAGCATTTCTTTTTTGAGGGGGATTGGTATCAAGAACGAAGTTAGGGGAATTTCTTGCCAATAATTTGATCCTTGTTTTAGTGTTCTGGGCGCATCCAAGTAGTAGTTAGGAAATATTAGACTTTCCAAAAAACAAAAAGCCCCAGTGGGGGCCTTTTGTTTTTACTTCGAAGTAAAAAAATTACGCAATTGTGTCCTTCAAACCTTTTGCAGGTCGGAATTTTGGAACTTTCTTCGCAGCTACTTTGACTTGCTCTCCAGTCTTTGGATTGCGAGCCATTCGAGCCGCTCTTTGTT
>CAYQPS010000029.1:0-8301 GCA_964419555.1 uncultured Candidatus Saccharibacteria bacterium | reverse complement strand
GTGCAAGGCATTTCTCAAGAACTATTTAATTTTTCAAATAAAAAAATGGCAAAACAATTAAAATTAAAAATAGTTACTCCTGAACGTCTTGTCCTAGAAGAAATGGTGGACCAAGTTACTATTCCCACAACAGAAGGGGAGATTACTGTTCTACCTGACCACATCCCCATTGTTATCGGCTTGAAGTCTGGGGATATCGTCGCGCAAGTGAACAAAGAAGACGTCCCCATGGCTGTTTCCGGTGGGTTTGTCGAGGTAAAACAAAACGAAAAAGGAATTACCGAAGTAGCCGTGCTTGCTGATTTTGCTGAGCACGTGTTTGAAATTTCTGATGTAAAAATAGCAGAAGCCAAAGCCAAGGCCGAAGAATTAAAGAAGAAGATGGAAAACAAAGAAGAGGTAGATTTTGAGCACTTTGAAGCTGAACTTGAACGTTCGCTAACTCGGGTGAAAATTGCAGACAAGTGGAGAACAAAAAAATATAGAAAATAGCCCAAAAGCCTTATAAATTAAGGTTATAATACTTGACTTTTAACTCAAAATATGCTATACTATACTCTAGGGTATAGCTTTTTGATTTTTCAACTGCGCTTTGAGCGCATGGAGGAAATGGATATGTGGTACGGCTTTGGTTTCGGTTCGGGTGTTTTCATGATCATTATGACTACAATAATGGTCGTGGGTCCGGTGGAAGCAAGGGTACTTCCTTTTTGGGGTCATGTTCTTTTTTTGGCCTTCTCCTGTTGTTTCACTGGTGCTACGTTGTATCTGTTGATTGACGTGGCAACCACTGAGAACGATGAGGAGGAAGAAGATGATGACGGCAAAGTGATCGTCTAAAAATTTTGTCCCCGTTTTCCAAAAATGGGGATGCCAAACCGAAGGCAAGAAGATTCGGCATCGAAAAAAGGAGGCTAACACACATCGTGTTGGCCCCTTTTCTTTTCTGGTAAATATTTTTATAAATGTTATAATGTTGCTATGGAAAATTTTTGCAAAAAAATATCACTTCCGCTCTCACGCTTCGCTATTTTTATAATTTATTTTTGGTTCGGTGCTTTGAAGGTTTTTTCTGAAAGTCCGGCCAATCCTCTGGTGGATTCTCTTCTTCATAAAACTTTGCCGTTTATGCCGTTCCCTACTTTTATCTTATTGCTTGGAATTTTTGAAATGATGATAGGATTGATTTTCTTGGTTCCCAAGCTAGAGCGTGTGGCTGTTTCTTTGCTCCTCATTCATATAGTAATGACGCTCATGCCACTAATTTTACTTCCAATCATGACTTGGCAGAGGTTCTTGGTTCCAACCATGGAAGGACAATATATAATCAAAAATATTTTAATTGTTGCTTTGGCTGTAGTTATCCTTGCTCACTCACATCACAACAAAGACAATGTCTAAGTTATATATTGTAGCCACGCCGATAGGCAACATGGGAGATATAACTTTTCGGGCGATTGAAACTCTTCGAGAAGTTGATTTGATACTATGCGAAGATACGCGGGAGACAGGTAAAATTTTAAATAAGTACGGAATCAAGAATGAGACTATGAGCTACCATGCTCAAAGCAAACTCGCGAAAACGGATAAAATTTTTGAATTATTGGAAGAAGGAAAAAATTTGGCTTTAGTTTCGGACGCTGGTACTCCCGGAATATCTGACCCTGGAGCAATGCTGGTTTCTTTAGTTAGAGAAAAATTTGGAGACACTGTGGAAGTAATTCCGATTCCGGGGCCGACAGCGCTCATCGCCGCGCTTTCGGCTTCAGGGTTACCTACTCACGAATTCACATTCTTAGGATTTTTACCGCACAAAAAGGGGAGAGAAACTTTATTCAAAGAAATAGCGCAAGCTAAACGCACCATGGTGTTTTACGAATCCCCTCACCGAATTTTGAAAACACTAGAATCACTTAAAAAATTCTGCCCGAACAAAAAAGTCTGCATCGCTCGCGAGCTTACAAAAATCTACGAAGAATTCAAAACTGGCTCACCTGCCGAAATTCTAGAATATTTAACTAAAAATCCAGTAAAACAAAAAGGGGAGTTTACTGTAATCGTTTCTTAGAGAATTTATTTTTTATAGATTCAGGAACAGAATCCACAAAAAGCGCCAGAGTGCCGGCTACGATGGCTATGTCTCGCACTGTTACGTCATTTATGCCGGAGACTAGTAGTACACTGAAGAGGTGAAGGGAGCCGACAAGTGCGGCGAGCCAAGTGAACCAGCCGAATAGGAGACATGCCCCGATAACTAGGTCTAGGACTGCAGTGCTATACATCATGTGTTTTAAAGAAAAGGGAAGCAGGTCTGTGACCCAAGGTTGCACAAATCCGCCCCAGGCTTGCCAGTCTCTGAAAATCAAGATTCCAATCCAAAGGAAAGTTATTGCCATACCTACTCGTAAAACATGAAATGAAGTTTTTTGCATAAAATTTATATTGTCTTACTTACTAATATAATAACAAGCATGAGCCATATGGTGCAAGCCGACATCAAGCACCAGAAACACCATGCGCGAATCACTCGCCACTGCAGGTAAGTGAAAAAGAGAGATGCGAGCGACATGGCTATTATCATTATAGTTAAAATAATGTTCCAAAGGCTGAGTGGTCCAATACCAATCACCAAAAAAGCAGCGATAATTTCTATAAATACATAAGCAAGCAGCCCGAGCACATCGTTAGGCAGAATAAAAATTTTACTGTACTTACTACTAAGCACAACAGAGCAATCATCCCCGATAGGACAGACAGGTCGTTCTGAGGCGATTCGCTTTCGTATCAGATACATCGTCTCACTGATACCGATCGCGGAGAGTGTAAAAATTAATGCAAGTGCGGTCATAAAAGTTATATTCGATTATAACATTTTTACAAATTTGTTTATAAGTTAAAATAAAAAACAACAAGCGCCGCACCACCAGGTACGACGCCTTTTACTATGCTATTCATTCTTCGGAGGCTCAATTCCGAGTTCACGATAAGCTCTTTCGATGTAGTCGACATCTTTCTCAGTGATGAACTCACCTCGAAACTGAGGCGGGCGATAGGACCAATGTTCTTCCAGATCACGCTCGACGATTGAAAAAGCTTGTTCGATCTTTCCTGCTTCCATGGCCAGATTGAGAATTGTCGCAATAACGACCTGGCCACTGGGAAAGGAGAATTCGCCGATGAGCTTCTTCGCCCGTTCTTCGTGTTTTCCCCATGGAAGTTCGTCCAGAAACTTTCTGTAAATAGACATAGTTTCTGCGACTTCAGCTTCCGTTGGTTCGCGTGGACGGGTTTCTTCTGCTGCTGCCCGTGCCTTGTCAGCTACTTCACCCTCTAGCCAGCGAATAGACTTTGTCTCAGACAACAAAGCAAGGCCATCACCAGTGAGAGAGTGTAATCGTACTCGTAGACCAAGCCCAATCCACCCAAGTCTTACTGCTGAACCTCCCATCGTGGACCCCTGAAGTGAAAACCACGTAGGTTTTCGAAGCTCTTCGTGGGCTTCGCTCGAAATTGCGACTTCTCCCTTTTCAGGGTTATCAACAACGAAAGTGTATACACTTCCGCTAGAAGTTTCAACTTCGAACACTTCTCCGGCTTTTCTATCTTTCAAGAAAAAGCCAGGATCGTTGTGGTCAACGAACCGTTGCAACCCAGGATCAAGATACGAATGACCCATTTGATACCTCCAAATTGTTAAGTGGGAACTGCTCGATTTCAGAATACATCTTATTTTTATTTTGTCAATGACTATAAATTCTTATGTTTCAAACAAGTAATGATAGACCAATCAAAGCCTCCTCTCTCCGCCAAATATTTCATACGGTCTAGAGCCCAAATAGCATCATCAAGTTCTTCTTCACATGCTTGATAAAGTTTTTTTGCTTCGCTTGCGAGCTTGCGGTACTCGTATCTTCCTGTATAAAATTCTTTCGGCATTTTTTCCCAGCCGTTCATTTTGTAATAACAATTCACGATTTCATGCACCGGATTCACAGCTTGTTTGTGTTTTTTCAAGTTATCCAAATACCCCTTAAATGGATTTTCTAAGTTATCTTTTTCGTTTTTTTTGTCGTCGCTGTCCATATTTCAATTTTAACATAACTTGTGATATATTGGTTTTATGGGATTTTTCTCAAGAAAATTGGGCATAGATTTGGGTACGGCGAACACGCTGGTTTTTTTACCCGGCAAAGGGATAATTTTGAATGAGCCTTCAGTGGTAGCTGTTTCTGAACAAGACAATAAAATCTTAGCTATAGGCTTTGAAGCCAAGGACATGGTGGGCAAGACTCCCGAATCCATCGTTACTTACTTTCCCATGAAAGATGGAGTGATTGCGGATTATCGAGTCACGGAGGCTATGTTGAAATATTTCATAAATAAAGCCACGGGCAAATTCAGTTTCTTCAAGCCCGACGTCATGGTCTCAGTACCAGCAGGAGTCACTTCTACGGAACGCAGAGCTGTCATCGAAGCGGCTATTCGCGCTGGCGCAAGGAATGCTTATGTCGTCAAGGAACCTATTCTTGCAGCCATAGGTGCTGGGATTCCTATCCACGAATCGAAAGGTTACATGGTTGTTGATATCGGTGGAGGCACCACGGATGTGGCGGTGATATCGCTCGGCGGAATTGTAGCTTCTACATCAGTAAAATGTGCCGGAAATAAAATAGACCAAGCTATTGCGGATTATATTAAAAAGACTTTTAACCTGGCGATAGGTGATAGGACAGCGGAAGAGGTGAAAATAAAAATCGGCGCAGCGGTACCGCTTGAAGAAGAACTTCGAGTTACTATAAAGGGACGCGATTTTATTCAAGGTCTACCTCGCTCTGCCCAAGTCGGCACCAATGAAATAGTGAAAGCGATTGATGGCGAGCTTCGTCAAATAATAAAGGCCATCAAAGATGTCCTGCAAGAGACTCCGCCGGAGCTTGCGTCTGACATCATTGACCATGGCATCATCATGACTGGGGGTTCATCTCAGCTTCGCGGTTTTACGGATTTGGTTTATAGGAAAACTGGAGTGAAGGCCACACTCGCAGACGAAGCTATTTTTTGTGTAGTGAAGGGAACCGGTATTGCACTGGAGCATTTAGACGTGTACAAGAAAACAGTTTTAAGTAAAAGATAATGATTTCAAAATATTTAGATAAAAATAATTTACATCACGCTTATTTGATTGAGGGTGAACGAGAAAATACTGCACTCGAGGTTTTAGAGTATTTAAAAAGTTTGGGATTTAAAACCAGTAACAATCCGGATTTTTTTCACATCAAGACAGATTCTTTCAAAACCGAGGATGCACGCAATTTAAAATCTTTCATGGCTGAAAGAAGTTTTTCCGATGAGAAAAATGCGAAGAAAATATTTGTAATTTCCACAAATTCTTTTCTTTTAGAAGCCCAAAACATGATGCTCAAAATGTTTGAAGATCCGATAGAAGATACACACTTTTTTGTAGTGGTGCCGGACTTGAGCGCACTCCTCTCCACTTTTGTTTCTAGATTTTATGTAATTTCTCCTAAGCAAAACCTATATACAGAGTTGAAAGAAGCGGAAAAGTTTATTGCCATGCCACTAGAGAAGAGAATTGATTTTATAAAAGAATTACTAGTTGAACCAGAAGAGGATGTCCCGACTGAAAGTCGTGGATTCACGACAGCTCAAGCTGTCGGGAAAGATGTCTCTCTGGATTCCACACGGGCCAAATCTTTGAAATTCCTAAATGCTCTTGAATCAGTACTTCACAAGAAGTTAGTAAATTTTACCGGATTACTCCAGCCTTCGGCCGGAACTTTCCCCGCTCAAAATTCTTTACAAGCTTGTTTCGAGCAGATTTTTACAGCTCGTGAGTTTCTTCGCCAACCAGGCTCATCTACGAAAAGCCTAATGGAATCAGTGGCTTTAACTGTTCCTGTGCTATAATACAAAGATGAATTACAATTTTTCAAATTTTAAAACTGAATTAAAAAAGGTAGAAGATTTCCTTAGTAAGGAATACAACCAGCTCAACATCGGGCGAGCCTCACCGATGATTTTAGACGGCGTATCTGTTGAATCTTACGGCTCGCATGTCCCGCTAAAAAATGTGGCTTCAGTTTCTATTGAAGACCCCAAAACTCTACGCATTGCTCCGTGGGACAAATCTCAGATTAAAGATATTGAAAAGGCGATTGTCACTTCAAATTTGGGATTGTCAGTAGCCACAGACGATGCAGGTATTCGAGTTATTTTTCCTCAACTTACCACAGAGACCAGGCAGAAACTAGCCAAAGTTCTGAAAGAAAAATTGGAAGAAGCAAGGATAACTGTGCGTCGTGAACGTGAGAGAGTGTGGGAAGACGTGCAAGCGCAAGAAAAAGAAGCGAAGCTGACAGAGGATGAAAAGTTTCGAGCTAAAGATGATTTGCAAAAAGTTATCGATGAAGTAAATACGAACCTAGAAGCTATTTTTGAAAAGAAAGAAAAAGAAGTAATGGGCTAACAAATATGAATATTTTATTATTTTTTATAATCCTTTTGGTTTTAGTAATAGTGCATGAGTTTGGGCATTTTTTTTCTGCAAAAAAATTTGGAATCAGGGTGGATGAATTTGGTTTTGGTTTTCCACCGAAACTTTTCGGAATAAAAAAAGGGGAGACAGAATATACTTTCAACGCATTACCTATCGGTGGATTTGTAAAAATCTTTGGCGAGAATCCCGACGAGGAAAATACTACCGGACCTGATAAAGACCGGAGTTTTGTAAATAAACCAAAATGGCAACAAGCCGTTGTGCTTTTTGCCGGAGTATTCGCAAATTTTTTGCTTGCGTGGCTTTTATTTTCCTTTGGTTTTATGTCAGGACTCCCTAGTTCAGTCGGAAGCGATGTGGGGAAATACGAAATTAAAGATGTGCATTTGGTGGTTGTTTCCGTAATGCCGGACTCGCCTGCTTTCGAAGCTGGTCTTAAATCTGGAGATAAAATAGTTAGAGTTGGGAGCGGAGAAGATTCTATTTCAGAAATAAACCCGGAAACCATGAAGTCTTTTATCGTTTCTCATGGTGAGAAGGAAGTAGAGATTGGATATGTGCGCGGGAAGGCAGAAGAGGCCACTCTGACCGTAATTCCGGCTTCTGATTCAGAGCTAGGAACTCCAGTCATAGGCATATCCATGGACCTGATAGGAATGGCAAAACTGCCCATTTTACCTGCTTTATGGGAGGGAATGAAGCTCAACATCAATGTCACTAAAGGCACTGTGGTAGGGCTTTATACGCTTATAGCTGACAGTATAAGGGGTCAAGGTAGCTTCGAGTTGGTTACAGGTCCTGTGGGTATGGTGGGAATTGTGGGGGATGCCTACCAATTTGGCTTTGTCTATCTCCTGTCTTTCGCTGCTCTTATTTCTATAAACTTGGCGATTATAAATCTTTTGCCTTTCCCAGCGTTAGACGGGGGTAGACTTTTCTTTCTTTTGATTGAAAAAATAAAAGGTTCGCGCATCAATCCCAAATTTGCCAATACTGCCAACATGACCGGTTTTGCAATTCTGATGATTTTAATGCTTGCGGTCACCTATCACGATATAGTAAAGTTATTTTAATGGCGGAGCGGCGTTGAGCCGTTGGAATTTTGGAGACATGCACAACACAAAACTAATTCACGAAATTCGAGCGGTGAAAAGCAAAAAGGAGCTAGCGAACATCATAAAAGCGCAAAGAATATCTGAGCGAGTTTTGGGTGATGTTTTGAAAAAATTAAAAACGGGAGTTACAGAAGTCGAGATTGCTAATTTTATAAAAAAGTCTTTTGTAAAATACAGAGCACCCGTTCTTTCTTTTCCGCCGATAGTGTCTTTCGGTAAAAATACTGCCAATATTCACCACGAGCCGGGGAAAAGTAAATTGAAAAAGGGTGACATCACAATGTTTGACTTCGGCTGCACAGTAAATCATTATTGCTCCGACATGACGCGCACATATTTTTGGGGAGAACCGACGGCCAAACAGAAGAAAATTTATCTGGCTGTTCTAGAAGCTCAAAACCGCGCGATTAAAAAAATAATGGCAGGGGAGCAGAAAACTAAAGTAATTGATAAAGTCGCGCGAGGGTTTTTAAGTAAAAGATTCAAAAATAATTTCAAACATGGCCTCGGTCACGGCGTAGGCACGGTAATTCACGAATGGCCAAATTTAAAACCCAAGAGTGAAAATGTTTTACCGGTCGGCTGTGTGATGACCGTCGAACCGGGGATATATCTCAAAAATTTTGGCGGGGTGCGAATAGAAGACATGGTACTAATAACTCCCAAAGG
>CAYQPS010000028.1:0-8379 GCA_964419555.1 uncultured Candidatus Saccharibacteria bacterium | reverse complement strand
GCTCTACCAGATGAGCTAACGGCCCAAAAACTAACCCGATTATTCTAGCTTATTTTGGCAAAAATGTAAATTTTTAATCGATTCCAATTTTGATAAAGCATGTCTACCATTTAAGATTTTCTTAATAAAAAAATGCAAGGGGTTAAAAAAATGTTATAATAGAAAAGTGGTCGTTGAAAACTTTAAAATAATTTATAAAATTTTATGGCTGAACAAACAATGTATGAGAAGTTGAAAGCTCCTTGCCCATGCGGTTCCGGTAAATCATATGTAGAGTGTTGTGGTAAGGGAGAAATGTGTCCATGTGGAAGCGGAAAGAAAGCAGTTGATTGCTGTTTTGTAAGTCCGGAGACACACGAAAATAAATAGTGGGAGTTAAAAAAAGAACATGAAAACCACCTCATCCGAGGTGGTTTTTTGTTTACATTATTTTAATCACACCTCCTTTCTCCTCCCCTTTCATAATAAACTCTGCCACTTTGTTTTCTACTATTTCTTCGATAGCACGATTGATTGGTCGAGCGCCAAACTGTGGATCAAAGCCGGCTCCCGCAACCTTGTCGACAAGCTCCTCCGTGATTAAAAGTTTCAAACCCTTGTCGGCAAATAATCGCTCAGCAAATTCGTTTAAGAGGAGCGCGGATATTCTCCTCACCTGCGTTTTATCGAGTGGCCTGAAAAGAATAATCCCACTGAACCTGTTTAAGAATTCCGGAGCGAAAGTGCCACTCCTAATCAAATTATCAATCAGGGTTTTTTTATCTATCCCCGGATTTTCAACAATATCCTGACTGCCAGCGTTTGAAGTGGCGATAATGATTGCGTCTTTAAAACTTGCTTCCCTGCCGGTCTCTCTAGTCAGTCTGCCTTCGTCTAGAATTTGAAGAAAAAGATTGTGAATCAAACGGTTCGATTTTTCAAGCTCGTCTAAAAACACAAGCGAAAGCGGAGCTTCTTCTATAGCAGAGGCTAGTCTCTCAACAAAAAGCGGAATCGAGTCCGAAAGAGAAAATTCAGTCATGTCGAAGCGAAGCATTGCATTTTTCCTGCCGAAATAACTTTCCGCTAAAATTTTTGCCGTGTAAGTCTTGCCCACGCCGGTCGGACCCAAGAAAAGGAAACTTCCTGCCGGACGAGTCGGGTCGCTTATTCCAGTGCGTAGACGCTTCATCGCTTCGGATACTTCCTCCACTGCTTCATCCTGTCCAACAATTTTTTTCCTCATTGTGCTCTCCAGTTCTACCAGCACTTTCCTCTCGTCTTGACCAATGGCACCGATAGGCATATTGGTTTTATCAGAAACTATTTGCCTCACGTCATCAATAGTTATAGTTTTACGAAGCGCTCGAAGTTCTTCCAAGATTGCTAAAGACTTCGAAGGTTCTAGCTGGTTGCCGATGAAACGGTCAGCCAAGCGAACAATTTCCGATAGTGCATCTTCTTTTATGGGTGTTCCAGTTAAACTGGCATGATTTTCCAACACAGCCAGAGTTTCTTCTTTATTCGTCGGCATGATGTCCACTTTTTCGAATCTGGAAAGAAATTCTGGATGATTTTTCAACACTCGGTCGTAATTTATAAAATCAGTCGTGGCCACAACACCGAGATGAGGCATTTGCAGATAAGGCATCAACCTCTCGTATATAGATTCATAAGAGTGAACGTTCTCAATTACTATAATCACATTGCCGGCTCCGGCCGCTTCCTGCATAGACCAATCGAAATTCTCCGGAGTGAGTCCTTCCGTGGACAATGTCACAACTCTGTGATGATGAATCCCTGGAAAAGAAAGCCCAGATTTCCCGAGCCGGCCAAGATAATAAATTAGAGCAGTCTTCCCCACACCGCTGTCTCCAACCAAAAGAACATTTCTGTTTGTATCTTTAGATAAACCGCGCGCAATCATGCGCAGAGCCCTTTCTTTACCAAAAAATTTCTGCGATGGGTCACTCATCACATCCATGCTGTGAGCGTTTAGAGTATAAGTGTTTCCATAGGAGAGCGATGAGCCAAAACTCGGCAGACTTGATATGTACTCCCGACTTATTTTTACAGGTATTAAAAAAAATATCGGAAAAGTAATTAATACAAGAAAAGTAAATATTAGACCCAAAATTATCAGCGCAAGGCGAGCCACAAAACCTAAAAGCCTGGTAACCACTGAAAAGGCAAACTTTTCTATAAAAGAATATTCAGAACCTGAAACCCGGTCCATCTGCCATGGACTGAGAAGAGTTTTAAAGAGAAGAGGAACAGAAAATGCGTTAAACGCATATACCAAGAGATTTTTCCAAGATATTATCCCGGGATGCATTGAGATATTTTACCATATTTAAAAGATATAAACTAAGTAATTTAAAAGGTGTTTTATTTAACCAAATTTCTTATTTTAGTCAATATTGACAAGAGTTTTTTGGTATGCTACAAATATAGTGAGTTAGCTTAGTCCTTCGTCAACAAAACTTACGGAGAAATACAAAAAACAATTACCCACTTCGCTTTTCACCTTTCACAACAACCGAGGAAACAAGAAAATGAAACCCTGGAGGACCTTAGTGCTCACTGTGGCTATGTCCTTCCCTCTCGGCGCACTTAGCGCTCAGACGGACACATTAGCCACCCACAGAGTTCAACACTACAGTTTGGGTAATTACGACCCAAGCCGTGTTGACTCTCTGGCCGCTCTCGAAAGAGGGCGACTCAACGATCCGACAGTCGAGATAATCATCGTTGGATACGCAGACGCAACACCATATATAAAATCCTGCGGAAATGACTCAGTTTGCTCCGACAGGCACAATATGGTCCTTGCGTTACAGCGTTCCAGTGAATTCGCTCGAGTGCTCACGGAAAAATACGGAGTAAACCCTGGGAGAATGATGCCCCAAGGTCAAGTCGCAAAGGTGCGCGGCGGAGAATTCCGCGGCGTTACCGTATATCTTCGCAGATATACACCGCCGACAGCAGCACCAGTCGTACAGCAAATATCCACAGTTTCATCTGACCGTCGCATCGATTCACTAGCAAGAGATGTTAACGCTCTTCGCGACTCTGTCGCAAGACTCGCAGCTCGTCCGACCAGCACCACCGTAGTCAACCAAGTCGCACCCGCAGTGCAACAAGTAACACAGATTACAGAAGAACGTGCCAGCGTCCACATTGGCGCCGGCGCCGCTTTCGTTTCTGGAAACAGCACCAGTACATTCACTCCCACGTTGGGAATTTTCGTTAAACCAATAGGCTTCCCACTCGAGCTAACGCTTGAAGGAGGATTCCTGCCTAGCCGGATTGAAAGTGTATGCAACAGCGCTGACGTGTTCGGCGCGATTGGCGCAGAGTGGCGCCCGTTTGACCTCGTCGGAATATCCGGCGGGTTGTTCACCGGCAGAGAAATGTGCGTGGATGGAGGTCCGCGCCTAAATGAAAGATGGGTAAACCAGACCAACGGACTCTTCTTGGGTCCAACGTTCAATTTTGACTTGTCACAAGGTTTCGAAATTTCACTCAGTCCTTCCGCGACGTGGGGAAGAACCCACAACGCACAAACCCACATACAAAAAAACGGTTTGGGCTTCCAGCTTCGGCTAGGAATCCGAACCCAAGACAGGAGGTGAGGACGCTATGAAAGTTAAAAACTTATTCCCGATTTTCTGTGGTCTCGTCCTCGCCGCATGCGGCGAAGCAGAGTTCATAGGGCCATTACCAGCTACAGGAACAGTCATCTTTGCAACAGACCCTCCAAACATCGCCGGTACGCAGTGTCGAGGTCTGACGCTTAACGGACAACCAAAGTTCGGTCCAGCACAAACAAAGATACGAGTGCCCGCCGATACAGGAGACTACTTCTCCAAGTGCATCGCGGATGGATACGAAGAGGGTGAGAGTTCCCCATCACATCTCGAGGGAGGTGAGGTGGAAACTTCCACAGTGCACATGGTGAAGCGTGTCGAGGAACCACCGCCAATAACAACAGCGGTTGTGTGGATTACTTCAAATGTTCCGGGAGCAAAACTGGACAGTACTGTCCGCTACTCTCCGGCACTGGTGCGTTCTTCGTCGCAGATTGGCGCAAACACACCGCACCGAACGACAGTTACAGCGGATGGCTCGCTCTACATGTTCTGGGTTAGCGCTCAGGGATATGAAAACAAGCCAGTCTCTTGGGCACCGACGCCTGGGACGACGGAAACACTTCAGGCCAACCTGAAGTTGATTCCACCACCACCTCCCACCCCGCCCACAACGGGCGAACTGCTTATCGCGTCCAGTCCGACAGGAATGAGCGCGAAGATAATTCGGGTGGCAACGAACGGAACCGAGACTATTGTCACCACAGTGATTACAGATACAGTTTTGGTTCTGGGAGCAGGACACTACCGTATCGAATGCAGGGACCTTTCGAGTAATCACTTGCCTGCTGATGCGTTTGCAGTAGTAAACGCAGGCTTGAAGTCTGAGCCAGCGGTTTGCATACTGGCAAAGAAACCGGAACCTCCCGCTCCTCCACCACCGCCTCCGCCCACAACTGGGAAGCTACTGGTAGCATCAGTGCCACCGGGAATGCAGGCGGTGCTGAAGAAACACGGATCAAGTGCTGTCGTTGCCTCAGGTACGACGAACTTCGAACGTGTAGTGGAACAGGGATTCTACACAGCAGAATGTGTGGACCCGTCGGGCAAGTATGCTCCGACCTCGGCAGTGGGAGCAGTGAACGCAGGACAAAACTCTGTCTTGGTGTGCGTGATGCTCGAGATTCTCGTGCCTCCGCCGCCGCCGCTTCCACCTGCACCGCCGCAACCGGTTCTTAAACCGGACACGGTGCAGTTGACCTTCCCTGACCCGACTATCTCAGAGGCAAATCCTTTGGAATGGCTCTGGGGACAAGAGGTGAAATTTGCCGGACCTCACGTAGGTCCTGTGCAGATTCAGGTTCTCGTCAAATACACAACGAGCGCCAAGGAGGAATTTGCGCTAAGGATGAGACGCCCGGATGGAACGTGGCTTGACTACGTCCAAAGACCTGGGGCGAGCAGTCCGGTGGTAGACGACCCGCCAGGAGTGTTTGACTGGCAATGGGTGAACGTTGGGAATTGGAACTGGCCTTCAGGAGATTCGTTCCGCATATACGCAGTGCATGCGTCAGTGTTGGGACGTACGGGTGTATGCCCAGTTTCCTTTAAAGGAATCCGCTTTATCAGATGGATTCCTACCGTTCCAAATTACATTGCGTCCATTGTTTCAAGTGCGGACGCTGTAAAGTGGAGCCAGCATCGTTCGTTGGAAACCGCTGCATCAGGTGGTGGACTCCAGTGTCCGTAAGTTGAAGTTCGCAGCGAGACTCTCGCGGCTGCGTTAACAAAACTGCAAGATGACCTACGACGGGTCGCGTGCCTCTGGCGCGCGACCCGTTTTTTCTTTATTTTTTAATATGCAAAACAAAAGCCCCGCCTTTCGGCGGGGCCTCTGCGGCACACACGTTGTTTACGATAAAGTGAGTCTTACCTCACGCTCACACAATAAGTATAGCATATTTGTAAAAATAATGCAAGTTCAACAGAAAAATCCTCTCTTTCGAGAGGATTTTTCATGTTTGTGGTCTTGTATCTATAAGCCGAATTCTGTATTCCGACCGAAGCCGGAAGATAGCAATTTATCTAGGCCAAAGCTTGCGCTTTGGCTCAAGCGATTCTCCCCGATTTGCATCAAGGCACGATCTTGCACGCGCGTAAAGATTTTGCCGTTTCACTCCCACTGAAGGGATTCGTCACTGTTCGCACTTCGATCCTTGCGGACGGCGGGCGTTACCCGCTACGTTTAACCCCACCGAAGCGGGACTGCGTGTTCGGACTTTCCTCCCCTCCGACCACAGTCGGAGGAGTAGCTATCAGAGTACAGGACCGATGGGAATTGTAATACAAAAACATTAAAAAGTAAACTCCGCCATGTCCCCTTCTTTCAAATTATATTTTTCAGAAAATCCTGAAACTACTTCCAAAACATATTTTGCATTTTCGTCCGGTTGGAATGTTTGTGGATAAGACTCCGGCCGCGCGTCTTTTTTTATATAAACTATTTCTCCATTCTCTCCAATCCAGATTATGTCAATAGGAAAGTTCATATCCTTCATCCAAAAAGCGTGTTTCCCCACATACTCGAAAACAAACAACAGCCCCTCTTCTTCGGAGAGTCCAGCCCTGCCGGAGAGCCCTTGCGCTCTTTCACTTGGAGTTTCTGCTAAATCAACCTTCACAGTAACTCCGCCGATTTTAACAGATGGAACATCAGTAGTTGAATTGTTATGAACAGAATTGCGGTAAAAACCACCACTCATGAAAAAAATTACTCCAAGAAACAGAAGAACGACAGAAAAACTAACCATAGAACTTAATAATTTTTTTATTTTCATAAATCAATTATAGCAACTAAAAGTTATTTCACCCAATTCTTCAAAAACTCCTTTTTATATTCAAAAAAATTATCATCTAGGATCGATTGGCGGATTTTTTTGACTAGGTTGATGATGAAATATAAATTATGAATCGTAGCTAACGTCGCCGCTAGCATTTCCTTGCCGTGAAAAAGATGTGCCAAGTAAGCGCAGGTGTAACTTTTACACGTATAGCATTCGCAATCTTTTTCTATGGGTGAAAAATCATTTTTGTATTTTGCATTCAAAATATTTATTTTTCCTTCCCCTGTATAAAGCGAGCCATTCCTGGCATTACGAGTCGGTGCGACGCAATCAAACAAATCCACCCCGTTTTCTACACCTTCAAAAATATCTTCGGGCTCGCCGATGCCAAGCAAGTGCCTGGGCTTTTCTTCCGGCAATATTTCGTTTACCCACTTTACTGCCGAGGACATATCTTCTTTAGCAAAAGAGCCGCCAATGCCGAAACCATCGAAATCTAATTTTCCTATAAACTTCGCAGACTTTTTACGGAGTTTTTCATCCCGCCCGCCTTGAACTATACCGAACAGGGCAGGACCGAGAGAAAGCTTCCCGCCCGGGGTCGCTGTCTGGATCTGCTGATCCAGCGCTCCCTCTCGCGCCGTCGCGCTGCTAGAGACCCCGCTCAAGAACTTTCTCTCTTCCTGTAATTTTTTATGCTCCTCCAAACTCCTCTCCGCCCAGCGGTGAGTACGCTCCAATGCTTCTTCTTGATATCTTAAATCTTCAGATGGACTAGTGCATTCATCGAATGCGAAAATTATATCCGCACCCAAGTTGTGCTGAATTTGAATTGATTTCTCTGGAGTAATGTAATGAATGGAACCATCTAAGTGAGACTTAAAAGAAACTCCGTCCTGTCCTATCTTCGCCAGTCTCGGCGCCAGCGAGTCATCAAAGCGCTCAGGAATCATGAGTGACGGGTCGGCAATGGGACTAAGCTTTACTACTTTAGAAAGCTCTTTACCATAAGCAACTCCTAAAGAAAAAACTTGGAAACCACCAGAGTCAGTAATAGTGGGCCCAGACCAATTCATAAATTTACCAATTCCGCCTGCCTTGGCCACTAATTCATCGCCAGGTTGTAAATACAAATGATAAGTATTCCCCAAGACAACTTCCGCACCAAGCTCTAGTACCTGCTCAGGAGTTAATGTCTTAACGCTGGCTTTCGTACCTACTGGCACGAAAGCGGGAGTATGAATTTCCCCATGGACAGTATTTATAACTCCCGCTCTCCCCAGGCTTTTCTTTAGTTTTTTCTCAATTTTAAACTCCATATTTTAAAGGCTTTTTAACGGCGGAGCGGCGTTGAGTCATTAACGAACCACCTGCACAAACCGGAGTTCCTGAATATTGAACGGAGAAGTAAGCAACGCTTTCTTGAAAGAATCTCGTGGGTCGGAAATTATTTTCCTGACAGTGGCAAGTACATAAGAAGTAGAACCCGGCAAAACCACTTCCTTGCCTTCCTCTAACGCAAGGTCGCGCAGTAAACTCATTTCAAAGTTTCCTCCGCCACGCCCAATTACTTCCAAAAAAACATTTTCCCCTAGCAGTACTACTTCAGTTTTCTCGCCGGGGCTGGAAAATAAAATTATTTTTGAGGAGTCCGGATAAACTTCGGCCACACGTCCGAGAGGAATATTCCCCCAAGCAAAAACTTTATTGCCAACACTCACCCCTTGTTTCTCACCAACATCAATAAGTAGACTGTTGTACACACTTTGATTTGGTTTTGCTAGTATCCCAGCTAAAATCAAATTCGCGTTTTCCGCCTTTCTGCCTAAAATTTCTTTCAGTTCGGTATTTTCAATAAGAAGAGAATTGTGGTTTAAAATTTTGGCTGCCATTTCGTCTAGTTGTGATTTCAATTCTCTATTCTCCAACAATAGGGAGGTTTTTGATTGGAAAAAAGAAATACTGCC
>CAYQPS010000027.1:0-8718 GCA_964419555.1 uncultured Candidatus Saccharibacteria bacterium | reverse complement strand
TCATTATCTGATTCTGTTGCGCCGTATTTTGGGTTTGGTGGTTGTGTCGTAGAGGCATCAGATTATAGAAAAATGATTGATGAACCTTGGAGGGAAATAAAAAATAAATATTAACTCCAGAATAGTGTAAAGCCCAAAATCCACGCGAGAGCGTGAATTTTGGTATAATCAGGCAACCTTATGAAGTTTAGCAACTCACTTCGAGCCGGCCTCACAGAATTCTTAATTTTTGGGTGGAAGCAAGCCAGAGCGGCAATATTTGCTGGTTCTTTCTTTGTACTACTTTTTATCTCAAACCACATTCCACTTGGGGGATTGGCTCGATATGATTTTCTTTTCATAGCAGCTGTTGTCATACAAGCAATCCTTTATTTCACCAAACTGGAAACCAAGGACGAAGTCAAAGTCATTTTTTTATTTCACATTATTGGACTTGTCTTGGAGCTTTATAAAACAAGCCCTGAAATTGGTTCGTGGAGTTATCCTGAAGACGGAATTTTGAAAATTGCCACCGTGCCTTTATATAGCGGATTTATGTATGCCGCAATCGGAAGTTATATAAGTCAATCCTGGAAAATAATGAAACTAGAGCTGACAAACTACTCGCGATATATCGTAAGCGTCTTACTTTGTTTTTTGATTTACCTTAATTTTTTTACCAACCATTATATATATGATTTTAGAATATTTTTAATCATTGCTATTTTTGCTTTCTTCTCCCAAACGAGAGTTTATTTTACTGTGACCGATATTCGTCGATGGATGCCGATGAATTTAGCATTTCTCCTGATTGCATTCTTTATTTGGATTGCAGAGAATATTTCTACCTATCTTGGGGCTTGGCAATATCCCAATCAGGTTCATGTTTGGACTATTGTTTCTACAGGCAAAATAACCTCTTGGTTTCTAATGGTTATTATTAGTTTTATTATAGTTGCGTATTTAAAACATTTTAAGAGGGACGTGCTGAAGAAATCATACAGTCAGAATGTTTAACAAAGAACCCCTTGTTTACTTCTCTTTTTTACTCGAGCCCATTCTGCTATACTAGGTGTAATAAATGAGCAAAACAATCCGTAAATTAAAGTCCAAACTCTTTGGAACGCATACTCGTGCTTTTGCAACTATTACGGTTATATTTTTTATTTTATTTTTCACTTTTCCGGAATTCTGGTCTAGTGGAATGACTTATGACAGTAATGCACCGGTCAAGGAAACAACAAAAAAAGAGAAAGAAAAAAAAATTCCCAAGATATTGCCTCTAGACAAAGTCTTATATGATAAAAAATTAAACGAACTAGCCAACAATCCTCCTCCTAAAGCTCCTACTACAAAAATTGTTAAAAACCCTGAGACTGGGATAGAAGAGACCGTGTCTGTTCCGCCACCGCCTTCTCCGCCCAATCTCTGGCCGGTGAAAACCGTGTATCCAAATGCTGGCGCTATTCTGCCCTTCAATCGTATCGTCGCGTATTACGGCAATTTATATTCAAAAAAAATGGGAGTTTTGGGTGAATATCCCGAAACTGAAATGCTAAACAAACTCAAAGCCGAAGTGCGAAAATGGAACGAAGCAGACCCGGGGACACCAGCTATTCCAGCATTACACTATATCGCTGTTGTTGCGCAGGCCAGTGCCGGCACGGATGGAAAGTATCGAGCGCGCATGCCGGACGCGGAAATAGATAAAGTGCTAAAGATGGCGGAGAAAATAAATGCGATAGTTTTTCTCGATATCCAAGTAGGATTTAGTACTATCCAATTAGAACTACCAAGGCTTGAAAAATATTTGAAAATGCCACAGGTTCATCTGGGGATGGACCCAGAATTTTCGATGAAGACGGGAATTCGGCCGGGGAAGGTGGTGGGTACGTATGACGCAGCGGATATAAATTTCGCGGCCGAGTATTTAGCCAAACTAGTAAAGGAAAACAATTTGCCTCCAAAGGTGCTGGTAATTCATCGTTACACGCAGAAAATGCTTACCAACTACAAACTCATCAAGCCCAGCCCCGAGGTGCAGATGGTGATGCATATGGACGGCTGGGGTGGAAAAGACAAAAAGAAGGGGACTTATCGTGAATTTGTATATCGAGAGCCGGTGCAGTTTACTGGCTTTAAAATATTTTATAAAAATGATATTTTGACGCCGGGTACAGTGCTTTTTGAACCAGCAGAGTTAATTAAACTTCGGCCCATACCGAGCTATATTCAATATCAGTAAAAATATGTTATAATGGGTGTAATTATAAGCGCCAGTATAAAGCTGGTATTAATTTAAAAATAATATGAAAAACGTATATATAATAATAATTGTTTTAATTGTATTAATAGGGGGAGGATTGCTTATCATGGGGCAAGGGAATAAAGTAGAAGCTCCTGAGATGACAAATGAGAACATTAGAGAGACGGAAAACATAACTATTGAAGAGAATGAAGGTACCAACGTAGAAGTCGATATTTCAGGCGATATGATAGGAGGCCTAAAAGAATTTACAGTTTCTGGCAAAAACTTCTCTTTCACTCCAAGCACAATAACCGTTGACCAAGGAGACAGAGTAAAAATAACTTTCAAGAACACTGGAGGCTTTCATGATTTCGTGATAAATGGATACGGTGTTGCTACCAAGCAAGCTCAAGCTCCCTTCGAAGAAGTTCTAGAGTTCACAGCAGATAAGGCTGGAAGCTTCGAGTATTACTGCTCCGTCGGCTCTCATCGAGCAATGGGTATGAAGGGCATTCTAGTAGTGCAATAGGAGTAGAGAATGGAAAAAAAATTTTCAATTACAGAGCGGATAAGAAGTGCCACTCATGCGTGGCGTGGGGTAGGAATCTTGTTTAGGACAGGGCATAACATGTGGGTGGGAGTTTTCTTTGCCACTTTGGCGGTGCTCCTGGGCATTGTTTTTAAAATCTCTGGTATTGAGTGGGCAGTAATCGTATTCGCCATCGGCCTTGTTTTAGTTACAGAGGCGATAAATACCGCAATCGAAATAGACATCAATCTCACCTCGCCGGAGTATCATCCTTATGCTCGCGACACTAAAGACATGGCGGCAGGGGCGGTACTGTTGTCTGTTTTTGTTGCAGGTATCGTCGGAGCGATTGTCTTTTTACCGAAAATTTTCTGATTTGCTCTAAGTCCTTAAAATTGATATCATAAAGATATGAATAATAACATCAAAATTTTCTTACTCGTCGTTTTTCTTTTAGTTGTTGGGACGGTAGCTGCCGCCCTAGTGCGCTCAAATGCCGGGCCAGCCGGGCCAGGGGTATATGATACCTTCGCGCAATGTTTGGGGGAGAAAGGGGCTATCTTCTATGGTGCTTTCTGGTGTCCGCATTGTCAGGCTCAGAAAAAAATGTTTGGTTCTTCCGCCAAGCTTCTACCGTATGTGGAATGTTCTACCGCTGATGGAAAGGGTCAGACGCAGGCTTGTATAGACAATGAAGTTTCTAGCTATCCGACTTGGGTATTTGCTGACGGCTCGCGTCTATCTGGAGAAGTTCCTATTTCACAATTGGCTGAAAAAACTTCTTGTATTCTTCCGACAGCTCAAACTGTTGTTCCTGCATCAGTAGATGCTGGAGCGAGCAGTCCGGTAGTACAATAATATGAGCAGTTCTGTACATTATCTAAATCTTTTCTTAGGGAGCGGAGCTGTTGTTCTATTAGTACTTTCTGTTGTTGCTTTATTTTTACTTTTTATCGGACCTAAAAAAAACGCATATCTCGCTTTCATAGACAAGCAATATTTAACCCTCGGATTTCTGGTTTCTTTGTCTGCATCTCTTTTCACCCTCGTCTATTCTGAAATAGTCGGTTTCGCGCCTTGCTACTTATGTTGGTATCAGAGAGTTTTTATGTTCCCGCTTCCTTTTATTTTCGGCATGGCAATCTGGCATAAAGATAGAAAAATAGTGAAATATGTCTTACCCCTACTTAGTGTTGGTTTTCTTGTTTCTGTCTACCAGAATTTCAATTACTATTTTACGGATACTGGAGCAATTCCATGTGATGCTTCTGGGGTTTCTTGTTACCAGCTATTGATTACTGAATTTGGTGGTCTTATTCAAATCCCGATGCTCGCTCTCTCTGCTTTTCTGGCTCTTATTACTATTGTCTTGGTCGCTCATTTTTATAAAAAAGAGGATTAAAATATGGATCCAGAATTACAAAAGAAGCTAGATGAACAAGGAGTGAAAATAGACGCGATTTATAAATCAGTCGAAAAGACTAGAAAATATTTTAAGACCACGATGTGGATTACCATTATAGTTTTTGTTCTGCCTCTCATCGGATTAATCTTTGCCCTTCCTTCTTTTTTGAGCAACTACACGAACACTTTAAATAGTCTTGGTATGTAAAATATGCTACAATGCAAGTAAGATTATAAGCAAGATTATAAATAACTTACATAAATTTATGGGAAAAGGAAACAACGCTTATAGAAAGGATACAAAGAAGCCGAAGAAAGCTAAAAAGAAATGAGGGAGGTTATTTATGTTTTAGATTTTGGTTCTCAATATTCTCATTTAATTACAAGACGCATTCGAGAAGCAGGGGTTCTAGCAGAGCTCGTTAGTCCCAATTTTCCACTTATCAAACTCGCAGATAGTAAAGGAATCATTCTCTCCGGAGGACCTCAGAATCTATCAGAAAAAAGTGCCTTACTGGTAGACAGGCGTGTGTTTGCTCTTGGAATACCAATTTTAGGAATTTGCTACGGTATGCAACTGACTGCTTTTATGCTGGGCGGCAAAGTCAAAGCAGGTCGCACAAGTGAATACGGCTCTACTAAGGTAACAATAAAAAAAACCGCGAAAATACTTAAAGGCTTATCAAAAGAACAAAAAGTTTGGATGTCTCACGGGGACCATGTTGTAAAATTACCAAAAGGTTTTGAGAAAATTGCTGGCTCCGCTAATTGTCCTATTGCGGGGATGGAAGACACCAAGAAAAGAATATATTGCTTACAATTTCATCCAGAAGTAAAACACACCCCAAATGGGAAAACTATTATTGAAAATTTTTTAAAGATTACCGGAGTGAAAAGAGAATGGTCAATGCAGAATTTTATTCGTGATTCTGTAAGAGATATTAAAGAGAAAGTTGGAAGCGACCATGCAGTCTGTGCGCTCTCTGGGGGAGTGGATTCAGCCATTGCAGCAACCTTGGTTCAAAGGGCAATCGGTGGGAGACTTACATGCATTTATGTAGACACTGGACTCATGCGTGGAGGTGAAACACAGCAACTGAAAAAAGTTTTCAAAAAACACATGAAAATGAATCTCAAGATTGTATATGCGGAAAAAGAATTTTTAAATAAATTAAAAGGAGTTACTGACCCGGAGAAAAAACGAAAAACCATCGGAGAACTTTTCATCAGAGTTTTTGAAAAAGAATCAAAAAAACTTAAAAACGTGAAATGGCTAGTTCAGGGCACTCTTTATACCGACGCGGTCTCTTCGGGAGTGAGTGCGGGCGGGAAACACACTGCTGTCATAAAATCTCATCATAATGTCGGTGGACTTCCTAAGAAGTTTGGTTTCAAGCTGATTGAGCCTTTGCGAGACCTTTACAAATATGAAGTCCGTAAAATGGGTGACAGTTTGGGTCTGCCCAAGAGCATATCGTACCGCATGCCTTTTCCGGGTCCTGGTCTGGCGGTGCGCATTATAGGTGCAGTCACCAAAGAGAAACTCGAAACATTGCGTCTGGCTGATAAAATCGTAGAAGAAGAAATGAATAAAACGGATTTTGTAAAAAATCCCCAGTTTTTTTATTTTGTCGCTTTACCCGATATCCGTTCGGTGGGTGTACAAGGAGATGCCAGAACATACGGTCAGCCCATAATACTGCGAGCGGTCGAAACAGCTGAATTTTTGACAGCTGACTGGGTGCATTTGCCTTATTCGGTGCTTGAGAAAATTTCAACTCGCATTACCAACGAAGTTAAAGGAATCAATAGAGTGGTTTACGATATCACCTCCAAGCCTCCCGGCACAGTTGAATGGGAATAAAGTATTCTATAATTCTATAGAATATTAGAATAGAAATGTTGCAGTTTACTAAAAAAGAAATAGCATTAATGCGGAAATTAAATACACCCGCCAAAGTGCAGGATTTTTTGAATGGACTCCGATTTAATTTTGAAAAACATGGGCCAACTTTAAAATCGCCATTATTTATACTCCGAGAAAAAAATGCACATTGTTTAGAAGGAGCATTGCTAGGAGCTTACGTTTTATCTCTCCATGGATTTACACCCTATTTGCTTCACTTAAAGACCACTAAGGGGGACTATGACCATGTGATAGCGCCTTTTAAGCAAGATGGCTTCTGGGGAGCACTCTCCAAGACCAATCATGCAGTACTCCGGTATCGTGAGCCTGTTTACAAAAATATCCGCGAGCTTGTGATGTCCTATTTTCACGAATATTTTTTGGATAATGGCAAGAAAACTTTACGTCAATATTCTGCTCTGCTTAATTTAAATACTTTTGAAGCGGGCTGGGAGACACTAGAGGGTGATCTGTGGGGGATAGATGAAGAGCTAGATAATATAAAGCATTCTAGTATTTTGCAAAAGACTAGAATAAGAAATCTACGCAAAGTGGATAATGTCGAAATCAAAGCGGGAAAAGTAGTAGAATATAAAAATGACTAAGAAAGCAGTGTTGGCTGGAGGGTGTTTCTGGGGATTAGAAGACTTGATAAGGAAACAGCCGGGAGTATTAAACACTACCGTGGGTTACACTGGCGGAAGTGTAGAAAACCCAACTTACGAGAACCATGAAGGTCATGCGGAAGCTGTGGAGATAGAATATGATGACAGTCTGACTTCTTACAAAAAATTATTAGATTTTTTCTTTCAAATTCACAATCCGACCACACTAAATCAGCAGGGGAATGACCGGGGAACTTCCTATCGTTCAGCTATTTTTTATGGCGATGATATGGAGAAAAAAGAAGCAGAGAATTTTATAAAAATAGTAAATAATTCAAAAAGATGGAAAGATCCAGTTGTTACGACCTTAGAACCACTTACAAAATTTTATCTCGCCGAAGATTATCATCAGGACTATCTAGAGAAAAATCCAGGCGGTTACACTTGCCATGCTATTTATTTCGATAGTTATCTAAAATAGTGTATAATTAAAACATGGACATTTTATTTATTTTAGGACGAATTATATTGGGGGGTTATTTTATTAAAAACGCTTACAATCACTTTAAGAACAATGCCGCTCTTGCAGGTTATGCTGCCTCCAAAGGTGTACCTATGCCCAAGGTAGGTGTGTTTGTGACTGGGGTGATGCTACTTTTAGGGGGCCTCGGGATACTTCTGGGAATATATGTAAATCTATCGGTTGCACTTCTGGTAGTATTTTTGCTTTCCACTCTTATTAAAATGCACGCATATTGGACCGTAACAGACCCTATGGCTCGCATGGGGGAGAATGTGAATTTTTATAAAAACCTCGCCTTAATAGGAGCGTTGTTGCTTCTTCTCTCTATTCCACAGCCTTGGGGAGGCTTGTTCTAACTCCTACTCTTCTTCTTTTGGTTTATCCTTCATCTTATTTTCAGCCTTGTGTCCATGAGCATCCACTTCATAGGAAGTATTTTGCGCTTCGAAGAAATTCACGAGTTCGAATACGTCCGTAGCCGTAGACATCCATTTTGCAGGGTTGGTGACACCAAAGTGCGGTTCAAGGCCAAGCTCTTCCAGTCTGCGGTCTGCCACATACTGCACGTATTGGTTCACATAGTCGGCGTTTAGTCCAAGGATTCCTTTTGGAAACATATCTTTGTTATAACTTACTTCCAACTCGACTCCCTCGATAACTATATTTCTAATTTCTTCCGCGAACTTTGTCGTTAGGAGTTCGGCATTCTCTTCCAAGATAGTGTGAATGAGGTGGATTCCGAATTTTAAATGCAGACTTTCGTCTCGAAGTACCCAGTTTATCATCGAGCCCAAGTTGCGGAGTTGGTTTCTCTGGCGAAAGGAGAGTGCCACCATGAAGCCAGAATAAAACCAAGTTCCCTCCATCACGATGTTGGTGGCAACTAAATTGCGCAGAAAATCTTTTTTTCCCTCAGCGCTCTCAATATCGAGAGTGTCCTCGGTCATGCGGATGAGATACTTGTTGATGAAATTTTCTTTCTTCATCATTGAATCAGTATCAAGGTGCGTGCCATATACTCGACCACGGTCTAGAGGAAATGTTTCGAGTACATATTCGAAAGAAACACAGTGGTTTGCTTCTTCAAACATTTGCTTGGCGAGATATAGATGACACTCAGGAGATTTCAAATATGGGTAGACGCCCAAGGCAAGCGACCTATTCACTATGAGTTCAGCCGGATTGAAGAAAGCCATTAGAAATTCCACCGCATGGCGCTCGTCTTCGGTCATCTTAGCCCAGTCAGCCAAGTCTTCTCCGAGTGGTATTTCGTGTGGAAACCAGCTATTTCGCACGGCTTGATTATAGAGGTCGTAGGCCCATTTATAATTCATGGGATGCAAATTCATGTCCGTCGGAGAGGCTTTTCCTAAAATCATTTATTTATTACAGCAGGATTTGCTTTTTTTCAGGTCCTCGGTTCTCCGGGTCCCTATCCCGGCCAGACCATTCAAAAAAGCAAATCCTGCTTCCATTAAAATTAATAATAAATTTACTGACAGCCTTCGCAAATCATGGCTTCGC
>CAYQPS010000026.1:0-8770 GCA_964419555.1 uncultured Candidatus Saccharibacteria bacterium | reverse complement strand
AATTGATGCCACACAGGGCGTGCAGGCACAAACCCTTACTACGCTTGCTATGGCGCGTGAGGGAGGCCTTAAAATCATTCCCGTGCTCTCCAAAATAGACTCACCTTTAGCTCGAGTAGAAGAGGCGCGTCACGAGGTTGTAAAGCTCTTAAATTGCGACCCTAGCGAGATTTTGCTCGTTTCCGGGCGTACAGGTGAGGGGGTAGACAATCTTCTACAAGAAGTCATAAAACGGGTTCCAGAGCCGAAAGAAACATATCCCTCGACTTCACTCGGGGCAGGCAAGGGCGAGAATATTTTACGAGCGCTTGTTTTTGATTTCAAATATTCAAATCATCGAGGAGTTATAGTTTTCGTGCGGGTTTTAGACGGTAAAGTCGGAAAAGGTGATGGCTTGCTTTTTGCAGTATCAGGAGAGAGGTTCACTTCGCTCGAAGTTGGAACTTTTTCTCCAGAAGAAACTCCTAGAGATTTTATTTCTACCGGAGAGACGGGCTACATAGTGACAGGCATCAAGAAATCCGGAATTGCTTCAGTCGGAGACACCATTACCAGTTTTAAAAATCCGCTGCCGGCCTTCGAAGGGTACATGAAGCCCATGCCGGTAGTCTGGGCTTCCGTTTTTCCAGAAGATGCAGATGACTTCGCAGAATTAAAACTCTCGCTCGGCAAACTCAGTCTTTCTGATTCTGCTTTTTCTTACGAAGAAGAATCTTCCGGTTCACTCGGGAGAGGATTCCGCTGTGGATTTCTCGGGATGCTTCATTTGGAAATTATTACGGAGAGACTGCGACGAGAATTTAATTTAAAACTCATTATCACCACGCCTTCCATAACTTACGAGGTATTACTAAAGAATGGAAAGCGAGAAAAAATTTATTCACCATACTTTTTTCCGGACGACAGCAATATAGAGACTGTGTTTGAGCCGTGGGTGAATGTAAAAATAATTACTCCAGCGCAATATCTGGGAAATATTATGCAACTTCTCTTTGACCACGAAGCTGAAGTCGGCGAGACAGAGAATTTCGGAGACAACCGTTCGTCTATATCAGTGAAAATGCCGCTTCGAGAGCTTATGCGCAACTTCTTTGACGAACTAAAAAGTAGTTCTTCGGGTTATGCATCCATATCGTACTCGGTGGGAGAACTGCGTGAAGCGAATGTCACCAGGCTAGACATCTTGGTGGCTGACGAAGTGGTTCCAGCTTTTTCCAAGGTTATTTCTAAAAGAAGGGCAGATGAAGAAGCCGAAAAGTCGGTTGAAAAACTGGAGACTCTTTTACCTAGACAAATGTTTACTATGAAAATCCAAGGCAAAGCTCTCGGTAGAATCATCTCGTCTCGCACGCTCTCTGGCATGAAAAAAGATGTGACTCAACACATGTATGGGGGAGATATTACGCGCAAGATGAAGCTTCGTGAAAAGCAAAAGAAAGGCAAAAAGAAAATGAAAGAACGAGGAAGGGTAAATATTCCTCAGGATGTTTTCCTAAAAATGATGCGTAGTGGAGAAAATTAAATTTATTGGGTGAAGAAAGGGGAGTACAGCAGTATCATGCTTACGATAATAAGGATGCTAAGGACTGCCCAAATGAGCTGTATTTTCTTCTGGTGTTTTTTGTGGAAAAGCATGCGATAATAGTATCATATCATGAGGAATTTTCAACACCGGGATAAATTTAAACACATTTTTCAATCTTGGCCTGTTCTGGCTATTTTGGGCGTGATAATATTGTTTTTTGCTTGGAATGTCCTGTTGTTTGTGGGTAAAATGCGAGCTACTATAGAAAAAAAGAATATAGCGGAGACCCAAGTGGCCGGTCTTCTACAGAAAAAGGAGAAATTGACAGAAGATATTGAAAAATTAAAAACCGAGGAAGGGAGAGAGGAGAGCATACGCGAGAAATTTGGGTTGGTAAAAGAAGGAGAGGGTGTGATAGTGGTGGTGGATGAAAAAGAAAAAGACAAAAAAGAACCAACCGACTCCGGAGGCTTATTTTCTTTCTTTAAAAAATTATTTAAGCGGGATTAGTTTAGTGGCAGAATGAGTCCTTCCCAAGGATTAGACGGGGTTTCGATTACCCCATCCCGCACATTTTGTTTCCCAAAACATACATGATATACTGTATGGTAATTAATATTAATTTTTTTATTTTATGCAAAATGTAACGATTTATTCCACTCCGTCCTGCCACTTCTGTCACATGGCAAAAGATTTTTTTAAGGCAAATAATGTGGCTTTTACCGACCACGATGTGGCGAGCGATACAGTCAAAAGGCAAGAAATGATGGATAAAAGCGGACAAATGGGCGTCCCAGTTATAGTGATAGGCAATGAAATCGTTGTCGGCTTCAACAAGCCACTAATTTCTAAGCTGTTGGGGCTTTGATTAGCGGAAGGCTGACGGTAAAAGTACTACCTTTTCCGTGTACGCTTTTTGCTTGTATAGTGCCTTCGTGTATTTCAACCGCCGATTTTGCAATAGCAAGTCCTAGTCCGGAGTGGTTTCCGCTGTGGGCTTTGTCTGCTCTATAAAAGCGTTCAAATATTTTCGGTAAATCTTCTTTGGAAATACCGATACCGTTATCGGTAATTTTTATTTTGGATATATTTTTTTCTTGATACAGCTCAATGTCAATTCGCCCGTTATCTCGGCCATATGTAATTGCATTTTTTATTAAATTTAAGAATAGTTTCTCTAAATACATTTTGTTCCCAGAAACAAGCATGTCAGAAGTTTTATTTTTCTTGATTCTTATTATTATATTTTTTTTATAAGCTATTGGTTTAAGTCTGACTACTGTTTCTTCAATCAAATCGGGAAGTCTGGTAGGCTTCCGATCAATTATTTTGTTTGCGCTTTTTTCTGACGCTGTTATTAATGCCATGTCATTTAAAATTTCAGACAAAGTCTTTATTTCCAAATTGACCGCCTTCAAGGTATTGGTGGCTGATTTTCTATCTTCATTATTAAGAAGTGTCAAATCTATGTTGCCTTTCATTATAGCTAGTGGTGTTCTAAGCTCATGAGTCGCGTTTTCAATAAACTCTGTTTTTATCTTTTCTTGCCTGAGCAGGATCTCGATTTCCTTTTGTTTTTCGGCCCATTTTAGCGCCTGACGTTCGTTTTCTATGAGCCAGGGTATGGTGACTGCTTGGGCTGCTATAGTTCCTATTATGTTAGATAAACTTAATTCTTGTTCTGTGAACTTATGACTCTTTTTGTAACATACGACAATGCTGCCGTAGGCATGGTCGCCATAACGAACAGGAATAATCAAATAACTTTTTAAATATTTACTGATATCAGATTCGTAATTCTCTTGTCCGACATTACTTTCAAAAAAAAGATTCTTCGTTTTTTTTTGATAACTTTCTTTTTTTTGTGGAATAGTCGGATTAGTGGGAGCGGTGGGGCTTTTATAAGCAAGTTCATGCTTATCATTTCCGTCTAATTTCCACCAAGCGAAACCGAAGTCCGCTTCCAAGATTTGTATGCTCAATTCAGTAAAGTTTTTGATAACCGAAATTCGGTTTCCCTCTAGGAGAGATTCTACTGTTGCTTTATCCAATAGAGCAAGTTTTTTTAAAATTGTATCAGAATGACCTTTCATTTTTTTAGGAATACTCCTGACTACTTATATATTTTAGAACTCCAGGTATCTCGTTAATTATAGATGTGCGGAATATTTTAGCTTCTTTTTTGTTCATATGCTGGAGAAAAGAAATAGAAAACTTTTTAAAACTCACTCCCAATATTCCTTCCTCTTCTTTTAGATGCCTTTCCTCAATAGGTTGTTTATAGAGATATATATATCTAATAGAGTTGTTGACTACCTCGCCAGAACCTTCCTTTTCATGACTTGCAGTATTTCTATATTTTTTTAAAAGAATTAAATCCTGCGGTGACAAAGAAATACTAGTTTCTTCTTCTGTCTCTCGAAGGGCCGCTTCGAGGTAATCTTCTCCCTTATTAACGTGTCCGGCTATTGTCGCATCCAGCAGGCCTGCGTCATAGACAGATATGCCTCTTTGCTGGAAGAAAATAAAATCTTTATTAAACATCCAGACATGGACTTCACGATGGAGCAATCCAAATTGATGCACTTCTTCCCGGGGTTTTGAGTCTATGATCGTGTCTGCCTCATCAATTACATCCAACAACCTATTTTTTTCTAAGTTTAGATCAGCCATAAATAATTACCAGTTTTCGCTCTTTTGAGCTCATCAGTCAGGACACACATCCTGAAAACTTTGACTCAGTCTACGACACGGTATTGTGCCGTAGACTAGCCAACCGATTTGTTCTTCAAGCGCTCTGCCAGAAACGGGATGATTTTAGCTAATTGTCTCAATGTATCCTGTATCGTACCGTCGTTATAAACGACATGTTGATATAGGAAGGGAACTTGAGATTCAATTTTCAATCTTTCCCGCAATGATATGTTGCGCTGCATTTTCTGGGCATAATTGCTCCCATCAACCAGACATCTTTTCTTGAGTCGCTCCGAAACTATTCCCAAGTCTTGAACCAAAAGCAGGATGTTGGTCATCTCTCTTTCCTCTACCAAGGGTGGTATTGCCTGCGGAGGAAAGGAAGAAAGAGTGAACTTTGTTCCATATGGAAGATTGGTCGGCCAGAATTCCGATCTAGGAAAACCTCTACGGCTCAGCTCTCCATTCTCGAAGGTATACATGGGACGAAATAAGTAATGTCCCTCTCTCCATCTTTTTTGAAGGAGAGAATCAGGAATATGCCTGTATTCCGGAGCATACTCTTCTCCTATCCTGGGCGTTCCGGTTGAGTCCTTGCGGATTATGTAAACGGCTCTTCCTGAGACCTCAACTATTTTTCTGATAGAAGTGGTCTTACCGTTCCCTGGAGGACCCCAAACGTTGAAATGGGGTTTCAATATCACTTGCGTTCTCTCCGGCTATAGGGTTGTGAACAACTCGAAAATCACTCGAGTCTGACTTATCTCTTCTTTTTGATAGTACCACGTTAATTTGTTATAGCAAGTACACATTTAGTATCCTGTTTTCTTTCGTAATTCTGCCAAGCCTCGGTTGACTCTCACTGATACCGCGTTTGCTGATGTGCCTAAAATTGAACCTATCTCTGGCGGGGACAATCCTTCTACAAAGCGCAGGTAGATTGACTGACGATGGGCAGGGGAGAGCTCGCTGATTTTATCTATAAGGTATCTTCCTTCTGTTCGAAGTTCCAAATTTTCCGCTGTTACTTTATCTATTAATCTAGAGCCGTTCTCTTTCTCTCCTAGAATCATATTATCTAGAGACAAGCTTTTTTTCTTGCGATACCAGTCGATGATAAGGCGGTGTGCTACTGTAAATATAAATGCTCGACTATTATGAATTTCTTTTTCCTTAAACAGGCTCTGCCAATAACGCAAGAAAGTCTCCTGCGTTATATCCAATGCCTGTTCTCGGTTAGACACTCGCACCAGACAGAATCGGAATATAGCATCTGATTCGGTCTGATACACCTCCTCAAATTTGTAGATAGTGGTTGCATTCATAACAATGACATTACAGCTGCTCGTTTTTAATTTTATAAAGAGTTGCGTTCAGTTTCGCTCCGAACGTACCGCGAGCCCTAATTCTTTTAGACATACTCCACATCGTACAGAGACAAAGCTTCCTCAACACAAGCAGGGCACTGACTAAATCTCACAGAAATTTTTTCCTCTGCATCGTATTCCTGTAAGTATCTAGGTCTCTCGAAATGCCATCCGTTGCTGTATCTAAACGCGTAGCACTTCCTGCACATTTCTAGTGTCCTACTATCTTCATTTATTTCAATTGCTTTTTTAAACATGGTTTTATATTTTCTTCTTTTTAATATTAATCAATTCGATTTATATCGACCTCTATAAATATTAATATATATTTAATATTAACTTTTAATAAATAGGTGTGTCAATCCTTAAAAATAAGACTTTTGAGGATATTCTGTGAATAACTAGTGTATAACTTTAACAAAAACTTAATACAACACATAACACAGTTTTAATAAATAGTAGTGAAATATATTGCATAATAGAATATCAAGTGTTATAGTAGGAGCCATGACCATTCTTGTGATTGAAGATGAAAAGAAGTTGCTAGCCATATTAAAGCGCGCGCTCGTGAGCCAATATTATGTTGTCGACACTGCTTCTGATGGAGGAGAGGGGCTTAATAAAGCACTTCGCGGAGATTACGGGCTTATTATTTTAGACCTAATGCTTCCTAAAAAAGATGGAATAGAGATTTGTAAAGAACTACGTAGTCGACAAATTTACACACCTATAATCATACTTACAGCTCGCGGAGTTGTGGAAGACAGAATTCTTGGGTTGGATATTGGAGCGGACGACTATCTTCTTAAGCCGTTTGAAATGAATGAACTTTTCGCGCGAATTCGAGCAGTGCTTCGAAGACCTAAAACCAGCGACCCGCTTATTCTGAAAGTCGGAGATTTAATCATGGATACTAAATCGCACGAAGTCATCAGAGCAGGGAAGAAAATTGCTCTTACGCCAAAAGAATATAAAATTTTAAACACTCTTCTTAGACAAAGAGGGGCGGCCCTCAAGAGACAGCAGTTGATAAGTGAAGCCTGGGGACCGGATTTTAAAGAAGAGAACTATGAATTAAATGTTCATATACGATATTTAAGAAACAAGATTGATAAAGGCCAGCCGAAAGCTCTTATTCATACTGTAAGGGGTGTCGGATATACCATTAAAGAGTAACGTTATATTAAATCTATATTAACTCTTTACACAGAATTATTAACATAATGGTAAATTTTTGCCTGACACAGAAGCGTCGGAACTTTGATGATGTGTCCTTGGCAAGAACTACCTTCTATAATGTATGGAGCATTCTTTTCCTAGTTATGGTATAATATCATTATGCCTAAGCGAAGATTGTTGCCAGAAGAAGTAAATCAAATAAAAAGTTTACGGAGAACGGGTCATACTTTATCCGAGATAAAAAATTTCACCAAGAAATCAAACGGAACAATCTGGAAGTATATCCAAGGAGTTTCGGTTCTGCCAAAATATAAAAAAATATGGGAATCAAAAAGAGGGGGAAGTAAAGCAAGGTCTCGCCGTGAGTGGACAGAGGCCCAAGCTAGAGCCTTCAACATTATTGGGAATATCGGTTTTATGGAAAAGATGTTAGTTCTTTCGTGTTTATATTGGGGAGAAGGAAATAAAACTGAATTGAATTTAATAAATAGTGACCCCTCAATGCTCAAGGTCATCCTTGTTTGTTTAAAAGATTTAGGTGTAAAAAATAATGAATTAAAAATAAATTTAAGATTGTTTGATGGTATTGATAGGAAAAAAGCAATTTCCTTCTGGACGCGTACTTTAGAATTACCTAGAGGCATTATACAAAAGATAGATGTTATTCCGGGAAAGAAAGTGGGGAAGCTAAAATATGGTATGTGTAGACTAAGGGTTAAAAAAGGAGGTAAATATTTCAAATTAATTATAAGTATGATAGATTTGATTAGGTCAGGTATAAAATAAGTCCTCGTAGTTCAATGGATAGAACGGCTCACTCCTAACGAGCTGATCCAGGTTCGACTCCCGGCGAGGACACATTATTTTGATTTTTTCTATATTTTTGCTAATATTTACCTATAATTTGCTGGGATAGCTCAGGTAGCAGAGCATCCGCCTGAAGAGCGGGGGGTCGGCAGTGCAAATCTGCCTCCCAGCACAATAAATTTAACGGCTCAACGGCGTTGAGCCGTTGGAACAGGGAACTAAATAGATTTAACTTTAATACTGTTCCTCTTTTCCTTATCAACTTTTTGTAGTTTGACTGTCAGCAGTCCATGTCTCTCTGTCGCTTCAGCCTCTTCTGGTTCTATTTCTTGAGGCAGTGAGATAGTGCGGGAAAATTTGCCCCAGTAGAGCTCTTTGGTGAAATAGTTTGCTTCGTCTATACTGCGATTCTCTTCGCGCTTTCCGCGGATAGTTACCATGTCTCTGGCTATTGTTAGCTCTATGTCTTCTGGTCTTACTCCGGCCACCATCGTCTGTATCACGATGTCAGTGAGAGTCTGGTAGACGTCCACTGCCAGTTCTGCTTCATCGGCTTCTTCCTCCATCCAGTTACCTTTCTTGTCTCCTTTCACTGAGAGCTTTCGTGGTTCTTCGTGCTCTTCTTCGGCGCTAACGCTTCCAGTTAGTCTTTCAAAAAAACTTCCTTTTTTATTAAATATACCCATAGTTTTATTTTTTATTGCATTCTTCTTAATTTTTCAAAAAGTAGCATAATGATAATTGTCACGACCCAAAGAAAACCAAACGTTCTTAGAAAGTCATTTCCGTTATCTTTCATTATAAAAAAATTAAACGTACTATGCAAGGCTATAGCCAGCACTAAGCCAGCAAGTAGGTACCATTTTTTGAGTCTTCTCTCCAAATGGAACGAAAGACCCAATGAAATCCCCACAATACCGCTAGATACTGCGTGAAGGAGAGTGGAACCGAGAAATCGAAGTTGTCCGGTAAGTAGACCTACAGTTGTTTCTCCTAAGGAAATCGGCTGGATTAAGAAAAGGGTATTTTCAAGGGCAGCAAAACCCAGAGCTGCAGTTAAAAGAAATATTGGCCAGTCCACCGGCTCGTCGATATGGTTTGTCTTATAAAGTACCACCATGGCAGCCAGGAATTTAAATATTTCTTCAATACTTGCCCAACTAATAACTCGCCATTCTCCGCTTATGTTAGCTTGTAT
>CAYQPS010000025.1:7081-9160 GCA_964419555.1 uncultured Candidatus Saccharibacteria bacterium | reverse complement strand
CTACGGTGAACGACGGTAGTTGTACCTATCCACCCCCACCAGTCTACGGTTGTACTGATCCAGCTGCTTCCAACTACAATCCATCTGCCACGGTGAACGATGGTAGTTGTACCTATCCACCTGGTCCCGTCTACGGTTGTATGGATCCTGCAGCCACCAACTACAATCCATCTGCTACGGTGAACGACGGTAGTTGTACCTATCCACCCCCACCAGTCTACGGTTGTATGGATCCTGCAGCCACCAACTACAATCCATCTGCTACGGTGAACGATGGTAGTTGTACATATCCTACTCCTTCTCCCGACTTACGAATTTACAGCACCTGGGGTATTTCTGACGGAGCACAAAGTGGTACTACCTACACAGGCGCTTCTTATACAGTATCTTGGGGCAACGTAGCAAATGCTACTTCTTGTACTTTAAATGGCGCTGGAGTTTCTCCAAGTGGTGGCTCAAGCAATGGCACAGCCTCAGGTTTCACCAACAGTACTCGCACTTTCACTTTAAATTGTGCCGGACCTGGAGGAAGCGGTAGCTCTTCTGCTACAATTAATTATCCACCTCCGCCAACCAACGTATCAGGTTCATGCGATGCATCAGGCACTACTGGTACTATGAGCTGGACTGCACCGGCTGGCTGGGACACTTTTTATACCAGAATGACATTAGATGGAAACGGAAACCACGCTCCAGGCTGGGATGAAAACTTTGTCGGAACTTCTAAAGATTTTTCTGCTACTCCCGGTGATTCCTACACATTCTGGATTCACTCAAAAGCTCCTAATGCTGCTTGGAGTCAAGAGGTCTATGGGTCTGTCAACTGTCCTATCCCTGGTTTTCCTTCCGGCAGTATTTCCGCCACTTCTTGTACTATACCAATCGGTGCTTCTAACTGTAACGCTTCTGTAACTTGGGATACCGCCAACTTAACTGCAAATCCAACTGAAGTAACCAGAAACAATCCAAATGGCACACATGTGTCTTGGGCTACGTCTGGCAACAATGTAAGTAATGCAGTTACCTTCGGACAAAGTACGTACTTCTTGTACCACAACAGTGCGTTACTAGCTCAATCTTCTACCATTGATGTTGCTTGTGCCTCCGGTAGTAGTTGGAATGGGACGAGTTGCGTTGTGACCCCCAATCCTTCCGGCAATATCTCCGCCACCTCTTGTACTATTGCAATCGGTGCTTCTACTTGTAACGCTTCGGTAACTTGGAGTACGGCTAACTTGACTGCCAATCCTACAGAAGTAACCAGAAACAATCCTGGAGGTACCCACGTCTCTTGGGCAACCTCTGGCACCAACGTAAGTAATGCGGTTAACTTTGGACAGAGCACTTACTTTCTTTATCACAATGGTGCAGAGCTAGACAATACTGGTATCTCTGTCACCAACGCTTCTTGTACTTCGGGCAGTACTTGGAATGGTTCAATTTGCGAATCCTTTTCAGCTCCCTCTCCCTACCTGACCATCATCAACACCTGGGGTGTCTCAGATGGCGCCCAAAGTGGTACGACTTATGGTGGCGCATCATACACAGTATCTTGGGGTAATGTAGCGAATGCTACTTCCTGTACTTTGGATGGTGCAGGCGTTTCGACCAGCGGAGGCACAAGCAATGGCACCGCTTCAGGATTTGCAAACAGCACTCACACTTTCACCTTGAACTGTACCGGGCCGGGAGGGAGTGGAAACTCCGCCGTCACAATCAATTATCCGCCTCCACCAACCAACGTATCTGGTTCTTGCAATGTTGCAGGTGACGTTGGAACCATGAATTGGACTGCGCCGGCTGGCTGGAATACTTTCTATACCAGAATGACATTAAATGGTTCAAACTACGCTCCTGGGTGGGATGAAAATTTTGTCGGAACTTCAAAAGACTTTAGCACTACTCCCGGTGATTCTTATACGTTCTGGGTTCATACAAAAAATGTTGCTAATGGTGCTTGGAGTCAGGAGGTTTACGGAACGGTGAACTGTCCTATCCCTGATACACCCTCCGGCTCCATCTCCGCCACTTCTTGTACTATTGCAATCGGTGCTTCTACCTGTAACGCTTTGGTAACTT
>CAYQPS010000025.1:0-6981 GCA_964419555.1 uncultured Candidatus Saccharibacteria bacterium | reverse complement strand
GCAACCTCTGGCACCGATGTATCCAACACAGTTAACTTTGGGGCGACTACTTTCTATCTGTACCACAACAGCATAGAGTTGGCTAACTCCGGTGTCTCTGTCACCGACGCTGAATGTGAATTAGGCAGTACTTGGGACTCTGGGTCAGGAACGTGTGTTGCTGATGCAGGTCCTTCCGGCACCATCTCTGCCACTTCTTGTACTATTGCAATCGGTGCTTCTACCTGTAACGCTTTGGTAACTTGGAGTACTGCTAACTTAACTGCAAATCCGACAGAAGTAACTAGAAACAATCCAAACGGTACCCACGTCTCTTGGGCAACCTCTGGCACCGATGTATCCAACACAGTTAACTTTGGGGCGACTACTTTCTTCCTGTATCACAATGGTGAGCCGCCTTTAGACTCAGATAGTATCAATGTCGATTGCGCTTCAGGTAGCAACTGGGATGGGTCAACATGCCTTCTTATTCCTGCAGGTTCGCCGGTTGTAACAAATTTTTCGGCTGATCCGAATCCGCTTGTTCCCCCCGGCACTCAAACTACACTTACCTGGTCCTCCATTAATACTGATTCTTGCAGTAGCCTAGAATTTGACACGGGAGGAGCCACCTCGGGAAGTGTAATAGTTAGTCCTGTCGCGACTACCACTTACTACATAACATGCGTTAATAACGGTTTGTCCCAGCAAGATTCATCTCAAGTGGAAGTGATTGTGGGTACTGGGACGAAGAAGCCGATAATCATAGAGCTATAAGCATAGAATTTAAAAACTTTATACCAAAAAATCCCCCATGACAGGGGATTTTTTGGTATACTATTAGCATGCAGATTAATGAAGACCAACTGAAAAAATTCATTTTGGAGTCTGGGCTTGTTTCCAAAACAGACTTAGAGGAAGTATCTAAAAAAGCTGGGACCAAAAAGCAGAAAATAGGAGACATGTTACTCTCCGAAGGCAAAATATCCGAAGCTGACTTAAAGAGAATGCAGGCTTTCACTTTAGGCATACCGTTTATTAGCCTGATGGACGAGAAAATTGATTCCGCAGTGCTTTCTCTTATTCCAGAGCCGATTGCTCGCAATTACAACATTATTGCTTATAAAAAAAGTGAAAAAGAACTGGAGGTTGCCATGTTGGACGTGGATGACCTATCGGTGATTGATTTTATAAAGAAGCGTTCGGGTCTTAAAATTTTACCTAGATTGACTGATGATGCTTCTATCAAGTCTGCGCTAGTGCAATACAGAAAAACTCTGCAAGCAGAATTTAGCAATATTATTCAAAAAGAATCTTCTTCTATAAAAGTTTCAAAAGAAGAAGGAGAAAAGTCAGAAACAGAACTCAAGGCGATGGCCGAGGATTTACCGGTCATTAAAATAGTCGATTCTTTAGTTTTTCATGCGATTCTCCAAAATGCTTCCGATATTCATATCGAACCAGGAGAAAATGAACTGACTGTTCGTTACCGCATAGATGGTATTTTGCATGACGCTATGACACTAGACAAAAATGCTGCTTCTGGAGTAATCGCTCGCATCAAGGTACTTTCCAACTTAAAACTCGACGAAAAAAGATTGCCTCAGGATGGCAGATTTAAAATAGAACAGAACGGGGAAAGATTTTCTTTCCGTGTTTCTACACTACCTATTTTCTACGGAGAGAAAACAGTTATAAGAATATTAAAAGAAAGTGGCCAAGGATTCACTCTAGAAGCTCTGGGTTTTCATGGTGAGGCATTGGAGAGAATTCAAGAATCACTCAAACAAAAAACAGGCATGATACTTGCTACTGGTCCGACTGGAAGCGGTAAAACCACTACTCTCTACACCATGCTTGAAATTCTAAACAAACCGGAGGTAAATATTTCCACAGTGGAGGATCCCATTGAGTATCAGATGCCTAGAGTGAACCAGACTCAAGTGAAGCCGGAAATCGGACTGACCTTTGCCAACGGGCTTCGTTCACTGCTGCGTCAAGACCCGGATATTGTGATGGTGGGGGAGATTCGTGATGGCGAGACAGCTGGGTTGGCGATCAACGCTTCTCTTACCGGGCACTTGGTACTCTCAACTATTCATACCAATTCCGCGGCTGGGGCGATTCCACGACTCGTAGATATGGGAGCTGAACCATTCTTGATAATTTCGACAGTGAAGACGATTATCGCGCAACGTTTGGTGCGCAGACTGGCAAACAAAGAAAAATATTTTCTTTCTCCCGCTGAAATAAAAAATTTAGAAAAACTTGTCGACTTAGAAAGAATGCTCACAATGCTCAAAAATGAAAAAGTTGTAGGACCAAAGGATACTTGGGAAAAAATTCCTTTTTACAAAGCAGTAAGGGTCAACGAACTCGAAGATGGATATTCAAATCGTATTGGTATACATGAAGCGTTGAAAGTTACGCCGACCATCAAAGAAATGATTCTTCGAGGAAGTTCTCAGGATGAAATGGAAGTTCAGGCCAAAAAAGAAGGCATGATGACTATGTTGGAAGACGGAATTTTCCAGGCAGTCCTCGGCGTTACTACTTTAGAGGAAGTGTTTCGTGTGGTTTCGGAGTAAGATGCATTTTATGCTATTTTCCTACAAAGCAAAGTCTAAAGAGGGAGAAATTGTTGAAGCTACGCAGGAAGCGATTGATCGTTTTGCGTTGGCGCGTGATTTAAAATCTCGCGGATATGTACCCATTTCTATCGGAGAGAAGCGAGGCAATTTGTTTGATGTGTCAGCTATCTTTGAAAAGGTATTTTCTAGAGTACGCACCAGTGAGCTCATAGTACTGACTAAAAATTTAAGCGGGATGCTTTCTGCTGGACTTTCTCTTTCTCGTGGATTGTCTGTTTTACAAAAGCAAACCAAAGGCGTCACTCTCAGTAAAATTTTGGTGTCTATTTCTGATTCCATAAATAAAGGGGAGACTCTTTCTTCTGGGCTTTCTAAATTTCCGAATGTTTTTTCAAAGCTTTTCATTTCAATGACCAAGGCAGGTGAAGAATCCGGCAATCTTTCGGGAGCGCTCTCTGAAGTCGGCATGAATTTAGACAAAGCCAACGCTCTAACAAGAAAAATAAAAGGAGCACTCATTTATCCCGGAGTTATTCTATCCGCGATGGTCATAATAGGCGTATTGATGTTTGCTTTTGTGGTGCCGACGCTTGCCAAGACTTTTCAAGAGATTGGAGTCACTTTACCCATATCTACGCGCATAATCATTGCGCTTGGAAACTTTTTTTCCAATAATTTAATTTTAACTTTTTTAATAATAATATCTCTGGGAGTCGGTGGTGCAAAACTTTTTCGTGCTAAATTCATGTCCAAGTATGTCGACTTCGTTGTTCTCAAGATTCCAGTTATTGGCAACTTAGCGAAAGAGTTAAACACTGCCCGCACTGCCCGCACCATTTCTTCTCTTCTTCTTTCTGGAGTTTCCATTACTCGAGCAATTGAAATAACCGAAGATGTGGTTCAAAATGTTTATTACAAAAAAACTTTAATACAAGCGAGGGACGCAGTGGAAAAAGGAGCTCCTTTTTCGCAAATTTTTGCGGAAAACCCGAATCTTTATCCGGTGATGATGTCAGAAATGGTGCAGGTCGGAGAAGAGACCGGAAAATTGTCTGACATGTTGCTACAAGTTGCTGTATTTTATGAGCAAGAAATTGAAAACAAGACCAAAAATCTTTCCACAATTATTGAACCAGTGCTTATGATTGTCATAGGTGCTGGAGTTGGGTTTTTTGCTGTTTCAATGATTTCACCTCTCTACTCAATTTTGGGAGAGATAAAGTAAAATGAAAAATTCATATGAAAAAGGAATAACATTTTTAGAAATATTAATAGTTTGTGCTATTGTTGGAATTTTAGCGGCCATTGTCTTACCGCAGTTTGCCAAAGTAAGAGAAAACCAAGTGGTGAAAGACGCCGTCGGGAACGTTTTGTCTGCTTTAGACTTGGCACGTTCTTATACTCTTGCCTCAGTTGATTCTTCGGAGTACGGAGTGCATTTTGCCTCCGATAGCGTTATAATTTTTAAAGGTGATGTTTTTTCCGCTATTGCGCCGGAGAATCAAGTTACCGCTATAACTTCACCCGCGAGTATATCATCTATCACGCTAGTCGGGGGAGGTAGCGATATCTATTTCAATAGATTAAGCGGAGCACCTAGCACCTCCGGTTCGTTAGTTGTTTCTAGCACTAACTTTACTAAAACCATTACAATTTCCACCACGGGTATAGCCAGCGTTAATTGAAATGATAATTTTTTCCAAAAAAAGAGGGTTCATGATGGTTGAAGTGCTAGTCGCAGCCTTCATTATTACTATTTCCGTTCTGGCTGCTATGGCTGTAACACAAAAGTCTATCACTGTATCAAGACAGGCCTTGCAATCTACTCAGGCTGCTTTTCTGCTTGAAGAAGGAGTTGAAGCGGTACGTGTATTACGAGACAATGCGTGGAGTAATATTTCAAATCTAACTGAAGCCACCGATTACTATCCTCTTTTTTCCGGTGGGACTTGGACTCTTTCGAGTACTCCATTTTCTGTAGGGATGTTTACTCGCAAAGTTGTAGTTTCAGACGTGAACCGAGACGATACTACAGGAGACATCTCTCCTTCTGGGACAGATGACCCGGGAACAAAGTTAGTTGTTGTTACTGTGTTCTGGAATGAAGCAGGAGTAATGGTAAGCAAAACTCTTTCATTTTACATTATGGATATTTTTTCATCATAAAAAACAATGAAAAACATAAAAAAAATAAATTCCGGTAGCTCTCTCCTAGAAACTGTTTTTTACGTTGTCATTTTGGCTGCCCTTTCTGTTGCTGCAATTGATGCGATGATGATTATGACAAAATCTTTCAGAGAAACAGGAATCTATGCCGAATTGGTACAAAGCGGAAATATAATGGAAAAAATATCGAGAGAAATAAAACAAGCAAATGGCATAAATACAATTAGTGCAAGTAGTTTAAAATTAAATACAAAAGACGATGCCGGAGCGGATAAAACTGTGACATTCTCCCTTTCCAGTGGCAATATACAATTTTCAGAAAATGATGTATTAACCGGAAATTTAAATTCACCCAAAATCACAGTCAGTTCTCTTATTTTTACTGAAATAACCACCACTTCAGGGAAGGCGATTAAGGTTTTTTTAACACTGGGATCCAGTAATGATTCATTAGCTAGAGCTTACGATTTTTACGATACAATTGTGCTTCGGGGTGGCTATTAATTAGTTATAATTAATATAATGAAAAAAGATTTTAAAAAAGTAAAAAGAAATAGTGGGGCGGCGATGCTTATAATCGTTATATTCTTCCTTTTTATTTCCTTGGCCATAATTTCCGGGCTTGTTTTGCCTTCAGTTCGTGAATTTAGAGTTGCGAACGGATTAATTCAGTCGCGTCAGAGCTTCGTTCTCTCTGAGTCTGGGGTAGAGGATGCTTATTTTAGACTAAAAAATGCACAGCCAATAGCTTCTCCGGTTTCAATAACTCTCAGTGGAAGTACCGCTACGACTACAATTACTGATTCAGGCTATAACGAAAAAACTGTAACCGCACAGGGGGATGTTGCTTCGAGGCAGAGAAAGAGTGAAATTGTATTAAGCACTGGCACAGGAGTTTCTTTTAGCTACGGTGTACAAGCGGGAACTGGTGGATTTACTATGGGTAATAATTCTGTTGTTAACGGTAGCGTCTATTCGAATGGGAATATTACCGGCTCAGGAGCTATTACCGGTACTGCTCTGTCCGCAAATTCCGCAGCCCTAACAGCTGACCAGACCAACGGTTCTGGCATACCCGCCTACGATGTTACTTTTGGCAATACAAACGGAACGCAAGATTTCGCCCAAAGTTTTCAAGTTAGTACTACCTCCGCGGTTAATAAAGTAGATTTATATCTTAAAAAAGTCAGTACTCCGGGAAATTTAACCGTAAGAATTGTAACAAACTCTGGAAGTAGTCCCAGTACGACCACCCTAGCATCTGGCTCTCTAGCTGCCTCTTTAGTTTCTACAACCTATGGTTGGGTCAGTGTTCCATTTTCTTCCAATCCTGAATTAACAGCGGGTACAACTTACTGGATTGTGATAGATGGCGCCACAAATTCTACACGTTATTATTTAATTGGCGCCAATAGTAATGGATACGCGAATGGAACAGGAAAAATTGGTGCATATGCCGGAACATGGAACAATACTAGCCCGTCCGGACTTGATGGATTCTTTAAACTTTATCTTGGTGGCTTGACTGGCTTAATAAATGGCATAACAGTCGGCACAGGAGGCGTGGGCAATGCTTATGCTCATACTGTGACCAATTCAACCATCGCTGGTACAAATTTTTGTCAAACCGGAAGCGGTAATAATAAATCTTGCAACACATCGCTTCCAGACCCAAGTCAGGTCGCCATGCCAATTTCTGACCAAAATATTCAAGACTGGAAAGATGAAGCGGAAGCCGGCGGTACTTACTCCGGGAGCTATACTCTAAACGCTAGTACTGGCTCTCTTGGGCCAAAGAAAATTACTGGCGACTTTACCATAACTAACAATGCTATTTTGACCATGACAGGAACTCTCTGGGTGCAAGGTAATATGGATATAAATAACAATGCTGGAATCAGCCTCTCTTCTAGTTACGGCACCTCGGAAGGGGTAATAATAGTGGACGGCATCATCAACATATCCAACAATGCCACTTTTAGTGGCTCTGGTTCTGCGGGAAGTTATTTGATGGCTCTTTCCACCTCTACTTCCACTTCTGCTATAACATTATCAAATAACGGAGGCGCTGTGATACTATACGCTGCCAATGGCACGGTTAATTTAAGCAACAATGCCAGCGCAAAGTCTCTTAATGGGAAAAATATCAATTTAAGCAACAATGCTGTCATAATTTATGACAGTGGTTTAGTCAATTCTAATTTCGTAAATGGTCCGTCGGGAGGATGGAATATTCAGGACTGGC
>CAYQPS010000024.1:0-9345 GCA_964419555.1 uncultured Candidatus Saccharibacteria bacterium | reverse complement strand
TGGGCAGAAGGCAAATTCAGCAGAATGTTCTCAGGTCCTCGGTTTCCCGGGGCCCCACACCCCGGCCAGACCGTTCGAAAATTCTCTGAACTTGCCTTTTGTTGTAGATCCCCGCGAGCTACAAGAAACATCCATTGCGCTCTGGTTGCTCAACTCTGATATAGCCAATCCTACGCTAGAGGATATTTTAATCTTTGGTAACACCAAGTCTTTCGAAGAAGCACGGGAAGAAATTTTTAAGAAATTAAAAGACGAAAAACTAGAAAAAGTATATGAAGAAATAGAAAAGCCCCTTATTCCTATAGTAAAAGAAATGCAGGTCCATGGAGTTTTAATCGATAAAAAATATTTTACAAATTTATCTAAAGAATATCATCTTGAACTGAATAAGCTGACAAAAAAAATATATCAAATGGCTGGTACGGAGTTCAATATCAACTCTCCGAAACAGCTCGGGGAAGTTCTTTTTGACAAAATGGGCATGAAAACAAAATCAAAAAAGAAACCAGGTGGAGCTTTTTCTACAAAAATTTCTGTCTTGGAAGAGCTGGAAGAAGATAATCCAATCATAAAAGAAATAATTGCTTATCGAGAATTACAAAAACTTCTTTCCACTTACATTGATGTTATTCCTCAAATGGCCGGCCCTGACGGCAGATTGCATGCGAAATTTATCCAAAACGGTTCCACGACTGGTAGATTTTCTTCTTCCGACCCGAATTTACAAAATTTACCGATAAAGTCAGAGCTAGGGAAAAGAATCCGAGATGGATTTGTGGCAGAGGAGGGGCATAAGCTCTGTGCTTTTGACTATAGCCAAATTGAGCTTCGAGTAGCAGCCATGCTCTCGGGAGACGAGAAAATGACTCAAATTTTTAGAGACAAAAAAGACATTCATGCAGGGGTGGCCTCATTCGTGTTTGGTGTGTCTATAGAAAAAGTGGACAATGAAATGCGTCGTGCCGCCAAAGTTATAAACTTTGGAATTATTTACGGCATGGGTGTTTCTGCTCTGCGTAAAAATCTAGGTGGCACTCGCGAGGAAGCACAGAAATTTTACGACAACTACTTCAATCAATTCTCTGGCGTCAGGGATTATCTTGAGGAAATTAAAAAATTTGCCGGGAAAAACTCTTATACTGAAACTCTGTTTGGCCGGCGCCGATGGTTCCCGAATATAAATTCTAGAATTCCATTTTTGAAAAACATGGCAGAGCGAACTGCCACCAATGCCCCGATTCAAGGGACGGCCGCAGACATTATCAAGCTTGCCATAAGATTTGCCGATGAGGATTTAAAAAAAGCGGGGATTTTAAACAAAGTACATTTAATTCTACAAATTCATGACGAACTAGTTTATGAAATAGCCGAAGAAGCAATTCCTAAAGCTACTGAAATTATAAAAACGGCCATGGAAACAGTACTAGGGCGTTCATATCTTAAATATAAAACAGATATTCCACTTCTTGTGCATTCTGGCTCAGGGGAGAATTTAGGGGAGGTCAAATAGGCTATTTGTGATATACTTTTATGATGAATAATGAAGGGCAAAAAGCCGATACAGGGGGTGCCAAGCCTATTTCGAATAAGATACATAGGATTTTAGCACACTCATATTCCTTTTATTTCATTGCACTTTTAGCTGGAATTCTCCTTGATATTCTTTTTCCACTTAGGATTTTCAAAAGCTCTGCTACGGCCCCAGTTGGTTTAACTTTTCTAGTTCTAGCCACTCTGCTTATTTTTTGGGCCCAGCACACTTCGCGTAATTTAGCAGACGAAAACTTGAGCAAGGAATCTTTTTGTCGCGGACCTTATTGCTATACCAGAAGTCCTACCCACTGGGGGCTTTTCCTTTTAACTTTAGGTTTTGGAATTGTTGCCAATGCCTCTTTTGTCGTTATTTCAACAATAGTTTCTTTCTTTATCACTAAATTTATATTTATTAAAAAACAAGAAGAAATTCTGGAGCAAAAATACGGTACACCTTATTTGGAATACAAGAAGGCTGTTAAATTCTAGTTATGATTTACCTTTTCACTGGAGACGATGCAAAAGGGAAGCGCAAGGCTTATGAGAGTTTCATAAAATCTTTACCAAAAGGTACGGAGACTTATTTTTTTAGTAAAAATAACTTTGATGAAAATCAAATAGAAAGCTTTTATTCTGGAGCGGATCTTTTTTTTGCTAAATCTGTAATATTTTTTGAAAACATTCTTGAATTTGAAACGGCCAGGGATTTTATCTTAGAAAAGCTCTCAATCATAGCAGAAGCAGAGAGCGATTTTGTTTTTCTAGAAAGCAAATTAAACAAACTTATTTTAGAGGCATTTAAAAAGGCGAAGGCAGAATTGAATATTTTTGAATTACCGAAAGAAGCCAAAGAAAAGTTTAACAACTTCCTGTTAGCCAATGCTCTAGGAAACAGGGATAAATTAAATCTTTGGATATATTTTCGCCAAGCGATGAATAAAGGTGTAGGCATGGAGGAGCTTATCGGCGTACTTTTTTGGAAAGCGAAAGACATGGTATTAAAAAGAAATTTTGGAAAGTTTAAAGAGGCGGAACTACAAGAATTTTCTTCAAAACTTTCCTATATTCTCCCCAAAGCGCGCAAAGAAGGCAAAGACGCCGAAGCAGCGTTTGAGCAATTTCTCTTAGAGTCTTTTTAGGAAGCTTTCTAGAAGGTAGCAACGGCTCAACGACGTTGAGCCGTTAAAATATCTGACGGTTTACTATAAGTGTTGACAATACCCCCTAGGGGGTATATACTTGGAATATGCAAGCAAATAAACAAAAACTTACTAGGAGATTAAAGATTCTAGAGGGTCAAGTTCGGGGGATACAAAATATGGTAGAAAAAGATGCTTACTGCATTGATATTATTACTCAAACTTCGGCTATAAAACAAGGCCTCTCAAACATAGAAGATGCTCTTCTCGAAGGACATTTAGGGCATTGTGTGGTTAATCAAATTAAAAGTGGGCAAACGGATAAAGCCACAAAAGAAATTCTAAAAGTTTACCAGCTTAAACGTAAATAAAATTATGCAAACACAAACTTACAGAGTAAAAGGAATGCACTGCGCTTCGTGTGCTTCAATCATTGAAAGGGCGGTAAAAAAAATTGAAGGCGTAGAAAATATAGCTGTGAATAATGGTACAGAAAACGCAAAAATATCCTTTGATAAAAGTAAAACAAGCCCAGAAGATTTTAATAAAAAATTAGAACCACTTGGATATTCGCTTATGGTGCCACAAGTGCATGATATGAAAAGTATGTCTGCGAGCGAAATGGGTATGAGTGAAAATGAGCATGCTGAACATCTTGGACTTAACCAATCCAAACAAGAAAAACTTGCAGAGATCAAAGACATGAAAATAAAATTAATGTCTGCAATTCCGCTTGCTATAATCAGCGTCTTTGTTATGGGTTGGGATATTTTGGCGCAATATAATGTTGTCTCAGGAATGAGTTTTACAATTGAGGAGTTTTTCCACCATCTTTTACCTCTAATAGCCACATACATTCTATTTATAGTCGGCAAACCATACTTATTCGGCTTTTATCGCTTCTTGCGTTACGGAAAAGCAAATATGGATACTCTTATTGGTATTGGTACACTAACCGCATATTTATATAGTTTTGCCGTCACTGCATTTGAAGATGCTCTTAAACCTTTTATAAATGTCGATGCAACCTATTATGATGTGACGATTATCGTTATTACTTTTATAGCGCTTGGGAAATATTTAGAAGCACGATCAAAGTTGAAAACTGGTGATGCCATTGAGAAACTTCTTAATCTTCAAGCCAAAACCGCTTTAGTAATTCGTGATGGAAAGGAAATAGAAATATCAGTTGATCAGGTAGTGCATGGCGATCTAATTATTGTAAAACCTGGGGCAAAGATTCCAGTTGATGGTGTAATTACTGACGGGGAATCTTTTATTGATGAATCAATGGTTACAGGAGAACCAATGCCAGCTCAAAAAAAAGTTGGAGACAATGTGGTTGCCGCTACCATAAACACAAGTGGAGCATTTACATTCAAAGCGACAAAAGTTGGATCAGAAACTTTGCTTGCCCAGATTATACGAATGGTAGAAGAGGCGCAAGGTAGCCGTGCCCCAATTCAAGCGCTGGCTGATAAAATCTCTAGTATATTTGTACCCATAGTACTTGTGATTGCTTTTGCAACTCTCGGAATATGGCTTTTGATTGGTTCTGGACCTCTTGGTTTCTCGCAAGCTCTATCGTTTGGTCTGGTTTCTTTTGTTGGCATCCTTGTTATTGCTTGTCCTTGTGCCCTAGGACTCGCAACACCGACTGCTATTATTGTCGGCGTAGGTAAGGGGGCTAAGGAAGGAATCCTAATAAAAGATGCGGCGACACTTGAAAAACTTCATAAAGTAGATACGGTAATTGTTGATAAAACTGGCACTATTACCATAGGTAAGCCAACGCTTGTTAATATTCAAAATCTTTCCAATCTAAAAGATAACGAACTCGTATCCATTCTGGCTTCGCTTGAGAGAAAATCAGAACATCCAATTGCTCATGCGATTCTAAATTATGCAAAGGAGAAAAATATAGACGTAGCAGATGTGTCAAATTTTGAAAGCATTAAAGGAAAGGGCTTAAAGGGATCAATAAATAACTTAGAATACTTTGCTGGGAATACAAAACTAATACAAGACCTAGGAATAAATTTTAATACTTCAAAGATCGAAGAGTTCACAGCGCAGGGTAAAACGCCAGTCATTCTTGCTACAAAAGAAAAAGTGCTTGGGTTTGTGATGGTTGCCGATGAAATTAAAAAGGAATCAAAACAAGCGGTTGCTGACCTACATAAACTTGGAATTAAAGTAATAATGCTTACTGGAGATGACCCTAAGGCGGCAAAGCATATGGCATCGCTTGTCGGAATTGATGATGTTGTTGCTCATGTATTGCCACAAGACAAACTTGAAAAAATAAAAGAACTGCAATCACAAGGCAGAGTAGTAGCGATGGCTGGCGATGGCGTAAACGATGCACCAGCGCTTGCTCAGGCTGATGTGGGTATTGCTATGGGAACGGGTACGGATGTAGCTATTGAATCAGCGGGGATTACGCTCTTGGGCGGAGACATCTCAAAGTTGGTCAAAGCTATAAAGCTTTCGAAGCTTACTATGCGTGGAATTAAGCAGAATCTTTTTTGGGCATTCTTTTACAACATTGTCGGTATTCCACTTGCGGGAGGATTATTTTATCCGATTTTCGGCTGGCTTTTGTCGCCCGTATTTGCGGGATTTGCCATGGCAATGTCTTCAGTGTCTGTGGTATCGAATTCATTACGAATTAAAGCGAAGAAATTATAATATGCAAAAATATACATTTCATGTCACAGGTACACATTGCGCATCATGTAAAATCTTGATTGAAGATATTTTAAGTGAGCAAGATTTTATTAACAAATCAAAAGTAGACCTAAAAAAAGAAACAGTAGAAATTGAAACGGAAAGCAATCAAAGTGCTGAAGAAATTGCCACTATTCTGACAAGTAAAATAAAACCAAACGGTTATACTCTTTCAGTAGAAAAAATAGTACAAGAAAAGAAAGAAGATTCTGTCATTTGGAAAGCAGTACCCATAGGGCTTGCCTTTCTGATTCTATTCTTTATATTGCAAAAATCCGGTATTCTTAATTTAGGTATTGGAGGAAAAACTACGCCAACTACAAGCTTTATCATTGGACTTATAGCATCGGTTTCAAGTTGTCTCGCTATTGTTGGTGGGTTGGTCCTATCACTTTCAGCAAAAATATCTGAAGATAATGTAAGTGATACCAAAACCTTTTTACTCTTTCACACGGGTAGACTTGTGAGTTTTGCAGTATTAGGGGGAATTCTGGGGTTAATTGGTAACGCTATCGGTATTAATTTTACATTTACAGCCATACTGGGACTTATTGCTTCCCTTGTAATGCTGATGCTCGGCTTAAATTTAGTTGGAGTATTTGCAAAAAACAAAATCGCATTGCCTTCTGGAATTTTTAGCTTCTTCAGAAGAATAGAGCATAAAACTTTTACTCCTCTTATCATTGGTTTTGGAACATTCTTCTTGCCTTGTGGTTTCACCCAATCAATGCAAGTAGCCGCTATTTCAAGTGGATCATTTATGTCTGGTTTTCTAATTATGTTTGCATTTGCTTTAGGCACATTGCCAATGCTTGCACTTCTATCTTTCGGATCAGCATCTTTTGCTCATGGCAAACACGCCCCCTTGTTTTTCAAGTCTGCAGGAGTTGTGGTTATAGGTCTAGGAATATTTGCACTTCTAGCTGGGCTTGCAGGACTTGGCATTATTAATCCATTATTCAGTATATAATTAAAACTATGAACAAAACTGTGTCAATTATTATAACCCTAGGACTCGTTGTTGGTATTGGCATAATCTTTGTAGGTGGCTCAAAAAAAGACAATACAAATACAGGGTCGGCACAAAGTGTAGAAATTAAAGATGGTGTTCAGTATATCACCGTGAACGCAAAAGGTGGGTATTCTCCACAAATAACAGAAGCAAAAGCTGGTATGCCCACCAAACTTATTATGAAAACGAATGGCACGTATGATTGCTCAGCCTCGCTTGTAATTCGCTCAGTTGGTTTTCAAAAGATTTTACCTCAAACAGGAGAAACCGAAATTGATCTTGGAGTACCCAAATCAGGAGAACCACTTCAGGGTGTATGCGGAATGGGAATGTATAGTTTTCAAATTAATTTTAGTTAAATATTTTTTAGTTCGATTCCAATCTGGATTAACGACAAAATATACTTATAAAACAAAGTTGGAAAATTTGTGCGCCCGGTTGGGATCGAACCAACGACCTTATCCTTAAAAGGGATCTGCTCTACCGACTGAGCTACGGGCGCATAAAAACCACTAGAACAAAATATATAGGAAATAAAGGTAAAAATCAATTAATGAGCCTTGAGCCAATCAATCATTTTTTGGAAAGTGGTTGTTCCGGCTTCGCCATCAGCCGTCAAGCCCACTGCTTTTTGGAAAGCGGCCACATCTGCTTTGGTGGTTTTACCATAATCATTGTCCACCCTCTTAGAGGTGTTGTTATAGATATTAAGAAAATTTTGAATTGTGCCTACTCTGGTTCCACGAGATTTTTCTTTCATTACGACTTTATCGGTGATAAGTTTCTGGAGTTCATTTATAAGACTCTGATACTTTGAAGAGGTAGCTGTAGTTTCTATAGGAGGTCCTTCCAGTTCATTTGTTGGTGTACTTGGAGTTTGTTTTTCTTGCTCAGAGAGAAGTAGTCCCAGATCGCTTTTTAGTTCTGCGACTTCTTTTTCCAGTTCTGCGTTTCTCTCCTCTAGAGCTTTTTGTTTTTGTCTCTCGACATGCGCATCGCCGGGCTCGATGGTAAGAACTGCCCAGTAGCTCAAGAGAGCCACAATCGAGAGAACAATAATTGAAAGTATTATAAATTTAACTTTTTCCACGGTTCATTTATTATACCAAAAAAGTACGGGAAAAGACCACTTAGAAGGGTGAAGAGCGCGGTAGCAATGAAGCCAGCGCGCTCTGTGGGTTGAAAAACGTTGATCTATGGGCGGGGATTCGTCGATAGAGAAAGGAGGTATTACTGAAGCATCGGTTCGATGATTTTAGCGAACAAAACTCGAGCTCGATGTATTCGTGATGTAACCGTTCCTCGTGTACAGCCGACCATGTTTGCAATCTCCTGGGAAGATCTTCCTTCCACCTCTCGTAGTATAAATACTCTACGATAGTGTTCAGGAAGTTGAGCCGTAGCTCTGTTTATGAAAACTCTAAGCTCGACGTTGCGGTACACCTGGTCGGGTTTGTTATGGCTCTGGTCTTCCAGCTGAAACGTCCAATCCCCGTCGCCGTCGTATTCCACAACAAATGTCAAAGGATCGAGAGAACGATTCCTTAGTTCATTCTTGGTCAGATTCGACGCGATCGTGTAGATCCATGTCGAGAACTTCTTCGAATGATCAAAGTCGCCGATATGCTGGAAGATTCTAAGAAAAGTTTCCTGTACCAAATCTTCAGCTCTCTCAAAATCGCCAATCCTCTCAAACACAAAGTTCACAAGTCTGGGTTGATAGAACCTGAAAAGTTTTCTAAGCCCATGCTCGTTGCCAGCCAGAAACTCGTTAATCCAAACGGAGTCCTCAGCTTGCCTTTGTTTGTTTCTTAACTCGAGGCCGCCCTTCGTCTCTACGGTATTCATAGGCCCTCCCGAGCCAGAGTGTGTAAAGATCAAAAAAAGTGAATCAAGCTTAACTATCTTCTTATAGTTTAATATTGTCAACTTACTTTACTGCCAGAGCGTTACTCACAAAAAAATGTTATGATTAAAAATCATGTCATCTATAAGAGAAGTCAACCGGTCCCTGCTTTACTTATTAATTCTCACCATCATAGGCTCTTTTATAGCCTATAGGCTTGTGGTTAAAGCCTACGATGATATTTTTGAAATAAGTTATCCTGTTGAATAGATTTTTCCGATATTCGCTTTTCTCTATAACTCTGGTATCTTTTAGACATGCCCAGTATTTTTAAATTGCACAACCCATTCAAACCAGCGGGGGACCAACCCTTAGCTATTTCGAAGCTTATGAGTGGTCTCAAAGAAGGCATGAAAAAACAAACATTGCTAGGAGCTACTGGCACGGGCAAAACCTTTACCATGGCAAATGTCATTGCACAATACAACAAGCCAACACTAGTTATTGCTCACAATAAAACTTTAGCTGCCCAGCTTGCACAGGAATTCCGAATTTTTTTTCCTGATTCTGCTGTGCACTACTTTGTTTCTTATTATGACTACTACCAGCCGGAAGCCTACATGCCAGCCTCTGATACTTACATTGAAAAAGATGCACAAATAAACAAAGAAATAGACAGACTGCGTCATGCTACTACTCAAGCTCTACTAACTCGGAAGGATGTTATTATTGTCGCCTCAGTTTCTTGTATTTATGGCCTTGGTTCTCCCGAAGAATATGAAAAGGTAAATTTGAAACTTAAACTGGGCGACAAAATAGATCGCACGACACTGATGAAGCGTTTGATTGAAATACATTTTGAGCGCACAAATGCCGACCTTAATCCTGGGCAATTCCGCTCCATCGGTTCTAGGGTCGAATTCATGCCAGTTTCTGAAACATTGATGTACCAAGTAGAACTTTCTGGCGGGACAATATCAAAAATTACCAAAGTTGACCCAATTTCTTCTCACATTATCAAAGAAGAAAAGAATATTTTTATTTTTCCAGCTAAACATTTTATTACTGAAGATGTGAAGAAAAAG
>CAYQPS010000023.1:0-9528 GCA_964419555.1 uncultured Candidatus Saccharibacteria bacterium | reverse complement strand
GATTTTTAAATATTCTTACAATCATTAATTTCTAAAGTTAAGCGTAAAATTTGAGTCTCTTTTTTAAAACTTCTGCAAGTAGCAAAGCCAAAATTCCTACAATCAAAGAAATAAAGACTATGCCAAAGTATCTAGCTTCTTCTACCCCAAAAAGTAAATCCGAAAGGAAGAGCAGGGCTACACCCTCTACATAAACTGGGAAAAGCATCATTCCTGCAAGCGCCAAAATAACAGATAGCCAAAAGGGCATGAAAAGCACCGAGAATAAAAGCACTAAGGAAAAACAAATTCGAAGTAGCATAATCTCATATTACACGCTATGAGCGTAAATTCCAAATTAAAAAATCAGACGCCAGAGAGAGCGTAAAATGAGCACAACAATCACGATAAAGATTCCATAGAAAACAAATTTATTATCAAAAATAGTAGAGACAATCTTGTTGTCTATTTTGTCAGCCATGTTGGTACGAAATGTTTCAACTGCTTCCACAGCTGCAATTATTGGCTTGGCGATGAAGCTCGGTGTTTTCTCTCCTATTACTCTCTGAATGTTTTTTATTTGCTCATATCCTAGACTATGTTTTTCTTCTTCCTCGCTTGTCGAAGCCGTTCCCTCACCCTCTATTATTTTTTTACTGACAGTTCTTTTGCTCTCCGGAGTTTCAGTTTTATCCAAATATGCATCTTCGTATTGTCCAGGAGATACTAGATATACGGCGTTTTCAATTTTGCCGTATATTCTGTGCGCTCCGGCTGTGGCCGTCCAATCTATAGAAACTTCTTGTGTGTCTGCCCCAGCCACGATAAAACTTTTCTTACCCAGAAGGATATCTTTGTCGAAAAAACTAACTGTCCCGGAGAGTTCTCTCTGGTCTCCATTCCAAATCAGCGTGTATATTTTGATTTTATCTCCTTCAGAAAACGGGTCTTTAGAGTACCAAATGCTCTCCGGCATAAAGCCAGTATTCCCTGCATTTAATGTCTTAAAAGCCGGAAATAGAAAAAGTAAAAATACAAAAGCATACAGAAGAAATAAAAGAATTTTAGTCCCTTTTAAGTTCATTCCCGTATTATAACATTCCCGCGAGTTTGGAAGCCAGTCCAGTGTAATTTAAAGGAGTTATTTTTTTGAGTTCTTTTTTGATTTTATTCTCCACCGACAGGTTGTTTATAAAATCATCGAAGTCTTTTTTAGAAACTGCTTTTCCGCGAGTGAGAGTCTTTAACGTCTCATAAGGTATTGGATAATTCTCTCTACGCAAAATTGTCTGGATAGCTTCTGCGATGACTTCTGGGTGGGCCATCAAATCTTCTTGGATTCTTTTTTCATTTGCAGAAATCTTACTCAGGCCTTTTTCTAGTGATATGTAAGCGAGGCAAGAGTGTCCAAAAGCTGTCCCAAAAGCTCGTTCTACCGTCGAGTCCGAAAGGTCGCGTTGAAGACGAGAAATCGGAAGTTTGTTGGAAAAGAAATTCAATAATGCATTCGCAAGCCCCAAGTTTCCTTCGCTGTTTTCAAAATCAATCGGATTAATTTTGTGTGGCATGGTGGATGAACCCGTCTCACCTGTTTTCGGTTTTTGCACCAAGTATCCGTCGCTGATGTAGCGCCAAATGTCTTGGCTTAAATCAAGCAGAATCACATTTATTCGGCGCATATTATCAGAGAGCTCTGCGTAAGTGTCATGAGGTTCTATTTGAGTTGTAATTAAACTTGTTCGTAAATTGGATTTGCAAAATTTATTCAAATAATTAACAAAGTTCTTGGAGAATAACATCCAGTTAATTTTTGGGTATGCTACTGCCAATGCGTTATAGTTCCCGCTGGCACCGTTTAGTTTAACTCCAAGTTTATATTCCTTGAGAGCTTGCAATTGCCTATTTAATCTATCTGTAAATACAGCAAATTCTTTACCCAAAGTTGTGGGGCTCGCGGACTGTCCATGTGTGCGAGCCAGCATTGGAAGACTTTTATATTTTTTTGCGTTTAAGTGTAAAATATTTTTAATTTGAGAAAGTTTGGGATGTATTACATCTTTTATGGACATAGAAAGAATTAGTCCATAAGCGCAATTGTTTACATCTTCAGAAGTAAGACCGAAGTGCACCCATTCCAAAGCATCTTTTAGACTAGTTTCTTGTAAATTTTCTTTTATAAAATATTCTACCGCCTTTACATCATGGTTCGTTGTCTTCTCTAGTTTTTTTATTTGACTGAAAGATTTATTAGAAAAGTTTTTGTGCAAAGCACGGACTTTTTGGATTTCGCCTGGTTTAAGTTTCCGTAGGCCAGTGGTTCTGGACTGAGATAGATAAATAAAAAATTCGCACTCAACCAGTACTCGATAAGCCATTAATGCTTCTTCTGAAAAGTAAGGTGCTAATGCACGTGTTTTTTCAAAATATCTTCCGTCTAGAGGATTTATGGCACCGAAATTCATGTTTTTGCTAAATTTTTAGTAATTCTGTCCATTATTGACTGTGAAAAATCATGTTCGAATGGTTTACCGGTGATTTGTTCACATATTTGGATGTATCGGCGAGAGAGTTCTACTACCATGTCCTTCGGAGCTTCAGGAATTTTCTCATCTTTATATGGGTCGGAATTTTCTTTAAACCAAAGTCTTAAAAATTCTTTATCAAAATTCTCTGGTTCTAGGCCCTGCTTGATTCTTTCTTCATATGAGTTGGCTTGCCAATAACGAGAAGAGTCCGGTGTGTGAATCTCATCTATCAACATGACTTCACCTTCGGGCGTCAATCCAAATTCGTATTTTGTGTCCACCAAGATGAGTCCGCGTGCAAATGCTACCTCTTGTCCCTTTTGGAAAAGTTTTAGTGCAATATCAGAAACTTTTTGCCAGAGTTCTGCTGTCATGAAGTCCTCTTCGACAACCATTTTGCTAGTTAGATTTCTGTCGTGTGCTTCAAATTTCGTTGTTGGCGTGATGACTGGCTTACCAAACTTCTGATTTTTTGTCATTCCTTCTGGTAGAACAAAATCACCGAAATCTCTTTTTCCATCCTTATATAGAGTCCAAGTCGAAGTGCCCGTAACTCCCGTGATATAGCCTCGTATAACCATTTCTACGGGCAGTACAGTGCATTTCTTAGCCACTATTACATTTGGGTCGGGCATACCGAGCATGTGGTTCTGGACTATGTCTTTCGTCTCCTCAAACCAAAACTTTGTAACGTTAGTCAAAACTTCTCCCTTAAATGGAATGAGGGCCAGGTTTCTATCAAAGGCGGAGTATCTATCAGTTGAAATTAAAACTATTCTATCTTCTTGCTCGTAAACGTCTCGCACCTTGCCGACTTTCTTGGTACCCAAATTTTTAAAATCTGTTCCAGTAAGTACGTCTTCTATGTGTTCTTCTATAAGTTTTATATCCATATTATTTTAAAATAACTTTACCCCCACCTTTAATAATTTTACCAATTTCAAATATCTTATAATTATTTAATAGTCTTTCTTTTTCATTAGGAGGAACAACCAGTATCATTCCGATACCCATATTGAATGCAGTGTACATCTCCTTCTCTTCTACATTACCAATTTTTTGGATAAAAGGGAAAATAGGAAGCATGGGCCAGGAACCCTTCTTTATTTCAACATCTAGATTTTGCGGTAAGATACGAGGAATGTTATCAATGAATCCCCCACCCGTGATGTGCGCTATGCCTCGTACATCTGCACCAGAGTCCAATATTTCTAGTATTGGCTTTGTGTAATTTGTGTGAACTTTAAGAAGCGCCTCGCCTACCGTTATTCCTAGCTCGGGGATATGCGTATCTATTTTATGTCCGGCCCCAATAGGACTTTTACTAAAAATTAATTTTCTTGCAAGCGAGAATCCATTTGTATGAAGTCCTGAAGACGGCAAGCCTAAAATTATATCTCCCTCTTTTATTTTTTCTCCAGTAATTATTTTATCTTTTTCTACCACACCAGTGATGCATCCCGCAATATCATGTTCTCCTTTTACGTACACACCAGGCATTTCAGCAGTTTCTCCTCCAATAATGGCGACTCCTGCTTCTTTACAAGATTTCGCCATACCAGCAACAATTTGTTCCATTTCTTCAGGCACCAGAGTTTCGTTTGCCACATAGTCTAGAAATGTCAGCGGTCGAGCGCCCATAGCTAGTATATCTCCACAACTGTGTCCTACCATATCTTCACCAACAGAGTCGTACTTATTAGCCATACGAGCTATCAAGAGCTTGGTGCCCACTCCATCAATGCTTTGTACTAAAATGGGGTGTTTGTAAGACTTTAAAATATTTCCTAAATCATATAATCCTCCGAAGTGTCCAATGTCGGTGAGCACCGCATCAGTATGAGTACTTTTTACGTGAGTTTTAATCCTGCGCACAGTTTCATTTCCTTTCTCAATGTTTACTCCGGCTTGCGCATACTGATTTTTCTTGCTACTCATTTTTATTTTTCTAAATACTTTTTATATCCAATTTCTGAAAGTTTCTTGCCTTTTGATTCTATCTCGTCTCTCATTTTCTTTTTATATGCGTCTAATTTACTTTCTAGATTTTTGTCTCCAGTTGCAAGTATTTGCACAGCAAGGAGACCAGCGTTTTTACCAGCGTTCACTCCGACGGTTGCTACCGGTACTCCTGGCGGCATGCCAGCCGTTGAGAGTAAAGAATCTAGGCCGTCTAAACTTTTTGCTTTTACCGGTATTCCAATAACAGGCAGAGTCGTAAGTGAAGCTACTACTCCAGCCAAATGTGCCGCGCCTCCTGCTCCGGCGATGAAAACTTTCGCTCCAGCTTTTTTTAATTCATCAACAAATTTATGCACGAGGTCTGGACTGCGATGAGCAGAAGCCACAGTTATTTCGTAGACAATCCCAAATTCTTCCAAAACTGTTCCTGCCTCAGCCATAACTGCCAAGTCGGAATCTGAGCCCATGAGTATGCCAACCTTGACTCCCTTTTTCATGTGGCCATTTTAACATTTTTTGAAAATAAAACAATAATAGAAAAAGCCCCGGACAGAAGAAGCTTGGGGCTAATTCTATCCGGGGCTCTGGATCGCTGATACTACTTCCTACGTTACCCCTTGGGGGTCACGATATTGAAAACGTATGTCTTAATCTTTTCTTTATCGTTGATGTTGTACACGGTCACCTTCGCGGTGCCGGGAGCAAGCATCGCCAGATTGAACTGGCCCTTGTAAACATTTTTCTCCACACCGTCGACGTAAGACCACTTCTCGTAGTCCGGTTTCCATCCTCGGTCGTATATCTTGACCAGGTTGGGGGTCGACGTCTCGTACACGAATGCCCCTGACGTTACCGCATTGAGGGGGCCAAGGATAGTGGCCTCGACTTCGATCCCCCAGCCAGCGCCAACTTCTGTGTCATACTTCAGTGTAGTTGTGTCGAGTATCACGATAAAATCGTTAGCTCGCTCTACCGGCGCAGTGGGATCATCACTACAGGCCGTGAGGCCGGCGAGGATGAAAGTGAAGAAAAGTGCGATAACAAAGAACGGGCGGCATTTCATTTTCGGAACTCCGAATTGAGGTTAAGTCAGTTTGCCTACCTACTCTATACATTATACACCCAAATACCCTATTTGTCAATAGGTAATTGGGGCTTTGTTTTACTGCTTAGAAATAGAAAAAGCCCCGGACAGAAGAAGCTTGAGGCTAATTCTATCCGGGACTCGGATTGCCACGAAGTAGGTGGACAATTTTACTTATCGCACCCCACCTCGCGTGGCTCGGTGGCAGGAGGGAGGGGAAGGTCGGAGTAAATGGCGCACTCCTTTTCCGACCATCTACTCATGGCAACGCCACTGAACGATCCCCCTTCACTGGAGGAAATGACATAGCGGACAGTTACCCCTGTAGTGGGGCGGAACACGATCCTACCCGCGTCGCTCTTGATCGGCTCGTCGTAACTCGCCGAACCTTCGAGGCGTCGTCCGTTGTTCTCCTTCACGAATCCCGAGGCGAAATGGTCGAAGATTTCCAGGTCGGTCCTCATCAATTCAGTCGCGGAGGTTCTCTTTTGGTGAACATGAATCGCAACATAGATAACAAAGGCAACAGCAAGTACCAGGACAACGGACGCAATTGAAATACTCTTGTTCGCAGACATTCTCTGATTCCTCTTATACCAAAGGACACCCTCTCTAACTTATGTGTTAGATTAGAGGCACTAGGTGTATTATACACCTAGAATGTATATTTGTCAATGCCTAGTTTACTTTTATTTAATGCTTAAAATGCCTAAAGCCTATAGTCACCATAGCCATTCCGAGTTTGTCCGCAGCTTCAATTGATGCTTGGTCGTTCTTGGAGCCTCCTGGATGAATTACGGCGCTTATACCAGCTTCTCCAGCCATCTCTACGCAATCAGGAAAAGGAAAGAATGCTTCAGAAGAAAGGACTGCGCCCTTTAATGAAAAGCCAAACTTCCCTGCTTTCTCTACGGCTTGTTTGAGTGCATCAATGCGAGACGTCTGTCCACAGCCCATAGCGAGTAGGGTGCCGTCTTTTACCAGGGCGACAGAATTGGACTTCAAATGCTTCGTAGCCACTGATGCAATAAGTAAGTCTTTTTTTCTTGTTCTGTCGGCGTTCTCTTCGTAACTACTTTCAAATCCCCTTCTCCTTCAACGTGAGTGTCTCGGTCTTGCACGAGCACACCAGTAAAATTTGTTCTAACTTGCTTGGGAGGCAAAGTAGGGTTGTGCCATTTCAAAATCCGGCAGTCTTTTTTCTCCTGCAATATAGCTAGTGCTTCTTTAGAAAAATCTGGCGCAATAATTACTTCGACGAAAAGCTTCTGCTCTTTTATGAGCTTTGCTATATCTTCGCCTACTTCTCTATTGGTGGCTAGTATTCCACCGAATGCAGAAACTGGGTCTGCCGCATATGCGGCTTTGTATGCTTCAAAAATATTTTCTCGCACCGCGAGTCCACAAGCGTTCATGTGTTTAATAATTGCGAAAGCCGGGTCTTTAAAGTCGTAAACTAAAGTTATCGCGGCTTCTGTATCTATTAGATTGTTATATGAAAGTTCTTTGCCGTGAAGCTGAGTAAAACTTTCCGAAAGGTTGCCGACGAATTGCGCGCTCTGGTGTGGATTCTCTCCGTAGCGAAGCGGAGTGCCTTGGAAGAATCCGCGAATAGCAAGATCGTATTCACTTGTTCGTGCAAACGCTTCTCCAGCAAATTTTTTTCTTTGTTCAAGCGTTGTCTCTGGTCCTTGTTCTAGTATTTTGCAAAAGACTTGATATTGATTTTTGGAAGAAATTACAACAACGTCATTAAAATTTTTCGCTGCAGCGCGAATCAATGAAATTCCTCCTATGTCTATCTTTTCGATTATTTCTTCTTCGCTTGCGCCGCTACGCAAAGTTTCTTCAAATGGGTAGAGGTCTATGAGTACTAAATCAATATCTTCTATTTTGTGTTTTTCTTTTTCTGTCTGGTCAATCTTGTTATCTCGGCGATTTAAAATTCCACCGAAGATTTTTGGATGTAGGGTTTTGACTCTGCCGTCAAAGACTGCAGGAAAATCTGTAATACTCTCTACTTCAGTGACGGGCACACTCAATTTACGGATAAATTCAGCCGTTCCGCCGGTAGAAATAATTTTCACACCGTGTTTATCTAGAAGCCGAACAATCTCTTCTAGTCCTTCTTTATTGAAAACTGAAATCAAAACTGATTTTATAGTTCTATTCATGTTGGTAAGTTATTTTAACATTTCCAATGTTTTCTTGCCGATGTCCTTTCTATACTGCAAGCCTTCAAAGTTAATTTTAGTAATGGCTTGGTATGCTGAATCGAGAGCTTCTTTTAAAGAAGCGCCCACGGCTGAGATTCCCAACACTCGGCCACCATTTGTCAGTAGGTTACTATTGGCAACCAACCTGGTTCCAGCTTGAAAAACAACGACATTTTGCTGCATTTCAGCTTCTGTGATGCCAGATATTAGCTTTTCCTTCTCGTAGCTACCTGGATAGCCCAAAGATGCTAGGACTACATTACATGCGTAGTCAGCTTTCCATTTTATTTCTATACTTTCTAATTTGGCATCTACACAGGCTTCCAGAATGTCTAGAAGGTCAGAATCGAGAAGTCGCATATAGATTTGAGTTTCCGGATCGCCGAAGCGCGCATTGTATTCTAAAATCTTAGGACCGTAATCTGTGAGCATTAGTCCCGGATACAATATTCCGACGAAAGGAGTATTGTTTTTTGATAACGCTCTCAAGGTGGGTGCAACAATTTTCTCTTCTATTTCTTTAAGAAGTTTTTCGTCCACGAAAGGCAACGGACTTATGGTGCCCATTCCGCCCGTGTTTAGTCCGATGTCCCCTTCTCCGATTTTCTTGTGGTCTTGAGACGGAGGAAGCATTTTGTAAGTTTTTCCATCGGAAAACGCATGAATCGATATTTCCGTACCTTTCAAAAATTCTTCGATAATTACCTCACTACCCGATTCTCCAAAAACTTTTTTTACCAATATTTCTTCCAGCGCATTATTCGCTTCCTTGATTGTCTCCGCGATGACTACGCCCTTGCCGAGTGCTAGGCCACTTGCTTTGATTACCACAGGAAAGGGTTGTTGCCGGACATATTCTTTTGCAACCTCAAAGTCTGTAAAAGTTTCAAACTTCGCAGTTGGCAGGCCGTTTTTTTTCATGAAGTCTTTTGAAAAAACTTTTGACCATTCGATTTGCGCCGCAGCTTTGGTTGGTCCCCAAATGCGCAACCCTGCGCTCTGAAATTCGTCAACGATGCCGAGAGCAAGCGGTTCGTCGGATACCGCGAGAGTGAGGTCTATTTTTTCTTTCTTCGCAAATTCTAGAAGCTTCGGAATGTCTGTGGCCGAAATATCAACGTTGGTGCCAACTTGCAGGGTACCTCCGTTTCCAGGAGCGAAAAAAATTTGTCCTGCTTTCGGCGACTGTGCTATCTTCCAACCCAAGGCGTGCTCTCGTCCGCCGCCTGCGCCCACCATTAAAATTTTCAGTTTATTATTCTCCATTGGTTAATTGTACCAAAACTTTCACATACATTTCATTTTCTTTTTTCTTCAGCCTGGAATATAGAGAATCAACGTTATCATGTTCTAGAACTTCTTCAAAAACTCTATCCAAGACCGGCCCAAAATCAAGGTTAAAAGTTAAAAAATGAAGGGACGAACCAGCAAAAGTACTTTTTTGGTTTAAGAAATTCTGTATTGCTTTGGTTGTAAACATTCCTTTATTCCAAAGAGCTTCTGTGCCATCTGGATTCATCACTACTCCAGCAACATCGTCTGGAATCAATCCTGGATGCAGATTTAAAATCTTGTTTGGATATGCATCAAGGATTTCTGGTAGGACGATTTGTTTCCAGCCGGCAAGACATATATAGTCCGGTGAAAGTTTTTGTAAAAGTGGAAGTAGTTCTTCCTTTGCTTCACAGAGCTCAATTTTTAAGTTGTTTCTTTTTGCATGTTCAAGAGCTCCTGAGCTGGCGGATAGACATCGCGGAAGCGA
>CAYQPS010000022.1:0-9791 GCA_964419555.1 uncultured Candidatus Saccharibacteria bacterium | reverse complement strand
CAACAGTTACTGGTATTGAAATGTTCAACAAGAACTTGCAAGAAGGTATGGCTGGCGACAACGCTGGTATTCTTCTTCGCGGACTCAAGAAAGAAGACATCACTCGCGGACAAGTCTTGGCAAAGCCGGGAACAGTTACTCCGCACGACAACTTTGCTTGCGAAATTTACGTTTTGAAAAAAGAAGAAGGCGGACGTCACACCCCATTCTTCAAGGGATACAAGCCCCAGTTCTACATCCGCACTACGGACGTTACTGGAGAAGTTTTCCTTGCTGAAGGAACAGAGATGGTCATGCCTGGAGACACAGTTAAAATTACAGTTAAATTGGTCACCCCGGTTGCTCTTGAGGAAGCTCAAAGATTTGCGATTCGTGAAGGAGGCAAGACTGTAGGAGCCGGAGTCGTTACGAAGATTCTAGGCTAAAGTTTTGCAGTTAGTTTCGTTCATTTAAAAAACCGATACAACATGGCAACCAAAGAAATAAAAACAAAGAAACCTAGAGCAGTAAAAACTCAGGCCGCAAAATCTGTAAAAGCACCGAAAGTTGCCGCAAAAACCAAGGAAAAGAAAACTCCTCGTGCGAGCGGGGAAGAAGGCCAAGTGGCACTTCGCATACGTGTACGAGCGTATGAGAGTAAAATCTTGGACGCTTCCGTCAAACAAATCATGGATACTGCCATGCGTCATGATGCCACGATAGTGGGTCCTGTCCCTCTACCTACTGAGATAAAAAAGTATACGGTAAATCGTTCTCCGTTTATCTACAAGAATACTCGAGAACAATTTGAAATTAGAGTACACAAAAGATTAATTGATATTATCAACCCCTCTGCGAAAACCATAGAGGCACTTACCAATCTGTCTCTTCCTTCGGGGGTTGATATTGACGTAAAGATGCTCCAGTAGCTTGTAGCTAACCAGCTAATTAGCTAAAAAACTAACAACATGAAATTTATTTTGGGAACAAAAGAAAATATGACGCAGTATTTCGGAGAAGACGGTACGGTATTTCCTGTTACCGCTATTTCTGCTGGCCCAATCACTGTGACTAGAATATTTTCTAAAGAGAAAGACGGCTATGATTCAGTGCAGGTTGGATATGGAGTAGGCAAGAAGCACAAAATAAATAAGGCTCAAGTAGGCCAAATGAAAGGAGGATTGTATAAAACTCTAAAGGAATTTAGGCTGAAGCCAACGGATGCGAGTGAAGTGAAAGAAGGCGAAGTTATTGATGTTTCAGTTTTTGCACCTGGAGACAAACTTCAAGTTACATCTGTTTCTAAAGGCAAGGGCTTTCAAGGAGTAGTGAAGCGTCACGGTTTTGCCGGCGGTCCCCGCACTCACGGACAAAAGCACTCTGAGCGAGAACCTGGATCTATCGGAGGAGGTCTGCGAACGCACGTGCCGAAAGGAATGCGCATGGCAGGCAGAATGGGTTCTGACCGCATCACTCAAAAGAATTTGAAAGTTGTTATGGTAGACGCAGAAAATAATTTAATGCTTGTAAAAGGAGCTATCACTGGCCGACGTGGAAGCTTGGTAGAGATAATATCAAGATAATTTTATGCAAGCAAACAAACAAGAAAAACTGCAAGCAAAAATATATGACCAAAAAGGCAAAGAAGCAGGGGAGATAGAACTTCCAGCAAAAGTTTTTGCCGCTAAATGGCGAGCAGACCTGGTGCACCAGGTTGTAGAGGGAATGCGTTCAAACAAGCGCGCTGGCACTGCAGACACCAAAGACCGAGGAGAAGTACGTGGTGGAGGTAAGAAGCCTTGGAAGCAGAAAGGCACAGGACGCGCTAGACACGGTTCATCTCGTTCTCCTATCTGGGTGGGTGGAGGTGTTACTCACGGGCCACTTGCAGAAAAAAATTACAAGAGAAAAATTTCTAAAAAAATGCGCGCACAAGCGCTTTTCTCTGTGCTTTCCAAGAAAATGAAAGATGGCGAAATACTTTTCGTTGATTCTCTATCTACGCCCACAATGAAAACAAAGGATGCGGTGGAAGTGGCAAAAAATTTGGCCAAAGTTTCTGGCTGGAAATCGCTTGGGGTATCCAAAAAGCCAAGAGTTCTAACTGCTCTTTATGGTAGAGACGAAAAGGCTGAAAAAAGTTTCAGAAACATCCCGTCAATTGAAATGGTTTTTGTAAAGAATTTAAATCCGTTGGACGTTTTGAACTACCAGTATCTTCTAATAGAGAATCCTGTTGAGAGCGTTAAATTTTTGGAATCCAGAAGTTAATTTGTCTTAATTTAAATATATGTCCAACCTTAAAACAATTAAAAATCCAAGAATTACCGAGAAAGCTTCGAACCTGATAGAACAAAATGTCTACACTTTTGATGTTTCGGAATCTGCCAATAAAACAGAAGTAAAAAAGGCTGTATTTGAACTCTACAAAGTAAAGCCTATTAGAGTGAATATATTGTCTGTGCCACGAAAAGAAATTAATTGGAGAGGCAGGCCGGGAGCAAAAAGCGGAGGCAAGAAAGCCGTTGTGTATCTAAAAGAAGGAGATAAAATAGAATTTATATAAATACAGCATGAAAACCTACAAACCTACAAGTAAATCTAGGAGACAGATGACGAATATAAATTATCGCAGTATTTTGACTGCGACAACTCCCACGAAATCCCTAACTCACGGTTTCCGACGTTCAGTCGGCCGAAACAGCCAAGGACGCATCACTATGAGGCACAAGGGGGGAGGACACAAGCGTCTTTTTCGAGACGTTGATTTTATGTATGACAAAAAAGATATTCCAGCAAAAATAAAATCGATTGAATACGACCCAAATCGTTCCGCTTTCATTGGTTTAGCTATTTATAAAGATGGAGAGAAGAGGTATGTGATTTTACCGAAAACTGTAAAGCCTGGAGATACTTTTTTGGTGGGAGAAAAAGCTCCACTGACAGCTGGTAATAGATTGCCACTGCGAAATATTCCAGTTGGAACATTTGTATACAACGTAGAGATAAAACAAAAAGGTGGAGCAAAAATCGCTCGCGGAGCTGGAGTCTTCGCTCAAGTGGTAGCGAATGCAGACGGATATACAAATTTAAAAATGCCTTCAACTGAAATAAGAAAAGTTTCGGAAGAATGTTATGCATCTATTGGAACTGTTTCAAACGAAGAACATCAGTTAGAAAATTACGGCAAGGCTGGACGAAGTCGCTGGAAAGGAATTCGTCCGACTGTGCGAGGTACTGCCATGAATCCAGTAGACCATCCATACGGAGGAGGTGAAGGTAGACAAGGCCGAGGAACCAAACGTCCAAAGACTATGTGGGGTAAAGTTACTGGCGGACGCAAGACTCGCACCCCAAAGAAATATTCCAATGTTTTTATTGTTTCTAGACGCAAAACCGGCAAAAGCCGAAAGTCTTAAAAACTAGGCAAAAAGCCTTTAAAATCAACATAAAATAGTCGTTGACTTTTGTGTCTTTTTGTGCTAGACTACTTAATTAGGTAGGCTCATCGTCAAACATGGAGGGACAAATGACCAGCACTCGGGTCATCACTATGCAGCTTTGCAGTAAATGCAGGGCCAGGCATCTTCACTTCAAACGTATCTGCACAGGACACAGTGTCACCGCTCGAATTGAGTTGGAGCGTCACAGGGCCTCAAGGCCCAAAACGTCTACGGTCGCGACCATATCGAATTACGACTGGAAGATGAGACAGGCAGGCGACAAGTAATCACCCACAGCAAAAAGGAGTAGAGTAGTGCTGCTTGATACTCAGAAGTTTAAGTTGGTGCAGGATTTGGCCAACAAAGTGGAAGCTATGTTGGGCGACACGGAAATCTCCGAAGCGATTCTTTCTGTTGTCCAGCGGAATTTTCCGCTTGACCGGGCTTTGTGGCCGGATTGGCAGAAAGAAATTGCGGCCACGATTCGTTATCGTACCATTGCGAGGATGGCCGTCAGGTCTCTTCCAGCTTCTGTGGCTGAAGAAACCATTGTGGCGGTTCCTCACGAGGTGGTGGTATTCGCGAACGCACATCCCGGAGAGCGCATTAAGTACGAAACAAAACTTGTTGTACCCAACCCTCAACAGAGTCCTTGAGGACTCATCGAAAGCCCGCCAGTTGCTTGAACAGCAACTGGCGGCTTCTTCGTTTATTTGACATTTCGCTTATATTTGCTAGTATATTTCCAAGCTCGTTTGCGAGCTTTTTTGTTCGAAAAAGAGACTAAAAGAATGACAAGATCAATCAAAAAAGGAATGAACGTGGATGAGAGGCTCTTAAAAAAGATTGCCGGCAAAAACCCGCTTCAAACCCCTATGGTGAAAACTTGGAAACGAGCATGTCAGATATCTCCCGAAATGCTTGGTTTTACTTTTGGAGTCTATAACGGCAAAACTCATGTGGAAGTTCTGATTACAGAAGACATGGTGGGCCACAGACTGGGAGAGTTTTCACCGACCAGGAAATTCGTAAAACACGGCGGAAAGATGCAGAAGGAACTTGAAATGAAGAAGAAAGAAGCTGAAATAGCTCAAGCAAAGTCCGCTACTGCTGTCGCAACGGACGCTACCGCTGCGAAAAAATAAAATTTTAAATAAAAATGAAAGCATATTTTAAAAATTACAGACAAGCTCCTAGAAAAGTTCGCGCAGTGGCGAATCTAATTCGAAAGAAGGCTGTACCGGAGGCAATTGTTGAGCTTGATTTCTTGGCCAAGCGTGCCGGAGGCCCGATCAAGAAACTCTTAATGTCAGCTGTAGCAAATGCAAAGCAGGCTGGAATCGAGGCGGAAAATTTAATTATAAAAGAGCTTCGGGTAGACAAGGGGGTTACGATGAGAAGGATGATGCCTCGAGCCATGGGAAGCGGACACAGAATAAATAAAAGAACCAGCAATCTGTCTTTGCTTTTAGCTGAGAAGGTTGTCGCAGTCAAAGCTACAAAAGAGAAAAAGGTAAAAAAATAATATGAGTAAAATAGTCCATCCATACGCACATAGATTAGTAATGCTCCGAGACTGGAAGTCTCGTTGGTTTGCCGACCCTAAAAAGTACGTTGTCTATCTTCGAGGTGATGTTTTGATTCGTGAATACTTGGAAAAGAAATTGCGCGGGATGTACGTATCTTCAATCGAGATTGAAAGAAGTCAAAAAAATACTCGTTTCATCATCAAGACTTCTCGCCCGGGTGTCATCATCGGCCGGAGTGGTGAAGGTGCGACAAAATTGAAAGAAGATATTTTAAAGAAAATGGACAAGCTCAAGATTGTAAAGCCGGAAGATTTTAAACTAGAAATTGTTGAAGTTAGTAACCCAGAAGCCGACGCATCTATAGTGGCTTATATGATTGCTGAAGGACTAGAGAAAAGAATGCCTTACAGGAGAGTTATCAAACAAATCATTGAGAAAGTTATGAGTGCTCGTGGAGTACAAGGAGCTAGAGTGGTGCTCTCAGGTCGTTTAGGTGGAGCAGAAATTGCCCGCACGGAAGAGCTTAAGCGCGGTTCTATCCCGCTTCAGACTTTCCGCGCGGACATAGATTTCAAGCGCGAGCGAGCAGTCATGTCTTATGGAACTGTCGGTATTAAAGTCTGGATTTATCGAGGAAAAATCTTCGCCCAGAAAGACAAGAAAGAGGAAAAGAATAAATAATTTTTATGTTAATTCCGAAAAAAGTAAAATTTAGAAAATGGCAGACCAAGCGCTCAAATCCAAAGGCGCTTTCTCCAGATACCCGAGGCACCAAGCTTTCTTTTGGTTCTTATGGGTTGAAAGCTGAGAGTCAGGCCCGCATCAAGTCTATTCAACTCGAGTCCGCTAGAAAAGTTATCACTCGTACTCTCACTAAAGCTGGCCGATACTGGATTCGTATTTTTCCGGACCGTCCGTATACCGCCAAAGCTGCAGAAGTGGGCATGGGAAAGGGAAAGGGAGACCCGCAGGGCTACTGCTTCGATGTTTTTCCTGGACGTATTATTTTCGAAGTAGACGGCGTAGAAGACACCATAGCGCATGAAGCCCTGCGCAAGGCTGGCACCAAACTTCCGGTGAAGACTAGAATTATTTCCCGCGAACACAAACAGTAAAATATATGGCAAAGAAAAACACAGCAGAAGATTTACGGGAGATGAAGGCAGAAGAGTTGCAAAAGAAACTCGCGGGTCTGGAAGAACAGATTCGAGCCCTAAAATTCAAAGCCGAAGGAGCAAAGTCAAAAAACGTAAAAGAGTCGAGGACTTTAAGAAAACAAGTAGCTCAAATATTGACAGAGGTCAGTAAAAGGAATAAAAAGAAATAGAAAGAAATAAGAGCATATGACAACAAACACCAAACAAGAAAATATCAAGGAAGCAAAAGGCAACATCCTGAAGGGGGTGGTGGTTTCAGACAAGATGGACAAGACTGTGGTTGTTTCCGTTTCACGATTCATCAAGCACCCTTTGTACGGAAAGTTTTATAAAGTAAACAAGAAGTACAAGGCGCATGACGAGAGTAACAAGTACAAAACAGGAGACAAAGTGGAGATAATCGAAACCAGGCCGATTTCGAAAGATAAAAAGTTTATAGTCAAAGAATAATTTTATGATTCAACCAAGAAGTTTAGTAAAAATAACAGATAATGCCGGAGGCACTCTCGGAGCGGTGTTTAAGGTTTTGGGTTCTTCTAAGAAGAGGTATGCTTCTATCGGAGAGTTGGTGGTTATTTCAGTGAAAGTCGCTAGCCCTAGAAAAATGGTAAAAAAGAAAGATGTACACCAAGCAGTGGTGGTGCGCACACGAGATGCTTATAGAAGGAAAGATGGTTCTTATATTCGGTTTGATGACAACGCGGTGGTTATATTAGAAAAAGGCAAAATGGACCCAAAGGCCGGACGTATCTTCGGACCGATTCCTAGAGAGCTTGCTGAGAAAGGTTTCCAGAAAATTATTTCTCTAGCACCAGAGGTAATATAAATAATATGAGATTGAAAAAAGGCGACAACGTAATAATCATCACTGGTAAGGACAAAGGCAAGAAAGGAAAAATTGTTCGTGTTTTGCTGAAGGATAATAAAGTTGTTGTAGAAGGAGCGAATATGCTCAAGAAGCATCAGCGCCCTCGAAAGTCCGGAGAAAAGGGAAGCATTATATCAATAGCCATGCCACTTCACGCTTCAAACGTTAAGAAAGCAGAATAAGATATATGAAACATTTAACTGTAAAAGAAAAAGAGAGAGATGCCTTTGAGAAAACTAAAAGCGTTTTCCATTATAAGAACGCCATGGCTGCACCAAAGATGAAAAAGGTGGTGGTGAATGTAGGTACTGGTACAGCTATCAAGAAAGATAAAAATAAAAATGAAGCTATCGGCGAACGCTTGGCAAAAATTACTGGACAGAAAGTAGCTCTCCGAGGTGCCAAGCAGTCCATTTCATCTTTCAAAGTTCGACAGGGAGACCCTATCGGAATTGTTGTCACAATGCGCGGGAAAAGAATGTACGCTTTTCTTGAAAAGCTCATCAACGTAGCTCTTCCTCGAACTAAAGACTTCCGAGGACTCAGCAAGAAGGCAGTAGACGACGTCGGCAACATGACTATCGGCATCAAAGAGCACACCATCTTCCCTGAAACAGCAGATGAAGATATCCGAGATGTTTTCGGTATGTCTATCACTCTGGTCTCTAGCGCAAAAAATAAAAAAGAAGGTCTAGCATTTTTCGAAATACTCGGAATTCCTTTTAAGAAGGAAGAAGAGAAAAAGAAGTAAATTCACAACTAGCTTTTTGGGGAGTCTTCTATTAAGGTATAATACTCCTCATGGATGAGGATATAAAAATTGGGGGCAACGAAGAAATAGCAGAAGCCTTAAAAGAATTTGAGGCAAAGTCTGCCGTCGAAACACAGAAGAAGGTGGTGAAAGCCGAAGCTTCCTCGGATGTTCCCAAGATTGTTCGACTGGTAATGAAACTCTCCGGCGGAGCTATAAAAGAAGAAAAACAGGCGGAATATATTCTCTTAGGGATTGTGATACTAATGCTTGGTCTCTCCCTTTACTTCTTTTTTAGAGGAAGTAGTTCGGTAACTCCTATTCCTGTGCCCCCACTTCCGCTAGTGCAATAAAATAATGCCGAAAAACAGAATTAAATTTAAAGAAGGGTTCACACTAATCGAGCTTCTTGTGGTTGTAGCCATAATTAGTCTGCTCTCGTCTATCATTTTTGCATCTCTGAATTCTGCTAGATCACAAGCACGTGATTCCAAAAGAATTTCTGATTTTCGTCAAGTACAAACAGCTCTTACACTATATTTTGACAAGTATGGCAGGTATCCCAATGAAACACCGGTGATGCCTGATGAGGCTGCTAGTTTCAATTCTATGGTTCAGCAGTTGGTAACGGAAGGCTTTTTAAGTTCGGTTCCGGTAAGTCCGCCTGGTGGCGTCAGAGTTTATAGTTATTATAATTATTTTTCATCTCCAGACATCGGCGGGCTTTTAGTCGTTGGTCTAGAAAATCTAGCACCAACAACGGTGCCCAAGCCTCCGTCGTGCCGACCCTTTGGTGCCGGCAATTGGTGTAGTACCGTGCTGCCTAGCAGCGATTATTGTCTTTGCAATCCGTATTAGCTGAGATAACATTTTAGTATTAAAGCCAAGTATTGCTTCTAGCTTTTTTATAAACTATTATATAATTATCTTATGATTAAATTTATACATAAAAAACATATGGATACGAAGAAAGAGACAGGTACAGTTTGTATTTATTATAGTCTTTCAGATATTTTACTCGGAACTGCTCTAATGATATTAGTCGTATTTTTTATAAATGACTATCTTTCTCATAGGCTGGGTGGCCGGTCAGACTTATTAAAAGAGGATAGTCACCGAGTAAACTATTAAGGCAACCAGATAGATGTTTTACAAAAAAACAATCAGGAAAGGATTCACACTAATCGAGCTTCTTGTGGTTGTAGCCATAATTAGCCTGCTTTCGTCAATAGTCTTCGCTTCGCTTGGCTCCGCAAAAATGAAGGCACGCGATACGCGGAGGCTTGTTGAATTAAGAAGCATTGATACAGCGCTCGCTTTGTATGTTTCCGATAATGGAGCATACCCCGGCGACTCAAGCACTTATTATTGGATTGACGATAACAATTATCCCGGGACTTCCGGCTTTCCGCCATGTGCAACCTCAGGCGGGCTGCAAGGCTATCTGCCAAATGTCTGTAATGCTCTAGACCCTCAGGGCAATCCTTATGGATATGTAGTATTAAGCGGGAACCAGGATTATCGTCTCGGTGCGATGTTTGAACAAACCTCCAGTCAGGGTATTCCGTTTGTATATTCTGGCGGACCAGTTCCTGGCTTCTATGAAAGAAAATAAGGTATAATACTCCTCATGAATCAGGAAAAACTTCAAGGCAGTTTGGAAATACAAAATGCTCTAAAAGAGCTTGAAATTCCTAACGCTGAACAAGCACCAAAAGCTGTAGACGAAGTTTCAACTCACGAAGTAGAGGGCATAAAATTTGAAAGCGACAGCTGGAAAGCGCTAAAGTTTTACCAAGAAACTATTCCTCCCAAAATTGTCCAGCTAGTAATGAAATGTTCTGGTGGCTTAATTAAGGAAGAGAATCAAGCCAGCTACATCCTTTCTGCTTTCGCGGTAGTATTGATTATTATTTCCTTGTTTTTATTTTTTGGCGACGGAAGACCAAAGATGTCGTCTCCTCCTGGCTCAAAAATTAATTCTCAATTTGAGGGGTTTACTATATCACCGAATTAACATGATTTTTTTTAACAAAAAAACTAATACTTCGCGAGGATTCACTC
>CAYQPS010000021.1:0-10102 GCA_964419555.1 uncultured Candidatus Saccharibacteria bacterium | reverse complement strand
GCAGAACACTACTTTCGTAAAGTAGGAACGTGGGTCCGATTCCCACTCTCGGCTCCAAAAATATGAAAAAAGACACAAACGATATCCAAAAAGAAATAGAAGCGTTGGAAACGGAGATGCAAGCTCCGAATTTTTGGGATGACAAAAACAAAGCACAAAATGCTTTGAGAGAACTTGCAGAATTGAAAGCAAAAAAAGAGGGTTTGGGTAAATATGACAGGGGCAATGCTATCGTCACTATTATTTCCGGCGCCGGCGGCGACGATGCGGAAGATTTTTCTCGCATGCTTCTTGATATGTATGTGAAATATGCCGGTAAAAAGAAATGGAGTGTTTATTTTATTCACGAACATAAAAACGACCACAACGGGTACAGAAATGTTTCGTTTGAAGTGGAAGGTAAAAATGCTTACGGAACTCTAAAGAACGAAGGTGGGGTGCATCGGTTGGTTCGGATTTCACCTTTCAATGCGAAGAAGCTTCGACATACTTCTTTTTCGCTAGTGGAGGTTCTTCCTAAATTTTCAAAACTAGAAGAAAAAGATATTTCGATTCCAGAAGGGGATTTAAAGATAGAATTTGCTCGCTCTAGCGGGCCGGGAGGGCAGAATGTAAATAAAAGAGAGACAGCGGTGCGAATAGTGCATGTGCCTTCCGGCATCGCAGTCTCTTCATCAGGTCAGCGGAGCCAAGAACAAAATCGAGAGACAGCACTCTCAATTATTCGAGCCAAGATTTTTAAAAAAGCTGAGGAAGAAAAGAAGACCGTGGAAGAAAGTATGAAGCTCAAAAATACTGAAATAGAATGGGGCAATCAAATCCGCTCTTATGTCTTGCATCCCTATAAAATGGTCAAGGACCATCGGACAGATGTCGAGACTTCTGATGTCTCGGGAGTACTAGAGAGGGGAGATATAGATATTTTTATTAGCGACGTAAAGCGAGAGAAATAAAAAAAACCTTTTTTGTATTTCCGAGCCGAGGAGCTAATATTGTATCCAGTTATATTGAAGCTGAAAAAATTTTGTAAATTGTGATATACTAGATGGGTGATTTACTTCAATAACGTTTCAAAAGTATACAACAAAGATTCGATAGCCTTAAATGACGTTAATTTGACCATAACAGCGGGGGAATTTGCCTCCATTGTGGGGCATTCTGGCGCCGGCAAGACTACTTTAATCAAAATGATACTAGCAGACGATAAGCCTACAGAAGGCACTGTGTTTTTCGAGTCTAACAACATCAATAATCTGAAAAGTGACGATTTGAACAAGGTGAGGCGCAGGATGGGGGTGGTTTTTCAGGATTTTAAATTACTTTCAAACAAAACTGCTTATGAGAATATTGCCTTCGCTATGGAGTCTGTCGGCAAGACTGATGAAGAAATAGAATCCGACGTGCCACACGTACTCGAGCTGGTAGACTTGAGTGATAAAGTTTCGCACTTTCCACATCAAATGTCCGGTGGTGAACAGCAGAGGTTAGCGATAGCGCGAGCCATCATCAATCAACCAGATCTCATCATCGCAGACGAGCCGACTGGAAACCTCGACCCAATAAATACACACGAGGTGATTCAAATTTTAAAAAAGATAAACGACCTTGGCACCACCATAATTTTAGCCACTCACAACAGAGGCGTAGTGGATTCAATAAAAGGCCGAGTGATAACCATGGATAAAGGTAAAGTAGTGCGAGATGACAAAAATGGCAAATATATTATTTAATTGTTACAATAAAACATTATGGTTGTCTTAAAGAGAATTATCAAAGCTGGATTTTTGAATTTTAAGAGAAACGGGATTGTTTCTTGGGCAGCGGTGCTGCAAGTCGTGAATACTCTGGCTGTCATCACCATACTTATATTACTTCAGGCGGTTTTGCATTCGTCACTGAGTCAAATAAAAAACAAAGTGGATGTGACCATTTACTTTCATGTTGGGGCGCCGGAAGACAAGATTCTCGCTCTCAAGGACTCTCTTCTAAAGTTGCCGGAAGTCAGAGAAATAACTTATACCAGTGCAGAAGAAGCATTACAGATTTTCCGTGAGCGCCATGCGAGTGATTATCCGACAATCCAAGCACTCGATGAAATAAATGAAAATCCTCTAGGTGCGTACCTGAATGTAAAAGCCAAAGAGATTTCTCAGTACGAGGGCATCGCGAATTTCTTGAAAGGAGACAATGCTCTAGCCCTTGGCTCGGCTTCCATCATAGACAAAGTAAATTATCATAAAAACAAACTGGTGATTGACCGATTAAATTCCATCATAGGGGGTGCTCAAAAGCTCGGCTTTCTCCTCACGATTTATCTAATAATTACTTCCTTTATTACTACCTTCAGCACTATAAGATTGACCCTTTTCATCTCCAAAGAGGAAATAGGCGTTATGAGGCTAGTGGGAGCCTCAAAAATGGGCGTCCGTGGCCCCTTTTTAGTAGAAGGCGCAATATACGGTGCGGTCGCCACAGTCATCACCCTGGTCCTTTTCTGGCCCGTGACAGCCTGGATGGGTCGTAATATGACTGCCTTTTTAGGGCTTGATATGTTTGACTATTACCTAGCCAATTTCTTCCAAATCTTTATAATTATCCTATTATCGGGTATACTTCTAGGAGTAATTTCAAGTTATTTAGCGATAAGAAAATATTTAAACAAGTAGTTAATAAATGGCGAAACAAGCAACCAAATACATTTTCGTGGTGGGGGGAGTTATTTCTGGGGTAGGAAAGGGTATTACTGCATCTTCAATCGGTCTTATATTAAAAAATCGCGGGATTCGTGTCACCGCCATGAAAATCGACCCGTATATAAATATCGACGCAGGCACTATGAACCCCACCGAACACGGCGAGGTTTTTGTTTTAGATGACGGAGATGAGACAGACCAAGACATGGGCAACTATGAAAGATTTCTTGAAACGAATTTAACCAGGGTAAATTATATGACGACTGGGCGGGTGTATCAGAGAGTTATCGAACGCGAGCGCAACTTGGAGTACGAAGGCAAATGTGTGCAAGTCGTGCCTCATATTCCTTTTGAGGTTATAAAAAGAATCAAGCAAGCAGCACAGAATGCAAAGGCGGAGGTGGTGGTGGTAGAGATAGGTGGAACAGTTGGAGAATATGAAAACATTCTTTTCCTCGAAGCTGCTCGAATGCTGAAAATTGAAAATCCCAAAGACGTAATTTTTGTTATGGTCTCATACTTACCTACACCAGGAAAAGTAGGAGAAATGAAAACCAAGCCCACTCAGCATGCAGTCCGAGCGCTAAATGCCTCAGGGATACAACCAGACATTCTTCTTGCCAGGGGTGACGTTCCGCTTGATGAAAAAAGGAAAGAAAAACTTTCACTTTTTTGCAACATATCACCTGATAGGATAGTTTCTGCTCCAGACGTGGATAGTATCTATGATATCCCACTTAACTTTGAAAAAGAAAAACTCTCCACTAAACTCTGTGATATTTTGGGAGTTGTTTGTCAGAAGCCCAATACAAAAGCTTGGAATGCATGGAAAAATTTTGCCAAACATGCTCACAATGGCAAGAAGACAGTCAAGATAGCAATGATTGGTAAATATTTTGAAACAGGAGACTTTATTCTCTCTGATTCATATCTTTCAGTTATTGAAGCTCTCAAATATTCTGCTTATGCGCAAGATAAAAAACCAGTTATTTCTTGGCTGAATTCTGTTGATTATGAAAAAAATCCCACCAAACTCAAAGAGTTGAAAAATTATGACGGTATCGTGGTGCCTGGAGGGTTCGGTTCTCGTGGAGTGGAAGGAAAGCTCAAGGTAGTGCAATATGCGCGAGAAAATAAAATCCCTTATTTCGGTCTTTGTTATGGTATGCAGATGATGGTGATTGAATACGCTAGGAATATTTTAGGTCTCAAAGACGCCAATACCAGAGAAGTGAATCCGAATACAAAAAATATAGTGATAGATGTGATGGAGTCTCAAAAAGAACATTTGAAAAATAATTCATACGGGGGTTCTATGCGACTAGGGGGATATAAAGCCAAGCTCAGAGAGGGCAGCATCGCTCGCAGCGCTTATGGAACCAAAGAAATAACTGAGCGACACCGGCATCGCTATGAAGTCAATCCTGAATTTATCAAAAAGCTAGAAGCAAAGGGACTTGTATTTTCAGGGCAGTCTCCAGATGGAAATTTGATGGAAATAGCCGAGCTACCGAAAAACAAACATCCATTTTTCTTGGGTACTCAATTCCATCCTGAATTCCTCGCTCGTCCTCTTAACCCACATCCGCTTTTCACCGCTTTTGTTAAGGCTTGTATTGGCAACAAAAAGAAATAATTTTTTAAACTTAAAATATTTTTCCGCCGTTTGCCTTCCAACGTCGGTGCAAGTGATACGCTGCTACTAGATATGCCACACCAACAGCAAAAAATACAATCCTACTTGAAGCAATCGACATACCGATATTTCTTCCAAAGATTCCCACAATACCTAGATTTATTCCAGAGACAACCATTATAAAAAACGCATAAGTGTCCAGCCTTACCTTGGCCCCAAAGAGCGTTTTCTTTTCATTCCAACGATATAGTAGATAAACGGCTGCTACGCCGGAGATAATCCAACAGAGTGTGAGGAGCGACGTGGTGAGGCCACTCGGCAATTTTAAAAATAATATTGGGGGAATGCCTCCAATAAATAGAGCTACCGCTGCTATAACGAGTCTTACTTCTGACCACAAAAAACTATACTTCTCTAACATCTCTGGTGTCGTGTGTTGTTTTATGTCCATAAAATAGTTATTAATTAATAATACTTATTATATCAAATTTTAATTTTCCTAAGAGCCAATAAACTAAATGCCATCAATATGCCTAGTGAAATCAACGCTGTTTTATATCCTTCCGGTCCCTCGCCCATAACAAGTAACGCAACACTCCAAATGGCTGGTCCGATGAAAGTAGCGAATCGTTCCGCAACGACGTAATAACTAAATGACGAAGCCACCAAATTTGGAGGAGCGAGCCGCCCCACCATGGAGCGCACTATAGTGAAAACAGATCCGAAAAAAATTCCCGCAAAAAGGAATATTGGAATTAATATTTTAAAATTAGTAACGAATGCCATCAATACCAACAAGAAACACCAGACAACCACTATTTTTTTTAGGGTAGGCAAGTCTCCTTTTTTATCACCGATTTTACCAAAAATTACAGCCCCTACTGCAGAGAGCAATAAAATACCAGCGGTAAGAATGGATTTCGTAGTATCAGAGGCATGATGCACGACTTCTAGATATAGAGGGAAATTATTTGCAAAAGTAAACAAGGCATCACTTAATAAAAAGTAAGCGAGTAAAAGAAAGGCGAGTGGTTTGTAGGAAAATACCATCTTAAACATGGATATCACGCTCAATTTCCCTTTTTCTATAGTGTTTGGAGTTTGAGCGATTTCTTCTTTATAAAACAACAGCATGGGCAGAGCGAGTAAACCGAAAAGGATAGTCGCCGGCAAGAGAGCCTGGGCGCGACCAGGGTCGCCGAACAATGTTAGTCCATTCACGAAGGGTAGGGTGACGAGTACTCCTACCACTTGGCCCAACGAATTTGCTCCGAGGCCTATTCCTGAAATTGAGGAACGATTTTCTGGTCTGGATAGGTCATTCAACATCGGAGTGAAGTATAAAAAACAAATCATGTAAGCATAATTGGCGAAAGTATATAAAAGGGTAGTCAATAATTCTATGCCGTTTCCAAAAATAGTTAGTAAAGCTACTACTACGAAACCAACGAAGGATAGGCCTGTCCACCAACGAAGGCCTTTTATTTTTATCTTTTTCTCATCAATTATTTTACTAAAATAAGGAGCCGATATAATGAAAAGTAACGAGGAGATAATAAGAGAGCCGTTGTACCACCATGCCGGCTTGCCTTGCTCTATTACCAGCCACTGGGAAAAGTAAAAAAGAAACGCCATCAGGACAATTGAGTTGGCAAAGTCATATAAAGCCCAATATGTGATTTTCTTTTTCATTTCTTCCAATCCTTGATGAGCAACCCTCCTCGAACTTTCTTGACCGTCACTTTCTGCTTCTCTTTCCAGCCGAGAGCGGCAATTAGATCTTTTGGGATTGTTACCATCAAAGATCCCTTGCCAACCTTTGTTATTTTTCTGGTATTTCTATTTACGAATTTTTGCATAGACATAGGTAAGTAATTATGTAAGTAATCTTTTACTTACCTATTTTAACACATATAACTTTAAATATTGACTAGATAGGGACTAAAAGGTAATCTAAAATTGAGCAGGTTTTTCTTACCATTTACAGAGGGAGGACTAATGAAATTGCTCTTCTTGGGAGGAGCAGATGAAGTAGGGGGCTCGTGTATGATCGTGGAAATTGCAGGTCATCGATTGCTTGTCGATTGCGGAATCCGCATGGGTTCCAATAAGGACAAGCTTCCGTGGCTGGCAAAGATCCAGGAAGTAGGCGGAGTGGAAGCTATCGTTGTGACCCACGGGCATACGGATCACATCGGCGCACTGCCCGTCGTGTATAAGGATTATCCCGTACCGATCATAACCACGGATGCGACAGGACATCTCATGAAAATTCTTTTCAGAGATGCGCTCAAGATCATGGGAATGAATCGCGACGAGGGCGGAGAGATTCCTCTATACTCACAGGAGATGGTGGAGAAGGTGCTCGCGGGTATTGCCGTGACGCCAGTCGGAAAAATCGTTCTTTGTTTTGATGATGCTCTTCGGATAACTTTTTATCCAAGTGGACACATTCTCGGAGCATGCAGCGTCGTTTTTGAATCAAAAGACGAGACCCTGCTTGTCACCGGAGATGTTTCTGTCACCGACCAGTTGACTGTGCCGGGAATGAAAATCCCGTCCTGTCAGCCGGATGTGATGGTGATGGAATCCACTTACGGCGGCAGAATGCATGCTAGCCGTTCGGCGGAAGAAAATCGCCTCATTGAACAAGCCGCGGAAGTAATATACAGAGGCGGTTCAGTTCTTTATCCGGCATTTGCCATCGGTCGTGCGCAAGAAGTTATTTTAATTCTTTCGCGTGCGATGGAAGAAGGCAAGCTGCAGCGGACAGCGATTTTCGTGGATGGAATGGTTCGGCAGGTATGCCAAGCATATCGATCCTTGCCGGAACATACCAGTGATTGGATGAGTAGACGTATCACCAGATACGGCGACCCCTTCTTTTACCAAGGTAGCCCAGCTATAGCCATCTCGAGAAAAAGTAGGGAGTCGGTTGCGAATATAAAACCGGCGATCTTTGTCTCGAGTTCGGGAATGCTCACGGGCGGTCCAAGCCAAATGTATGCTCGCGTGCTAGCGAAAGACCCGAAAAGTCTTATCGCGATCACCGGGTATCAAGACGAAGAATCGCCGGGGCGCGCAGTGCAAGAAGTCGCCAGAAATGGAGGAGGCAATCTGTTTATCGGAGGAGAAAGGGTTGAGCTCAAATGCCAAGTTGCGACTTATGGACTCAGTGCTCACGCAGACGAATCGCAGCTGGTAGAGCTTGCTCGAGCTCTCAAGGTTCCGGAAATTGTTTTAGTCCACGGAGATTATGAAGCCAGGATGTCTTTGACCAAAGCTTTGGGATCTCTGCGGGGACGTGTGCACAACCCTGCGTTGGGTGAGGCACTTGAATTTCAGGTGAATCCGCGAAAAAGATTCTCGGAAAAAAGCAGCGATGCGGTGAACTTGAAGGAGTTGTCGCGTAGAAGGAAAGTGATCACTCAGCCTTCTGTTCGTCGCACTAGCGCAGCAGCTCCATCGTTTCCTAAGATGGCGCAAAAACCAGTTCAACAACTGGACCAAGCAAGATCTATGGAAATTACTCGACGACTTTTTCCGGTGGAGGCCAATTTATACAAAATAGGCGCGCCTAACGGCACACTCGTTTTGTATTTCGGTATTCCGAGAAAAGTAGAGGAGCAGTACGCGGAGCAGATTGAACGACTGCGGCTGATGACTGGGCGCACTGTTCGATTAGCGGAAACCCCTAATGGGAATGCGCTTATCAAAGAAGCTCAGAGTTGTCTGCCGCCGGATTGGCATCCTGTGAGACCGACAAAAGTGCAGGGTGGCAAACAGAAACAAGTGATAGTCTTCGTGGACGAACCGGAACCCGATGTTCGTGTTATCGAAGAAGCAGCTACGCAGTTTCAGCGATGGACGGGTTTCGAACTCGTAATTGAAGGAACGGTAAAAAAATCTTCCTTGCTCGACTTGGTAGGAGTAGCAGGGGATAAGATGAAAGCAGACGAAGCGAGAATATTTGTTCCGTTGCGTCTGCAGGGAATTGATCATGAGCTTTTGAAAATCCAGACTCGGGCGACGCATGGGGGCTCCTACCTAGAAGTCACCTTCATTACACCCGAAATTGGAAAACGTTACAGGACTTTGCTAGATGGTCTTGAGAAAGAGACTGGCTGGCAGATCACAGTGCGCCCTACTTGCGATCAGCAACGGGTACGTGAGGCGGCAAAGATGATTGTTCCTTCTGATTGGAATCTTCGTAAAGAGCCGCGAGTTGTTGATTTGGAAGGAGCAGTGCATGTGGCTATTGACCACAGCCCTTCTCGCGAGGAGGCAAAGAAGGTGTGTGCGGAATTTCATGAAGCTACGGGATATCGTTTGTTTTTCTCCTAGCTGTAGTATCTAGTAAGGGGTGCCGAGATTTTTTCGGCACCCCTTTTTCTATGCTTGACATTATATATTTAACTGGTAAAACTAAACTAGGATAGTCCGTACTCACACTTACACGAGGTGCTTGTGATTTACATTCGCGACCCATTGGATCTCGATTCCGCCTGTGCCGTATGGGCGATTCGACAGTTTTGCGACAAGAACGCGGGGTTTAGGTTTCGTCCACCAAATTGGGACGGAGTAAACTTCAAGGAGGGTGATGTAGCCGTCAACCTTGAAGCTGGCGGGAAGGGGATGAAAAGAGAGTGGGACGAGGATGACAAAGCACACACTTTTTTTGTTTACATTCTCAGGAGTCATGCTACCAATGGCGATATCGCCGCGCTGGGCTCTGTCATTCCTTCGGTTGAAGCATCTCCTGAAAACGGAATGCTTATCACCACAGGTGGCGTTATCGATCTTTTGCTAATCTTTAAGGCACTGCAGTCGGGTGTTCAAAAGAAAAAGGGTCGACAAAGAGTGGTGGTAGCTCGAATTGGAGAAATTCTTTCGGGAGTTCTTCAAAGGAGTAGGGCACTGCAGCATGTCATCGCGAATCAGTATGAGATCGAGATGGCCGAAGGAGAACAAGTAGCTCTCGTCTTCAACACAAAGGTGTCGGGAATGACCCGCCTTCTTTTGGAAAGGCACAAGCTCCGAGCCGCAGTGTATGTGGCGGGAAACAATATCGGAGTTGTCCGTGCGGAGAAAGAAGAAGTGCGCATGGATCATCCTGATATCAAGGCCGTGCCGGAGAGTGTGGGTGAGAAATGGTTCTCGGAGATGCATGGTACGATTTTTGCTCACGGAACTCGTAATTGTCCAGCCCGACGTCCTTCGCGAGTGGATCCGCACGAGCTTGTTGCGGCAGTGGCGCGAGTGTTGGCCCAGGCACAACAGTAAGTTCAATCAGTGGAGAGATAGGAGTTGCGGAAGCAACTCCTATTTTTTTTATTTTAATACTAGGTAAGTAATTATGTAAGTAATCTTTTACTTACCCATTTTAACACACCAACCAAACAAAAACATGGGGCCACTTTTTAGGGTGGTCCCATATCCTTTACCGCACAGCTGTGACGGCCGGGGTTACCGACCTAAGCACATCCGTTAGAGTATCTTGGTAGCGACAGTAGCACCAATCCAATCCGGTCGAGAATCCTCCATGTTCGAGGACTTCAGCATGGAAATGGTTTAGCGCGCCGGCCAGGATCCATTCTGCTTGTTGTCAGGGAATTTCCCGGCTAGCCCAGTACGTGACGTCGCCGTCACTTCCGAGCTCATACAACTTCAACTCTCGGACTATCTCTGCGCACCGCGGATCCAGATTTAGCATAGCTCCTCCAGGAACTTCTTACTTACATTTTAGCATAAATTTAGGCAATTTTTGCTGCGG